>DATKQI010000301.1:0-44879 GCA_035532755.1 Acetobacteraceae bacterium
GGCGGCGGGCGGCTGTGCGGCCGAGATGCGGCCGGTGGCGGCCTGGGCCGTGCATCCGCAAGGCCAGGCCGTGGCCGCGGAACCGCTGGCGGACGTTTCCATCGCCGCAACGGGCGCGCGGCGGGACAGGCCGGCGCCGGCATCCCGGCCCCTGACCGGCATTCGTGTTCTGGATCTGACCCGCATTCTCGCCGGCCCGGTGGCCAGCCGCTTCCTGGCCGGGTTCGGTGCGGAAGTGCTGCGGATCGACCCGCCGGATTGGGACGAGCCCGGCCTGGCCCCGGAGGTCACGCCCGGGAAGCGGTGCGCGCTGCTCGATCTGGAAAGCGCGAAAGGCCGTAGCACCTTCGAGGCGTTGCTGAGCGGTGCGGACATCCTGCTGCACGGCTACCGGCCCGGCGCGCTGGACCGGCTGGGGTACGACGCGGCCGGGCGCCGCGCGATTTCGCCGGGCCTGATCGATGTGTGCCTGTGCGCCTATGGCTGGTCCGGGCCTTGGGCGGGGCGGCGCGGGTTCGATAGCCTGGTGCAGATGAGCAGCGGCATCGCGGACGCCGGCATGCGCTGGCGGGGTGCGGACAGGCCGGTTCCGCTGCCGGTGCAGGCGCTGGACCATGCGACCGGATACCTGCTGGCGGCGACGGCGATCCGCGGGCTTGCGCGGCGGCGGGTGGATGGAAGCGGCATGGAAGCCAGATTGTCACTTGCCCGGACGGCGAAGCTGCTTGTGGATCAGGGCGAAGGCCATCGTGCGGTGCCGCTCGCCGCCGAAACGCCGGCCGATCAGGCGCCGGCGATCGAGGCGACAGCCTGGGGCGAGGCGCGCCGGCTTATTCCGCCGGTCGTGGTCGGGGAAGCCGTGATGCGCTGGGCGCTGCCGGCCTGTCCGCTGGGATCGGCCGAACCGCGGTGGATGTGACGGCGGATCGGCGCCTCACCAGAGATTCTTGCCGTCCATCACCTGGACGGGAACGGCATCCAGATCGAAATCATCCAGCAGGTGGGTGTTGATGCCGATCTTGATGCTGCCCGGGACAGGCTTGTTGTCCGCCCATTCGGGGCTTTCGCTGTAGGTGCCGCAGCCGCAGATGGCGCAGTGGTGATGCGCGACCGAATAGCTTCTCCACTGGTAGGTGGAGACGCGGTCCCGCGCGGTCAGCAGCTTGAACTGCGCGGGCGGGTAGTAGGCCCAGAGCGCCCCGCGCTTGGCGCAAAACGAGCAGGTGCATCGGGTGACACGTGCCGGCGCCTCGGCGATCTCGAACTGCGTGGCGCCACAGTGGCAGCTTCCCTTGAGGGGCATGGCGATCTCCTGTTCGGCGGGACAGGCTGTACAGGTCGTTGCAGGAACGCCCCGGCTTGTCCGCGCCATCAAGCCGGTATCTCCGGCAGGGCGTCAACGTTCCGTGATGTGCGGATCGATATGGCTGGTCCGGGTGGTGCCGCAGTTGATGCATCAATGGCCGACGTCGTGAGGGTTCACTACATTCTTCCCCGGCGTGAAGATTTTGAACCTTGCTGGCCTGTTCTGAGAAAATATTTCGGCGATGCACGCCTGGCCGCAACCATGATCCGAGCAGAGCTGCTGGACCCGCGAATGTTGATCGAGATCGAGGTGACTGCCCGGCGGCTAGTCAGGAAGGATTGAGTGAAATCCGTTCGTGGCGCCTCATCGCGTCAAACAGCAAGTAGCGAGGCGGCTGAGGCTTTGGCGGTTCCTGCGTGCATGATTTAGGGTTTTCGAGAATGGAGCGTTCCCGATGCCAACCACGATAGTTTCTACCTCGGATCACCCTGATCTTGTGCCGATGACAGCACGTTGGAGATGGGAGGCATTCTTCCGCCACACTGGCAAGCCGTTTGATCAAATACTTGAAGCCGCAAAAAGGACGGCTGCCACGGCTCGTGCAATGCCTCGGACACTCGTTTTGCTTACCGATGGCGAACCCGTTGGCACTGCCAGTTTGACAGCCCACGACCTGGATGAGAGGCCTGATCTGACACCATGGCTTGCCGACATGTTTGTAGCTCCTCACGCACGAGGCCAAGGCCATGCAGGCCGGTTGATTTCCGCCATCGAACAGGAGGCCAGAGCCGCCTCGGTTTCGACCCTCTGGCTGTATACGAACACGGCAGAACGCGTTTACGCCCGCGCCGGATGGCAAACGGTTGAGACCGTTCAGCACAACGGCAAGCCGTTTGCACTTATGCGGCGCAACCTCCTTGATCAGCGATAGCAAAGCGGCGTGCCGGCAAGTTCTGTTTGCAGAACCAATTCCTTATGCCCGATCAACGAAAGTGCTGGCCCTTCCCTGTCACTCCGGCGAAAGCAGGAATCCAGGCGTGTGGGTGGCGGGCTTAGGCGGCGGGCCTGGATGCCGGCCTGCGCCGGCATGACGGATGGGGGGGGGTCAGCTCCTCAGCCGATTGGTATTGGCTCGCGCAGAAGCCCGGCGCGAATATCCGGATAGGGATTGAGCGCGGAAATTCAAACCAAGGCACCACCTTGGTCAAACAGGGCTTGAGTTCTCCCCGGACCTGCGCTAGCCCTTGCGGCGGGTCACGCCCCCCCACCGGGGCGCTTCTCTTCTGAAAGGGAGAGCCGCAATGGCAATCGCCGCTTCTCCGGACATGCGTCCGGCAAATCCCAATTTCTCATCCGGTCCCTGTGCCAAGCGCCCCGGCTATTCGCTTGCCGGGCTCGAAGGCGCGCTGCTCGGGCGCAGCCATCGGGCGAGGGAGCCGAAGGCGCGGCTGGCCGAGGTGATCGCGCGGTCGCGCGCGGTCCTGGGGCTGCCGGAGGGCTGGAAGCTCGGCATCGTGCCGGCCTCCGATACCGGCGCGGTCGAGATGGCGCTGTGGTCGCTGCTCGGCGCGCGGGGCGTGGATGTGCTCGCCTTCGAGAGCTTTTCCGAAGCCTGGGCGACCGATGTGGTCAAGCAGTTGAAGCTGGCCGACGCGCGGGTGCTGGGCGCGACCTATGGGCGGCTGCCGGCGCTGGAGCAGGTGGATTTCGGCCGTGACGTGGTGTTCGCATGGAACGGCACCACCTCCGGCGTGCGGGTGCCGGACGGGGCGTGGATTCCGGCCGACCGCGAGGGGCTGACGATCTGCGATGCGACCTCGGCCGCCTTCGCGATGGCGCTGCCCTGGGAGAAGCTCGATGTCGTCACCTGGTCCTGGCAGAAGGTGCTGGGGGGCGAGGCGGCGCACGGGATGCTCGCGCTGTCGCCGCGGGCGGTGGCGCGGCTCGAAAGCCACAAGCCGGCCTGGCCGCTGCCGAAGATTTTCCGGCTCACCAAGGGCGGCAAGCTGATCGACGGCATCTTCAAGGGCGAGACCATCAACACGCCGAGCATGCTGTGCGTGGAGGATGCGCTGGACGGGCTGCGCTGGGCCGAAGGCATCGGCGGGCTGCCGGCGCTGATCGCGCGCAGCGAAGCGAACCTTGCCGCAGTGGCCGGATGGGTCGCGCGCACGCCGTGGGCCGATTTCCTCGCCGAGGATGCGGCCACGCGGTCCTGCACCTCGATCTGCCTGCGCATCGTCGCACCGTGGTTCACCGCGCTCTCGCCCGAGGGGCAGGCGCAGGCGGCGAAGAAGCTCGCCGCGCTGCTGGAGAAGCAGGGCGTGGCCTTCGATGTCGGCGCCTATCGCGATGCGCCGCCGGGTTTGCGGATCTGGGGCGGGGCGACGGTGGAGACCGCCGATATCGCGGCGTTGCTGCCCTGGCTCGACTGGGCGTTCGTCGCCGTGGAAACCGAATTCACCGCCGTTGCGGCGGCGGAGTGATGCAGATGCCGAAAGTCCTGATTTCCGACAAGCTTTCTCCGGCCGCGGTGGAGATCTTCCGCAACCGCGGCATCGAGGCCGATGTGAAGCCCGGCCTGTCGCCGGCCGATCTGCGCGGCATCATCGGCGATTATGACGGGCTTGCCATCCGCTCCGCCACCAAGGTGACGAAGGAGCTGCTGGAGGTGGCCGCCAACCTCAAGGTGGTGGGGCGTGCGGGCATCGGCGTGGACAATGTGGATGTGAAATCGGCCACCGCGCGCGGCGTGGTGGTGATGAACACGCCCTTCGGCAATGCGATCACCACCGCCGAGCACGCGATCGCGCTGATGTTCGCGCTCGCCCGGCAGATCCCGGAGGCTTCGGCCAGCACCAAGGCCGGGAAGTGGGAGAAGAACCGCTTCATGGGCGTGGAGCTGTTCGCCAAGGTGCTGGGGCTGATCGGCTGCGGCAACATCGGCTCCATCGTCGCCGACCGGGCGCTGGGGCTGAAGATGAAGGTGATCGCCTACGATCCGTTCCTGACCGAGAAGCATGCGGTGGAGCTGGGCGTGGAAAAGGTGGAGCTGGACGAGCTGCTGGCCCGCGCCGAGTTCGTCACCCTGCACACGCCGCTGACGGATGCGACACGCAACATCCTCTCGCGCGAGGCGATCGGGCGGATGAGGAAGGGCGTGCGCATCATCAACTGTGCGCGCGGCGGGCTGATCGACGAGGCGGCGCTGGCGGAGGCGCTGGCATCGGGCCACGTGGCGGGCGCCGCGCTCGACGTATTCGAAACCGAGCCGGCGAAGGAGAGCCCGCTGTTCGGACTGGAGAACGTGGTCTGCACCCCGCACCTGGGGGCGGCGACGAACGAGGCGCAGGAGAACGTGGCGCTGCAGGTGGCCGAGCAGATGAGCGACTTCCTGCTGACCGGAGCGGTGACGAACGCGATCAACATGCCATCGGTCTCGGCCGAGGACGCGCCGCGGCTGAAGCCGTACATGGAGCTGTGCCGGCTGCTGGGCGCCTTCGCGGGGCAGCTCACGCAGGCGAAGGAGGGCGTGATCCATAGCGTGTCCATCGAGTACGAGGGGCATGCCGCGGCGCTGAACCATCGCCCGCTGACGGCCGCGGCACTCGCCGGGCTGCTGGGGCCGGTGATGGCGGGGGTGAACATGGTGAATGCCCCGGTGCTGGCGCGCGAGCGGGGCGTGGACGTGGCGGAGACGGTGCATGACCGGCCGAGCGAGTATCAGACGCTGGTGCGCATCGTGGTGACGACCGATACGCAGACGCGCGGCGTGGCCGGCACGCTGTTCGCCGGGTCCCGCCCGCGGATCGTGGAAATCAAGGGCATTCCGGTGGAGGCGGATTTCGGCCGGCACATGCTGTATGTGACCAACCAGGACAAGCCGGGCTTCATCGGCCGGTTCGGCGCCACGCTGTCGGGGGCCGGGATCAATATCGCGACCTTCCACCTTGGCCGTGCGGCGGCGGGCGGGGATGCGATCTGCCTCGTCTCGGTGGATGAGCCGGTGCCGGAGGAGGTGCTGGCGATGGTGCGCACGTTGCCATTGGTGGTGCAGGCGAGTTCGCTGACGTTCTGAGTTTAGGCGCTCGCGCGCCGCGCCGGATGCGGTATCCTCCCGCCGGACCATCGGCGGGGGGATGCGCATGGCACGGAATGCCGCGGCGAAATGGCTCGACACCTCGATCGCCGCGACGCGCGGCGTCGGCTGGCAGGGCCGCGCCAAGCTGCATGACCTGAGCGAGGCGAAACAGGGCCGCTACCACTACACGATCGGCCCGTATTCCGACCCGGTGCTGACGGTTCAGCCGGGCGACCGCATCCGCATCGAGACGCGCGATGCGTTCGAGGGCGCGATCCGCACCGAGCGCGACAAGCCGACGAAGCGGCTGCGCATGCCGTTCGTGAACCCGCAGAACGGGCCGATCATGATCGAGGGCGCGGAACCGGGCGATGCGCTCGCCGTGCATATCGAATCGATGGCCCCGCGCGGAGAGAACCCGCGCGGCACCTGCTGCATGATCCCGCATTTCGGGGCGCTGACCGGCACCGCGCTCACCGCGACGCTCAATCCGCCGCTGCCGGAGATCACCCGCAAGGTGCATGTGGACGAGAAGCACGTGCGCTGGAGCGAGCGGGTGACGCTGCCGTACAAGCCGCATATCGGCACGCTCTCCACCTCGCCCGAGATCGATTCGATCAATTCGCTGACGCCGGATTCGCATGGCGGCAACATGGACCTGCCGGACATGGGGCCGGGCAGCATCACCTATCTGCCGGTGCGCGCGCCGGGTGCGCGGCTGTTCATCGGCGATGCCCATGCCTGCCAGGGCGACGGCGAGGTGTGCGGCACGGCGGTGGAATATCCCTCGCTCACCACCATCCGCGTGGACGTGATCAAGGGCTGGGCGATCGAGTGGCCGCGGCTGGAGCGGGAGGATTTCATCATGGCGATCGGCTCCGCCCGGCCGCTGGAGGATGCGGCGCGCATCGCCTATCGCGAACTGGTGCTATGGATGGAGGCCGAATACGGTTACGACCGCTGGGATGCCTACATGATGCTGAGCCAGTGCGGGCGCGTGCGGCTCGGCAATTTCGTCGATCCGAAATACACGGTCGGCGCGGGCATCCTGAAGACCTACCTGGCAAGCTGAAGGAACGGAAACCATGGATCTGGGGTTGGCGGGCAAGAAGGCGCTGGTGACCGGCGGCACCCGGGGGATCGGCCGGGCCATCGCCGAACTGCTGGTCGCCGAGGGCGCGGACGTGGCGATCTGCGCGCGCGATGCCGCGGCGGTGAAGGCGACCGTGGCGGCGCTGGGCGGCAGGAACGGCGTGAAGGCGACCGGGCGCGCGGTGGACGTGACCGACGCGGTGGCGGCGGTGACCTGGGTGACGGATGCGGCGGCGGAGCTGGGCGGGCTCGACATCGTGGTGCCGAACGTGAGCGCGCTTGCCATCACGGCCGACGAGACCGGGTGGAAGGCGGGGTTCGATACCGACCTGATGGGCACCGTGCGCGTGGTGAATGCCGCCCTGCCCGCGCTGATGAAGAGCAAGGCGGCCTCCATCGTGATCATCGCCTCGGTGTCGGGCCGGGAGATCGATTTCGCCGCCGGCCCTTATGGTGCATTCAAGGCGGCGCTGATCCATTACGCGCAGGGGCTCGCCTTCCAGCTTGCTTCCCAGAACATCCGCGCCAACACCGTCTCGCCGGGGAATACCTATTTCAAGGGCGGCGTGTGGGACCGGATCGAGACCGGAAACCCCGAGCTGTTCAAGGCGGCGATGGCCCTGAACCCGACCGGGCGGATGGGCCGGCCGGAGGAGATGGCCCGCGCGGCGGTGTTCCTGGCGAGCCCCGCCGCCAGCTTCATCACCGGCACCAATCTCGTCGTCGATGGGGCGCTGACCCGCGGGGTTCAATACTAGAACGGCGGCGCGGCGTTCCGCGCAATGGCTGATACCGACCCCGATTCCGCCGCCCGCCGAACGCTGGCCCGGCATCGGGCTTTCGCGACGGGGCTGCTGGTGCTGATGGCCGTGCTCACGCTCGGCACCTACGCCCTGGCGCGCGGCTTCTGGGTCGATCTGCTGCAATCGGCGGCGAAGGCGGGCTTCGTCGGCGGCATCGCCGACTGGTTCGCGGTGACGGCGCTGTTCCGCCACCCGCTGGGGCTGCCGATCCCGCATACCGCGATCATTCCCGCGCAGAAGGAACGGCTGGGCCGCGCGCTCGGCCGGTTCGTCGCGACGCATGTGTTTACCGAGGCGGAGCTGTCGCGCACGCTCGCCGGGCTTGATCTGCCCGGCATCCTGCACCGGTTCCTGGCCGATCCCATCGCCGCGCGGCCGGCGGCGGAGGCGCTGGCGGCGAGCCTGCCGGGCCTGCTGGCCAGCATCGAGGACGGCCGGGCGCGGCGGCTGCTGGCGCGATTGCTGCCGCGCCTGCTGGGCGGCGCCGGGGCGGGGCAGGTGGTGGCGCGCGCGCTGCGCGTGCTGGTGGAGGGCGGCCGGCACCAGGAGGTGTTCACCTTCATCATCGGTCAGTTGCGCGAGACGCTGGGCGCGAAGGAGGACCAGTTGCGCGTGGCCGTGGAGGAACGGGTGCGCGAGCAGGGCGGCCGGCTGGTCGGCTGGGCGCTGGGGGCGACGGTGGCGCGCCGGGTGATGACGGCGGTGAATGCCGAGCTGGACCGGATGGGGCCGGAGGGGTCCGAGCTGCGGCTGGCCTTCGACGAATGGGTGAAGCGGGAGATCACCCGCATCGAGGAAGACCCGGCACGCGCGGCCGAACTGGGGGCGGCGGTGAAGCGCGTGGTGGCGCATCAGACGGTACAGACCTGGGCATGGGATATCTGGGGCCGGCTGCGCGGCGCGCTGGAGCAGGATGCGGCGCGGCCGTTCGGCCATACCGTGGTGCTGTTGGAAGGCGCGTTCGCCAATCTGGGTGCGTTGCTGGAGTCCGACCCCGTCGCGCGGGCGCGCATCAATCGCGGGGTGGAACGCATCGTGGCCGGGCTGCTGCCGGCCGCGCAGGCGCAACTGTCGGACTTCATCGCCGGGGTGGTGGCGAACTGGGATGCGAAGACGATCACCGACCGGCTGGAATTGCGGGTGGGCAAGGATCTGCAATTCGTGCGGGTGAACGGCACGCTGGTGGGATTCCTGGTAGGTGGCCTTGCCTATGCGGTGTTGCGCGCGACATTCGGATACGCAAGTTTCTGAAGGGCCGCGCCATGATCCGCCTGTCCGTGCTCGACCAGTCCACCATCGTCACCGGCCGGGCGCCGGACGCCTCGATCCGCGAGAGCCTGGAGCTCGCGCGATATTGCGAGGCGCTGGGCTATGCCCGCTACTGGGTGGCGGAGCACCATAATTCCGCGAGCCAGGCCGGCACCGCGCCCGAAATCCTGATCGGCGCGATCGCGGCCACCACGCGGCGCATCCGCGTGGGCAGCGCGGGGGTGATGCTGCCGCATTATGCCGCGCTGAAGGTGGCCGAACAGTTCCGCGTGCTGGAAGCAATCGCGCCCGGGCGGATCGATCTCGGCCTGGGGCGCGCGCCGGGGTCTGACGGAATGACGGCGCATGCGTTGAACCCGAATGCGGCGGACGCGGCGCGGCAGTTTCCCGCGGCGGTGCGCGACCTGATGGCCTGGGTGCGCGGCGAGCCGTTGCCGGAGACGCATCCGTTTCGCGCCGTGCAGGCGCAGCCGATGGGGGCAACGGCACCGGAGGTCTGGATTCTTGGCAGCTCCGATTACGGCGCCCGCGTCGCCGCGCATTTCGGCCTGCCCTACTGCTTCGCGCATTTCATCACCGACGGGCTGGGGACTGCTGAGGCGCTGGAATTCTATCGCGAGGCGTACACTCCGAGTGAAGTGCATCCGGCGCCGCAGGCTGCATTGTGCGTGTGGGCGGTGGCGGCGGAGACCGAGGCGGAGGCGGAGCGGCTGTTCTCCTCCCGTGCGCTGTGGCGGCTGGGGCGGGACCGGGGCATGTATGCCGCGCTGCCGAGCCCGGAGGAGGCGGATGCATATCCCTGGACCGACGCCGAACGCGCGCGGGCGGCGGCGCTGCGCGCCACCGCGCTCGTCGGCACCGCGGGGCAGGTGGGGGTGCAGTTGCGGGCACTGGCCGCCCACACGCAGGCTGAGGATATCGTGGTGCTTACGACGGTGCACGATCCGGCTGCGCGCCGTCGATCCTATGCGCTATTGGCCGAGGAATTCGGCCTGCGTGCCGATAGCCCCTCCATTCCGGTGCCGGCGCGCGCGTCAGCCTGACGTCCGTCCTTCCACGATCGTTTTCCGGGCGTGGCAGCCGGCAGGCTGCCACGCCGTGCTGCCGTCTTGACCGATCCTGCCGGGCTGCATAAGGTCATCCCTAATAATCGCATATCTTACATAATTATGGATGTATCGGGCGGTTCCGCAAATCCGCCCATGGCACAGGGGAGCGACCATGGATCTGTCGAGGCGGGATTTCGCGATTGCCGGATTGGCGGCGGCGGCTGGCCCGACCCTTTATCCGGCGCTGGCACAGGCCGCCCCGGCGAAGGGCGGCGTGATTACCGTGGCCACGATCGGCGAGCCGCCGACGCTCGATCCGGTGGTGTCCACCGCCGATCTCGTCGGCATGATCGCCCAGCACATGTTCGAGACGCTGTTCACCTTCGACAGCAACTGGAAGGTGACGCCGCTGCTGGCGGCGGGGCTGCCGACGATTGCGAAGGGCGGAACCGAATACACGATCAAGCTGCGCCAGGGCGTGAAATTCCACGACGGGTCGCCGATGACGGTGGAGGACGTGCTGGCGTCGCTGAAGCGATGGATGAAGATCGCTTCGCGCGGGCAGCAGGTGGCGCCGAACGTCTCGAAGCTGGAGAAGGTCGATGCCGGCGCCGTTCGCATCACGCTGAAGAAGCCCTATGCGCCGCTGGCGGCGTTGCTGGCCTTCAACAACTCGGCGGCCGTCATCATGCCGGCGAACAAGCTGGCGGACACGCTCACCGCCTTCATCGGCACGGGGCCGTACAAGCTGAAGGCGCATGTGCCGGACCGCTACATCCAGCTTGTCCGGTTCGATGCCTATGCCTCCCCGCCGGGGGCGCCTGACGGGTATGGCGGCGGGCGGCATCCGGATCTCGCCGGGATCACGTTCGTGCCGGTGCCGGATGCGAACACGCGCACGGACGGCGCATTGGCGGGGCAGTACCATTATGCCGATTCGTTGCCGGTGGAAGCGTATGACCGGCTGACGAAAAGCCATGCGAGCCTGCCGCTGCTGCTGAAGCCGTTCGGCTGGCCGCAGATGGTGATGAACACGAAGCAGGGCGGGCTGGCCAAGGTGGCGCTGCGCCAGGCGGTGCAGGCGGCGCTGAGCCCGAAGGACATGCTGGAGGCCGCGTTCGGCACTCCGCGCTTCTATGCGGTGGACGGCGCGTTGTATCCGAAGAACTACGTCTGGCACACCGATGCCGGCATCGTGCGCTACGGCGCGGCGGATCCGGCGAAGGCCAAGGCGCTGATGAAGCAGGGCGGGTACGATGGCAGCCCGATCCGGCTGATGGCGAGCCGCCAGTACCCGTTCCACTACAAGATCGCCCAGGTGGCCGAAGCCTATCTGCAGCAGGCCGGCTTCAAGGTCGATCTGCAGGTGATGGATTGGGCGACGCTGATCCAGCGCCGTGGCGACCCGAAATTGTGGGAAATCTTCATCACCCACAGCCCGTTCCTGCCGGAACCCGCGCTGGATGGCTTCATGTCCGACGATTTCCCGGGCTGGTGGGCAACGCCGCAGAAGGATGCGCTGGTGGCGAAGTTCAACAGCGAGGCCGATCCGGCGAAGCGGGTGAAGCTGTGGGCGCAGGTGCAGGCGCTGTTCTATGCACAGGCGCCGCTGATCAAGGTAGGGGATTTCAACTCCCTCGCCGCGCGCTCTCCGAAGCTGAAGGGCCTCGTGCCTGCGCCGTGGCCGTATTTCTGGAACGTCACGCTCGCCTGAGCGGGAGCTGGCCGGAGTGGAAGCGTGATCCGCAACAGGCTGCTGCACGCGGTGTGCGGCCGGCTCATCGGCATGATCGTGGTCATGCTGCTGGTCGTCACCGTGGTGTTCGTGATCGTGCGGATCGCGCCCGGGGACCCGGCATCGGTGATGCTCGGTCCGCAGGCGAGCCCTGCCGCGGTGGCCGCGCTGCGGACAAGCTGGGGGCTGGATCGGCCGCTGCCGGTGCAATATCTGCTGTTCGTGGAGCAGGTGCTGCGCGGCGATCTCGGGCAGTCGATCTTTCTCAACGAACCGGTGCTGAGCGCACTCGCCCAGCGGGCGGAGCCGACGACGTTCCTCACGCTGTTCTCCATCCTGATCGCGGTGGTGATCGCGCTGCCCGTGGGCATCCTCGCCGCCTATAAGCGCGGCTCGGCGTTCGACCAGGTGGTGATGACGGTGTCGATGTTCGCCGCCAGCATCCCGACCTTCTGGCTCGGGCTGCTGCTGATCGAGTTCTTCGCCGTGCGCTTCCACTGGCTGCCGGCATCCGGCTACGGCGGGCCGGGCGCGTCGCTCGGGGACCGGCTTTCACACCTCATCCTGCCGGCCGTGACGCTGGGGGTGGCGAGTTCCGCGCTGATCACGCGCTTCACCCGGGCGAGCATGCTGGATGTGCTGAGCGACGACTACGTGCGCACCGCGCGATCCAAGGGCATGGGCGAGATGCGCGTGGTGCTGCGCCACGCATTGAAGAACGCTCTGGTGCCGATTCTGACGGTGATCGGGCTGACCGTCGCCGTACTGATCGCGGGCGCGGTGGTGACCGAAACGGTGTTCGGTCTGCCGGGCGTGGGCAGCCTTGTCGTCTCTGCCGTGCTGCGGCGGGACTACCCGGTGATCCAGGGCGCGCTGCTGGTGCTGGCGGGAATCTACGTCCTGATCAACTTCGCGATCGACATGCTGTATCTTCTGATCGATCCGCGGGTGCGGTACTGACATGACAGACCGGGAGCAGCGAACGCGCAGGCTGGATGCGCTGCTGGCGCGCAAGACCGTTCTGATCGGTGGGGCCGTTCTGCTTGTTATCGCGCTGGCGGCGGCCTTGGCGCCGCTGCTGAGCGCCTATTCGCCGACGCAGCTTGCCATCGCGCAGCGACTGCATCCGCCATCCGCGCGCCACTGGTTCGGCACGGATGATTTTGGGCGTGACATATTTACCCGCGTTCTGTACGGCGGCCGCCTGTCGCTGACCGTGGGGGCGGCGGTGGTCGTGGTGTCCACGGTGCTGGGCGCCGTTCTGGGGTTGCTGGTGGGGTTCTTCCGCAGGCTGGACGCGCCGGTTTCCCGGCTGCTGGACGCGATGATGGCGTTTCCCGACATCCTGCTGGCGATCTCCCTCGTGGCAGCGCTCGGGCCGTCGCTGCTGAACGTGATCATCGCGCTCAGCATCGTCTATACGCCGCGGCTGGCGCGCATCGTCCGCGCCTCCACGCTGGTGATCCGCGAACTGCCCTATGTGGAGGCGGCGCGCGCGCTTGGCGTGTCCACGCCGCGCATCCTGGTGAGCCACGTGCTGCGCGGGCTGATCTCGCCCATTCTCGTGCAGGGCACGTTCGTTTTTGCCTATGCGATGCTGACGGAGGCCGCGCTGTCGTTCCTCGGCGTGGGTGTTTCGCCGGACATCCCGACCTGGGGCACGATGATCAGTCTCGGGCAGGAATACATGGATACCGCGCCGTGGATCATGCTGTTCCCGGGCTGCGCGATCGTGCTGGCGGTGCTGTCGCTGCAACTGATCGGCGACGGGCTGCGCGATCTGCTCGATCCGCGGCTGTCGAAGGAGATATGAACATGGGCCAGCCGCTGCTGCTGCGTGATGTGGTGCCGATCGGCTTCGGTGACGCGATCGCTTCCCGTCGGCAGGATATCCTGATCGGCGCCGACGGGGCCGTGGCTGCGTTCGACGCGATGGTCGCAGCCCCGGCGGAGGCGCGGGTGTTCGACGGCCGAGGTGCCTTCATCAGCCCAGGCTGGGTCGATCTGCACGCGCATGTCTGGTGGGGCGGGACGGACATCTCCATCCGCCCGGATGCTTGCGGCGCCGCTCGCGGCGTGACCACCATCGTCGATGCCGGATCGGCCGGGGAGGCGAATTTCCATGGCTTCCGCGAATTCATCATCAAGCCAGCGCGCGAGCGGGTGCTGGCGTTCCTCAACATCGGTTCGATCGGCCTCGTCGCCACCAATCGGGTGAGCGAGCTTGCCGACTACCGCTCCATAGACATCGACCGAACGCTGGCCTGCGTGGAGGCCAACCGTGACGTGATCGTCGGCATCAAGGTGCGGGCGAGCCACGTGATCCTCGGTTCCTGGGGCATCACGCCGGTGAAGGTGGCGAAGAAGGTGGCGAAGATATTGAAGCTGCCGCTGATGGTGCATGTGGGCGAGCCGCCGCCGCTGTACGACGAGGTGCTGGAGGTGCTGGGGCCGGGCGATATCGTCACCCATTGCTTCAACGGCAAGGCCGGCGGTTCTCTGATCGAGGATGAAGACCTGTTCGCCCTCGCCGCGCGCTGTGCCGCCGAGGGCATCCGGCTGGATGTGGGGCATGGCGGCGCATCGTTCTCGTTCCGCGTGGCGGAGGTGGCGATCGGCCGGGGGTTGCTGCCGTTCTCGATCTCCACCGATCTGCATGCCCGCTCGCTGGATGGGCCGGTGTGGGACATGGCGACCACACTATCGAAGCTGCTGGCTGTCGGGATGCCGCTGGCCGAGGTGATTCGCGCCGTGACGGCCGCGCCGCTGTCGGTGATCGGGCGGCCAAGCGCCGATCTGCTCGCACCCGGCGCGAGAGCGGAATTCACGGTGTTCGATGTCTTGGACGGCGATCTTGAGCTGCGCGATTCGATGGGTGTGGCGGCGAAACTCACGCGCCTGATCGAGCCGCGCGCGGCAATTCTGGGCGCGGGCCTGATCGCGGCATCACGCCATGTGCCCTCGGCGCCGGTGCCATGCCCATGCTGCGGCGGCCTGCGGCGTTGAACGCACTGGCGCCCGGCGTTGCGTTGCAGGTGAACGATCTGCGGGCGCATTTCGTCTTCCGCCGCCGCGTGGCCAAGGCGGTCGATGGCGTGTCGTTCACCCTGCGCGAGGGCGGCACGCTGGCGATCGTCGGCGAATCCGGCTCGGGGAAGTCGGTCACCAGCTTTTCGCTGCTGGGGCTGCTGCCGCCACCGGGGCGCATCGTCGGCGGCAGTGTTCTGTATCGCGACAGCGCCGGTGCGGTGCATGACCTCGCGACGCTGCCGGCGGCGGCGATGCGCCGGATGCGCGGGCGGCAGATCGCGATGATCTTCCAGGAACCGATGACCAGCCTCAACCCGCTGTTCACGATCGGCGACCAGATCGGCGAGATGATACGCCTGCATGAACCGGTCAGCCGGGGGCAGGTACGGCAGCGGGTGCAGCGGATGCTGGAACTGGTGGAAATCCCGGCCGCCGCCGCCCGGCTTGACGATTATCCGCACCAGATGTCCGGCGGCATGCGGCAGCGCGCGATGATCGCGCTCGCGCTCGCCTGCAACCCGCGCGTGCTGATCGCCGACGAGCCGACGACGGCGCTGGATGTGACGACGCAGAGCCAGATCCTCGACCTGCTGCGCCGCCTGCAACGCGAGAGCGGCATGAGCATCCTGTTCATCACCCACAATCTCGGCGTGGTGGCCGAGATCGCGCAGGACGTGGCGGTGATGTATGCTGGCCGCGTGGTGGAGCAGGCGCCGGTGGCACGGCTGTTCGCGGCCTCCCGCCATCCCTACACGCGCGGGCTGCTGCACGCCACACCCAACCCGGCGCGCGACGTGCCGCAGGACGGACCGCGGCGGCGTCTGGAACCGATTCCCGGCACAGTCCCGTCGCTGACCGAACTGCCGCCCGGATGCAGCTTCGCCCCGCGCTGCGCGCTCGCCATGCGGGCCTGCGAAGCCGCTGTTCCGCCGTTGCTGTCCGTTGCGCCCGACCATGCCAGCCGCTGCCTGCGGCACGAGGAGCTGGCATGAGCGATCGGCCGGCACTGCTGAAAGTCGAGGGCCTGTGCAAGACGTTCCCCACGCGCCGCGGCGGTGCGGTGCGGGCGGTTCAGGATGTGCGCTTCACCCTGCGCCGCGGCAGCCTGGTCGGGCTCGTGGGCGAATCGGGGTCTGGCAAGACCACCGTCGGCCGCTGCCTGCTGCGGCTCATCGAGCCCAGCGCCGGCAGGGCGGAGTTCGATGGTACCGATCTGTTCGCGCTGCCGTCGCGCGCGTTGCGGCCGTGGCGGCGGCGGATGCAGATCATCTTCCAGGACCCGTATTCCAGCCTCAACCCGCGCATGCGCGTGGCGTCCATCCTGGGTGAGGCGCTGGATGCGCACAATCTTGCGCGCGGCGCGGCGCGGCGGGACCGGATCGCCGAACTGCTCACGCGCGTCGGGCTGTCGCCGGATCACGCGCGGCGCTTTCCCCACGAGTTCTCCGGCGGCCAGCGCCAGCGCATCGGCATCGCCAGGGCGCTGGCGGTGGAGCCGGATTTCATCGTGGCGGATGAGCCGGTTTCGGCGCTGGATGTGTCGGTGCAGGCGCAGGTGCTGAACCTGATCCAGGATCTGCAGCAGAGCCTCGGGTTGACCATGCTGTTCGTCGCGCACGATCTCTCGGTGGTCGAATATCTGTGCGACGAAGTGATCGTGATGTATCTCGGCCGCGTCGTCGAGCGCGGGCCGAGTCGGGAGGTGTATCGGCGCCCCGGCCACCCCTACACGAAAGCCCTGATCGCGAGCGCGCCGGTGCCAGACCCGACGGTGCCGCGTGCTGCGCCGCAGGTGAAGGGCGACATCCCGAGCCCGTTGAACCCGCCCTCGGGTTGCGTGTTCCGCACCAGATGCCCGCATGCCGCCGATGCCTGTGCCGGGCAGGTGCCGCCGGAAATCGAGGTCGAGCCCGGTCATTTCGTTGCCTGCCTGCGCCATGCCGAGCTGGCGGCGGCCGGTGTGTTGTGATGCTGTCCGCAGGAGTACGCATGTCGCCCTACGATCGCCTGAAATCCCTTGGCATCGAACTGCCGACCGCACCGCCGCCGATCGCCAATTTCGTGACCCATGCGCGCGAAGGAAACCTGCTGTTCCTGTCAGGCCAGGGGCCGTCGGAGGCTGACGGGTCCATGCATACCGGCAAGGTCGGTGCGGGCATCTCGGTCGCGGAGGCGTATGCGCATGCGCGGCTGACGGGCATCAACCTGATCGCGGTGATGCACGACGCACTGGGCGATCTTTTGCGCGTGAAGCGCATCGTGAAGCTGCTGGGGATGGTGAACGCGACGGCGGATTTCGCCGATCATCCCGCGGTCATCAACGGATGTTCGGACCTGCTGATCGACGTGTTCGGAGAAATCGGCCGCCATGCCCGCTCGGCCGTCGGCTTCGGTTCATTGCCCGGGCGGATCACCGTTGAGATCGAGGCGGTGATCGCCGTGCAGGACTGACCCCCCTGGCGGCCGGATCACTCCTGCGCGCGATGGCCCAGGCGTTTCTCGATCTGCTGGGCGGCTTCCTGCACGGCATGGGTGTAGCGGGCGGAGTTCGTCCGCACCTTCTCCTCCGGCAGCACGATCGAGATCGAGGCGACGCAGGCTCCGTCACGATCCTGGATCGGGGCGGCGACGCAGGCGACCGCGAAATCGGATTCGCCGATCTGAATGGACAGCTGCTGCGCCAGCGCCTCGGCGGCGGCATCGGCGAGCGTTGCGGCGTCGGTCGTCGCGCGGCCGGTGGGGGAGGCCATGGCGCAACGATTGAACACCGCGATGCGCTCCTCCCGCGGCAGATGGCCCACCAGCAGCCGGCCCGATGCCGTCCAGTTCAGCGGAACCCGCGTACCGAGCCGAGAACTCACGCGGAAATGTCCGGGCCCGTCGGCCATGGCGAGAACCACCATGCTTCCCTCGTCCCGTCCGCAGACCTGGACCGTTTCGCCGACCGCATGGGCGAGTTCGTTCATCACCTCGGTCGCGACGGTGAGAAGATCGAGCGAGCGGGCATAGGCAAGGCCGTAGTGGAGCAGGCGCGACCCAAGCCAGACCATGCTGCCGCCAACGCGCATGAGCAGTTGCTTCTCCACCAGGTCGTCGATGATCACATAGATGGTCGACACCGGCGCGCCGACGCTGCGCGCGATCTCATAGGCGGTCGCCGGCCGGTCCGTGGTTTGCAGATGATCGAGGATCTGCAAGGCACGATCGATGCCGCTGGTGCGCGCACGGCGGGGTTTTTCAGGCGCGTCGGACATCGCCGAGGGCGGCACGGCAACCGCGCGCTGGTCGCTCGAATACGTCATCGCGATTCCTTTCGCCGGAAGTGGCCGGCCACGTTGACCGGCAGACCGGCAATGTCTAGGCTGTTTCACAATAAGAATACATATTCCACTATTATATAGTATCCGGAGACGATCGCAATGGCGGCTCGGCAACAGATGGCACAGGGCGTTCCCGACATCCGCGCGCGGCTGGGTGTGCGGCCCGTCATCAACGTGTCCGGGACGATGACGGCGCTCGGCGCCTCGATCGTGGTGCCGGAGGCGGTGGAGGCGGTTGCCGCGGTCCTGTCGCAATTCGTCGAGATCCACGATCTGCAACGCAAGGCGAGCGCGGTGATCGCCCGGTTATGCGGGGCGGAGGCTGGTTTTGTCACCGCCTCCTGCTCGGCGGGCATCACGCTCGCGGTGGCGGGTGCGATAACGGGGGCGGATCTGGCGGCGATCGAGCGGCTGCCGGATACAGGCGATCTGAAGAACGAAGTGCCGATCCAGATCGGCCACATGGTGGGCTATGGCGCGCCGGTGGAGCAGGCGGTGCGGTTGGCCGGCGCGCGGGTGGTGCCGGTGGGGCAGGCGACGGATGTGCGCCCATACCACCTGGAGGGTGCGATCGGCCCGCGCACGGCGGCGGTGCTGTTCGTGGTGTCGCACCACACCGTGCAATACGGGCAACTCACATTGGAAGAGGTAGCCGAGATCGCGCATGCGCGCGGCGTGAAGGTGATCGTGGATGCGGCGTCCGAATACGATCTGCGCGGCTTCCTGGCGCGCGGGGCGGATATCGTTCTGTACAGCGCACACAAATTCCTGGGCGGCCCCACCGCGGGCATCGTCGCCGGCGGGCGTGATCTGGTGCGCGCGGCCTTCCTGCAGAACATCGGCATCGGCCGCGGGATGAAGGTCGGCAAGGAGGGCATGGCCGGCACCATTGCTGCGCTGGAGGCATGGGAACGGCGTGATCACGCCGCCATCCGCGCGCGGGAGGCGGACTATCTGCATTTCTGGCACGATCGCCTGTCGCGCTGGAACGGCGTGGACGCCAGCATCATCCCCGACCCGACCGACAACCCGCTTGACCGGCTGCTGGTGCGGGTGGACCCGCAGGTGGCGCGCATCACCGCGTGGGACCTCGCGGATGCGATGGGGCGTGGCAATCCACCGGTGATCGTGCGCGACCACGAGGTGGAACACGGTTTCTTCCTGCTCGACCCGTGCAACCTGCATCCGGGCGAGGAGCGCGTGGTGGCCGACCGCCTGGACGAGGAGCTGGAACGCGCCCGCGCAGCCAATGATCCGATTGCCACGCCGATCGCCGAACGCCGCCGCCGCCGTTTCGCCGCGATGGCGCGCTGGCCGGACTGATCGCCGATTTCAACCGTCATGGGGACGGGAAAAGGGGGGTAAGATGACGACAAGACAATCCGATCGCCGCAACATTCTCGGCCTCGGTGCCGCCGGCCTGGCCGCCGCGGCCACGCTGGACGTGCGCAAAGCCGCCGCGGCCTCCGCGCCGGAGAGCCTGTTGCGCAAGGTGCTCAATCGCGGGCACCTGATCGTCGGCACCGGCAGCGCCAACGCGCCGTGGCATTTCGAGGATGCGAACAACAAGCTGACCGGCATGGATGTCGCCATGGGCAAGATCCTGGCGAAGGCGCTGTTCGGCGACGAGAAAAAGGTGAAGTTCGTGCTGGAGAGCGCGGCCGCCCGCATCCCCAACATCACCACGGGGAAGGTGGATATCGTCATCCATTTCATGACGATATCCGCCCAGCGCGCGCAGCTCGTCGCGTTCTCCCGGCCGTACTATATCGAGGCGGTGGCCCTGCTGACGCGCGCGGATGCGAAGGCGAAAAGCTTCGACCAGCTCGCAGCACTGGGCGCGAAGGCGAAGGTCTCGATCCTGCAGAATGTCGGCGCGACCCAGATGGTGCACGAGGTGCTGCCGAAGGCGGAAGTGATGCAGATCGACACCCAGGCAAACGTGATCCAGGCGCTGGAGAGCCATCGCGCCGATGCCGCCGCGGTCGATCTGTCGAACGTGCGCTGGCTGGTGAAGCAGGCGCCCAATCGCTATGCCGATGCCGGCAAGGCCTGGGTGAAGCAGCTTTATGGCGCGGCCGTGCGGCAGGGCGATCCGGACTGGCTGCTGTTCGTGAACACCGTATTCGATGTGGCGATGTTCAGCAGCCTGGACGGCCATCATATCTATGATTCCGCGTTCCTGGAGTTCTTCGGCGAGAAGACGCCGCCGCTGAAGGCCGGGTTCCCGTCCATCTGAGCGGCCGGCGCACGGCGTGCCGTATCAGCTCAACTTCACGCTCGTCTGGCTGCATTTCGGCCGGCTGGCGTGGGGGCTGCTGCTCAGCCTCGAACTCGCGGTGCTGGCGATCTTTGCCGGCACCGTGCTCGGGCTTGCGCTCGCATTGGCTCATGTTTCGGGCGGGCGGGCGGTGCGCACGGCGGTGGCGGCGTATGTGGAATGCATCCGCAACGTGCCACTGCTGTTGCTGGTCTATCTCGTGTTCTACGGCATCCCGACGGTGATCGACCTGCGCTACAATGCGGTCACCAGCTTCGTCGTCACGCTGTCGCTATATGCGGCGGCGTATCTCGTGGAGGTGTTCCGCGCAGGGCTGCTCGCGGTGGCGAAGGGGCTGACCGATGCCGGCAAGGCGATCGGGCTGACAGCCTGGCAGCGTCTGTGGCATGTGCGGCTGCCGGTGATGCTGCGGATCGTGCTGCCGTCGCTGTCCAACACCTTCGTCTCGCTGTTCAAGGACACCTCGGTCGCCTCGGTGCTCGCGGTGCCGGAGCTGACCTATGGCGCGCAGTGGATCAACTTCAACACCTTCCGCATCATCGAGGTGTATCTGGTCGTCACGCCGATGTACGTGGTCACGGGCTATGTCATCCTCGGCCTGCTGCGCCGGCTCGAACGGCGGCTGGCGATCCGATGAAGGGGATCGACCTCATCGTGCAGGCTTTGCCGCTGCTGTTGCGCGGCCTTGCCATCTCGTTGGAAATCTCCGGCCTCGTCGTGGCGTTGGCCCTGGTTGCCGGCGTTCTGCTGGGGGCGGCGCTGGTCTATGGCCCGCTGCTGCTCAGGCTGCCGATCCGGGGTTTCGTCGATCTGATCCGCGGCATCCCGATGCTGGTGCTGATCTTCTTCGTCTATTACGTGGGGCCGGCGGCGGGGCTCGATCTCGGCAGCTTCCCCGCGGCGGTTCTGGCCCTCACGCTGTTCTCCACCGCGCAGGTGGCAGAGATCGTGCGCGGCGCGCTGTCCTCCATCCATCACGGACAGATGGAGGCCGCTCGCGCGATCGGGATGACGTTCCCGCAATGCCTCGCCTGGGTGATCCTGCCGCAGGCGGCGCGGCGGTTCCTGCCGCCCTGGATCAACAGCGTGACGGATGCGGTGAAGGGCAGTGCGCTCGTCTCGCTGGTCGGCATCGTCGATCTGATGCAGTCGATCCAGCAGGTGATCGGCCGCACCTATCGCCCGATGCCGTTCTATCTGCTGGGGGCGGTGATCTACTTCGCGATCAACTACACCCTGTCGAGCGCAAGCCGGCGGCTGGAGGCGCGTTTCGCCGATGTCCGGGAGTGAGTGCATGACCGATCCGCTGGTACGCATGGTGGGTGTCACCAAATCCTTCGGCGCGACGAAGGTGCTGGATGGCGTCGATCTCGATGTGAATTGTGGGGAGGTGGTGACCATCATCGGCCCCTCCGGCAGCGGCAAGACGACGTTGCTGCGCTGCGTGAACGCGCTGGAAACCTACGATGCCGGCTCGATCCGCATTGACGGGCAGGAGGTGGGCTTCCGGGATGGCCCCGGCCATCGGCCGCGGCGGGACCGGGAGCTGGCCCGCATCCGGGTGGAAACCGGGATGGTGTTCCAGCTTTTCTACCTGTTCCCGCACCTCACCGCGGTCGAGAACGTCATGCTGGGGCTGCGCAAGGTGCGGCGGATGGGGCGGGTGGCGGCGCGGGAGAAGGCGCTGCACTGGCTCGATAGGGTGGGGCTGGCCGCGCGGGCGGACCATCTGCCCTCCCAGCTCTCCGGCGGGCAGCAGCAGCGGGTGGGCATCGCGCGCGCGGTGGCGATGGACCCGAAGATACTGCTGCTGGACGAGGTGACGTCGGCGCTCGATCCCGAACTGGTGGGTGAGGTGCTGGCGGTGGTGCGGAAACTGGCCGAGGAAGGCATGACGATGCTGGTGGTGACGCACGAGATGGGCTTCGCCCGCGAGGTGAGCGACCGTGTGGTGTTCATGGACGGCGGGCGCGTGCAGATCGCCGGCGCCCCCAACGAGGTGCTGCGGAACCCCTCGAACGACCGCCTGCGGGCGTTCCTCGCCCGCGTGGGGTGACTCAGGCCTTCCCCGCGCTGAACGCGTTGAACGTGATCAGCGTGTAGGTGTCCGCCACACCCTCCAGGGTTTGCAACCGCTCGGTCACGAACAGGCCGGTGTCCTGCTCCGGCTCCAGGTAGAACTTGCCCAGCAGGTCATACTGGCCGGAGGTGGAATACAGCTCGGACAGCTCCTCGATCGTGTCGGCGGCCAGTTGCGCTACGCGATAGGCCTGGCCCATCTCGCACTTCATCATCACGAAAATGGCTCGCATCGCTCGCTCCCTCGGTGCATGCGACAATTGCACGCAAGCCGGCGTGACGGAACCGCCGGGAGATTCTAATCTCCCGGCCACATGAAACCGGAGGGGGGCGGGATGCAACTGGCTCAGGCGCGCAAGGCACGGCTCATGCCCCGGCCGGGTGGCCGCATCCTGGCGGATGCCCTGGTGGCCCAGGGCATCGACCATGTGTTCGAGGTTCCCGGTGAAAGCTACCTCGATGTGCTGGACGGCCTGTACGCCGTGCGCCAGAAGCTGCACGTGATCACCTGCCGGTTCGAGGCGGGAGCGGTGAACATGGCGGAGGCCTACGGCAAGCTGACCGGGCGGCCTGCGGCGGCCATGGTCACGCGCGGGCCCGGCGCCTGCCACGCCGCGATCGGGGTGCATATCGCGAACCAGGACAGCACGCCGATGCTGCTGTTCGTCGGCCAGATCCCCACCGACGAGACCGATCGCGACAGTTTCCAGGAGATCGACTATCGCCGCATGTTCGGCCCTGTGGCGAAGTGGGTCACGCAGATCGACCATGCGGCGCGCATCCCGGAGCTGATCGCCCATGCCGTCGATGTCGCCACCTCCGGCCGGCCCGGTCCGGTCGTGATCGCGATCCCGGAGGATATGCAGCGGCAGATGGTGGAGGTGCCGGATATCGGCCCGGCCGCCGTCTCGGCGCCGTTTCCTGATCCGATGGCGCTGGAGCGGATGCAGGCGCTGCTGGGCAAGGCGCGCAAGCCGCTCGCCATTCTGGGCGGCTCCCGCTGGACCGCGGCAGGCCGGGCGGCAATCTCCGAGTTCCTGGCGGGCAACAATCTGCCGGTGGCCGTCGGGTTTCGTCGTCAGGGGCTGTACGACGGAGCGCTCGACAATTTCGTCGGCGATCTGGGCGTGGGATCGGACCCGGCGCTGGTTGCCAAGGCAAGGGAGGCAGACCTGATCCTGGCGATCGGCACTCGTCTCGGAGAGGCGGTCACCCAAGGTTACACTCTGCTGGGCGCGGCAGGCGGCGTGCCGATCATTCATGTTCATCCGGATGCGGCCGAAATCGGCCGGGTGTTCCGGGTCGCCCAGGGGATCGTCACCGATCTGAACGTGTTTGCCGCCACCGCCGCCGCCCTGCCGCCGCTGGCCGGCGGCTGGGCCGGCTGGACACGGGAACTGCGCGGGTTGCGGGAGGCTGCGCGCACGGTGCCGAGCTACCCTGGCCCCCTGAACCTCGCCCAGGTGATGCACGACCTGCAGGGGCTCCTGGCCCCGGATGCCATCCTCACCTGCGATGCCGGCAATTTCGCCACCTGGCCCGCGCGTTTCATGCATTTCGGCGCGCGGCAGGAATTCCTTGGCCCGACCAACGGTGCCATGGGGTACGGTGTGCCGGCGGCGGTGGGAGCGAAAATCCTGCACCCGGATCGCATGGTGGTCGGCTTCGTGGGCGATGGCGGCTTCCTGATGACTGGTCAGGAGATCGCAACCGCCTTCCACCACGGTGTCGCGCCGATCATCCTGGTGTTCAACAACCAGATGTACGGCACCATCCGCATGTATCAGGAACGCGCCTATCCCGGCCGCGTCTCCGGCACTGGCCTGACCAACCCCGATTTCGTGAAATATATCGAGGCGTTCGGCGGGCACGGCGAGCTGGTGAGCGACACGGCGGCCTTTGCCCCGGCCTTCCTGCGCGCGGTTGCCAGCGGCAAGCCGTCCGTGATCGAGATACGGATGAACGCCGAACAGATCACGTCGCGCTCCACGATCAGCCAGTTGCGTGCCGGATCGGCCGCCAAGGCGCCGATCGGCAAGGCGGCGGCCGCAAAGGCAGCCGCCAAGCCGGCGCGGCTGAAGCGCGCCCCGGGGGCACGGCCGGTGAAGCGGTAGAGGCAGCCGGGCTCAGGCCATCCAGGAGGGCACGGGCAGGTTCTTCCCGCGCAGGAAATCGGGGTTGAACAGCTTGGACTGGTAGCGCGCCCCGCCGTCGCACAGGATCGTCACGATGGTATGGCCGGGCCCCATCTGCCGGGCCACCTCGATCGCTGCCGCGATGTTGATGCCGGAGGAACCGCCGACCGAAAGGCCTTCGTGGATCAGCAGGTCGTATACCTGCTCCAGCGCCGCGGTATCGGTGATGCGCAGCGCATCGTCGATCGGCGCGCCGTCCAGGTTGGCGGTGACGCGGGACTGGCCGATCCCTTCGGTGATCGAGCTGCCGGAAACCGAGAGGTCGTTCGTCTTGATCCAGCCGAACAGCCCGCTGCCCTCGGGGTCGGCCAGCACGATGCGGGTGGCCGGCTTGTGCGCCTTCAGCGCCATCGCAACGCCAGCCAGAGTGCCGCCGGTGCCGCAGGAGCAGGTGAAGGCATCCACCGCACCGCCGGTCTGTTCCCAGATCTCCGCCCCGGTGGTGGCGCGGTGGCCCTCCCGGTTCGCCAGGTTGTCGAACTGGTTGGCCCAGACCGCGCCGGTTTCCTCGGCAAGCCGGCGGGAGGCATGGACGTAGTTGCCTGGATCCCTGTACGGCTTCGCCGGCACCAGCCGCAGGTCGGCGCCGATCATGCGCAGGAAGTCGATCTTCTCCTGGCTCTGCGTCTCCGGCATGACGATGATGCTGCGGTAGCCGCGGGCGTTGCCCACCAGCGTGAGGCCGATCCCGGTGTTGCCGGCGGTGCCCTCCACGATCGCCCCGCCGGGCTTCAGCGCGCCGCGGCGCTCGGCGTCCAGGATGATCGCAAGGCCGGCGCGGTCCTTCACCGATCCGCCGGGGTTCATGAACTCCGCCTTGCCCAGGATGGTGCAGCCGGTCGCCTCGGAGGCGCGGCGGAGCCGGATCAGCGGCGTGTGGCCGATGGAAGCGGCCAGATCGTCGGCCCAGCGAGTTGTGCTTTCGGGCGTGCTCATGCAGGTTTCCTCCGGGCTGCGGGCGTCGTGCCTGCTGGCGAATAGCTGGAGTGGCGAAGATGGTCCAGGATGTCGCGCCTGCGCAGGTCTGGGATGCGCTGCGCACCGAACCGGCGGCACAGCTGTGCGATGTACGCACGGATGCCGAATGGAACTTCGTCGGCGTGCCCGATCTCGCCTCCGCCGGCAAGCAGCCGGTGCTGATCCCCTGGCAGATGTTCCCGTCGATGCAGGTGAACGCGGGGTTCATCGACCAGCTCCGGCAGGCCGGCTTCACCCCTGATCAGCACATCTATTTCCTGTGCCGCAGCGGCGGGCGCAGCCTGGCAGCGGCGAAGGCTGCCCAGGAAGCCGGATTTCCGCATGCCTATAATATTGCGGACGGCTTCGAGGGGCCGGTGGACGGGCAGGGGCACCGTGGCACGGTGGCCGGCTGGAAGGCATCCAACCTGCCGTGGCGGCAGCGATAGGCAGGCCCGGTGCCATGACGGAGATGGCCGCGCCGGGCGACGCCTTTCTGGCGGCGCGCGACCTGCTCCTGCGGCATCGCGCCGATTATGAGGCCGCCTGCCGCGAGTTCCGGTGGCCGGTGCTGGACCGGTTCAACTGGGCGCTCAACTATTTCGACCCGATGGCGGACGGCAACGGGCAGCCAGCGCTCCGGATCGTGCAGGAGGGCGGGGCCGAGGAGCGGCTGTCGTTCGACGATCTGCGCCGCCGCTCCAACCGGGTCGCCAATTTCCTCCGTGGGCTTGGGGTCACGCGTGGTGACCGCATCCTGCTGATGCTGGGCAATATCCGCCCACTGTGGGAATGCATGCTCGCGGCGATGAAGCTGGGTGCGGTCGTCATCCCCACCACGACGCTGCTTTCGGCGGCGGACATCGCGGATCGCTGCGCACGCGGGCAGGTGCGGCATGTCATCGCCGGTGCCGAAAGCCTGGACAAGCTCGTGCATCTGCCGCCGCAGATCACCCGGATCGCCACTGCCAGCGCACACGGGTGGTACGACCTGGCGCAAGCGGATGCCGAACCGGATGCGTTCGTTCCGGCGGGGGCGACCCGCGCGGGCGATCCGCTGCTGCTCTATTTCACGTCCGGCACCACCGCGAAGCCGAAGCTCGTGCTGCACACCCACCAGAGCTATCCGGTCGGCCATCTGTCCACGATGTACTGGATCGGGCTGCGACCGGGGGATATGCATCTCAATATTTCCGCCCCCGGCTGGGCGAAGCATGCCTGGAGTTCGTTCTTCGCTCCCTGGAATGCAGGGGCCTGCATCATCGTGTTCAATCAGGCGCGGTTCGCCGCGCGCCGGATGCTCGATGTACTGGTTCATTGCGGGACAACGACCTTCTGCGCGCCACCGACGGTCTGGCGGCTGCTGGTGCAGGAGGATCTGACCGCGTGGAAGGTGGGCCTGCGCGAGGTGGTGGGAGCGGGGGAGCCGCTGAATCCCGAGGTGATCACCCGTGTACGGGCTGCCTGGGGCCTGACGATCCGGGACGGATATGGCCAGACCGAAACCACGTTGCAGATCGGCAACACGCCCGGTCAGGCCGTCAAACCGGGCGCGATGGGTCGCTCGCTGCCCGGCTATGCGGTCGTGCTGGACGACGAATCCGGCTCGCCGGCGACCGAAGGCCAGATCTGCCTCTCGCTCGACCCGCCGCCGCTCGGGCTGATGCAGGGCTATGTGCAGGATGATGGGTCGCTCGTGTCCGCGGGTGGGAGTGTTTATCGAACGGGCGACGTGGCGACGCAGGATGCCGACGGATATTTCAGCTACGTCGGCCGCGCCGATGACGTGTTCAAGGCGGCGGACTACCGCATCAGCCCGTTCGAACTGGAAAGCGCGCTGATCGAGCACCCGGCGGTGGTGGAGGCGGCGGTGGTCCCTTCGCCCGATCCGGTGCGGCTCGCCGTGCCGAAGGCATTCATCGTGCCGGCCGAAGGCCATGCGCCCGATCGGGACACGGCCCTGGCGATCTTCCGCCATGTGCGGGCCAGACTGTCGCCCTATCTGCGGGTCAGGCGGATCGAGTTCGCCGAGCTGCCCAAGACCATATCGGGCAAGATCCGGCGCGTGCAGTTGCGCCAGCAGGAAGTGGAGCGGCGGCAGGCGGGTACGCGCGGGGATGCCGAATTCTGGGAAGAGGACTTCGCCGAGCTGGCCTCGCGCGAATGATGCGGGTCAGGCGGGAGACGGCGTCGCGTTCTCCGGGAACAGGGACAGCAGCCCCGAGCCGGAGGCTGCACAGCATCCGCGCTCGGTGATCAGGCCGGTCACCAGCCGGGATGGCGTCACGTCGAAGGCGGGGTTGGCGGTGGGGCTGCCGCCGGCCACCACCCGCACGGTGGCGATCGAGCCGTCGAGCGCCCGGCCGGTGATGGTGCCGACTTCGCTGCCGGGGCGTTCCTCGATCGGGATGTCGCGCACCCCGTCGCTGATTGTCCAGTCGATGGTGGTGGAGGGCAGCGCCACCCAGAATGGCACGCCGTTGTCGTGCGCGGCCAGCGCCTTCAGATACGTGCCGATCTTGTTCGCCACATCGCCGCTGCGGGTGGTGCGGTCCGTGCCGACGATCACCAGATCGACCTGCCCATGCTGCATCAGGTGGCCGCCGGCATTGTCGGCCACTACGGTATGCGGCACACCATGCCGGCCCAGTTCCCATGCCGTCAGCGCCGCGCCCTGGTTGCGCGGGCGGGTTTCATCGACCCATACATGAACATCGATCCCGGCATTGTGGGCGACATAGATCGGCGCGAGGGCGGTACCCCAATCCACGGTGGCGAGCCAGCCCGCATTGCAATGCGTCAGCACGTTCACCCGCCTGCCGGATGCGGCACGGGCCTCGATCAGCGGGGCCCCGTGCCGGCCGATCGCCGCGTTCTGCGCCACATCCTCTTCGGCAATCGCCCCGGCCTCGGCATAAGCGGCGCGCATCCGTTCAGCCTGTGGGGTGTTGCGCAGGCGCACCAGCATCCGGTCGAGCGCCCAGCGTAGGTTCACCGCGGTCGGGCGGGTTTCGGCGAGCAGGGCGGCGGCCTGCTCCATGGCCGCCGTGCCCGGGTTTTCGCGCAGAGCGAGGCAGAGACCATAGGCAGCCGTGGCGCCGATCAGCGGCGCGCCGCGCACCAGCATCGCGCGAATGGCGTGCGCCACCTGCCCGACCGCGGTCAGACGCGGGATTTCCAGGGACCAGGGCAATTTTGTCTGGTCGATGATCCGTACCGACCAGCCATCGGTCTCGTCCACCCAGATGGTGCGATAGGGTGTGCCGTCGATCTTCATCGTGCCTCAGATCCGCTGATGCAACACGCAAACCAGGGTGAACAGCCGCCGCGCCGTGCCGAAATCGATCGCGACCTTGCCGCGGAGCCGCGCCTGCATCAGCTCCGCCCCCTCGTTGTGCAACCCCCGGCGGCCCATGTCGATAGCCTGGATGCGCTCCTCCCGGCCTTCCTCCACCGCAAGGATGTGGCTGTCCACCAGCATCTGGTAGTCCTTGATCAGCCGCCGGAACGGCCCCAGCGCCAGTACCAGCGCAGTCAGCTTCCGGGCGGCGATGTCGCGGATGTCCAGCACCAGCCGGCCCTGCCGGATCGACAGATGCAGCGCGAACGGGCCGGGGCCGAGCCCGGCAGGGGCGAAGCGGTTCTCGCCTTCCAGATCGGCCACCGCCTGTGCGCGATCCGCCTCGATCGCCGGGGACAGGCGGGTCAGCGCCTCGCCTTCCAGCACGACACGCGCAAGCCGCGCCGTGCCGGGGATGGCCTCAGCCATTTTCCCCGGGCTTCAGCAGCCCGAGCTTCAGCATCAGACCCACCGTCGCGCCCTTCACCGGTCGCAACAGCCCGAGCGTGAGCACCAGCGTCAGCGGCAGGAAGATCGCCATGTGCAGCCAGATCGGCGGATGCTCGGTCTGCTCCAGCAGCAGCATCAGCGGGATGACGATATGGCCGACGATCAGGATGGTGAAATAAGGCGGTGCATCGTCGGCCCGGTATTCCCCCAACGGGGCGCCGCAGAAGGTGCAGACGGGGCGGACCTTCAGGTATCCGTTGAACAGATGCGTCTGGCCGCAGGCCGGGCATTGGTTGCGTGCGCCGCGCCACAGGG
This sequence comes from Acetobacteraceae bacterium, assembly GCA_035532755.1. GTDB lineage: Bacteria > Pseudomonadota > Alphaproteobacteria > Acetobacterales > Acetobacteraceae > DATKQI01. The sequence continues at coordinate 29,303 of DATKQI010000301.1, forward strand.
CGAGGCCCATCGGCGGCAGCGGCCAGGAAGGAGCGGCCAAGGAGCGATCCGGCTGCCAGCGGATGGTGATCGGGTCGGCCACGTGCATCCTTCCTTCCGGCGTGGCCCGCAAATGGGCCGCCGTTTCCACATAGCACGAACCTGAGCAGGCGAGGCGCCGCGATCAAGGGTTCGGAAGTGCGGCCGACGCGGAACAGTCCACCAAAATCGGGGGGTGTCCGGCCATCGCGTCAACCGGCCTGTCAGATGGGCCGGGGTTTCCTCCATTCCGCAGGCGCGACAGCGCCGGTCTGCGCCGTGATCCGCCCATAGGTTTCCGGCCGCCGGTGCTTCTCGAAGGCGAAGATGGTGGTGCGCCCCAGCGTGCACAGGTCGAGATCGCAGTCCGCGGTGATCAGCTCGTCATCCCAGCTTGTCGCCTGCGCCATGATCTCACCCTGCGGGTTGACGATGATCGAATGGCCGAACAACTCGCAGCCGTCCTCGGTTCCTGCCTTGGCGGCAGCGGCGGCGAAACAGGCATTCTGGTAGGCACCGGCCTGGATCGACAGGTGGCTATGGAACACCCGCAGGTGATGCGCCTCGAACCCCCCGGCCTCCTGGTTCGTGCTGGGCGTATTGTAGCCCAGCATCACCAGCTCCACGCTTTGCAACCCAAGCACGCGCCAGGCTTCGGGCCAGCGCCGGTCATTGCAGATCATCATGCCCATGTTGATCCCGTCCAGGCCGCCCATCGGCGCGCGGATGACCGGGAAGCCGAGATTCCCCACCTCGAAATAGCGCTTCTCCAGATGCTGGACCTTGCGCCGCGGATCGAATGCGGCATGGCCAGGCAGATGAATCTTGCGGTATTTCAGCAGGATGTCGCCATCCGGATTGACCAGGATCGCCGTGTTGAAGTGTCGCCGGCACGCTGCACCGGCTTCGTCCGGTTCGTTGGCGATTTCGGCATAACCCAGATGGAAGCCGATGCCGTACCGCTTGGCGGCGGCGAACAGCGGGGCGGTGTCGGCCGAGGGGGTGGCTGTCTCGAACCAGGGATCGGCGTCAGCAACGTTTTCGCAATAGTGGCGCGGGAAGAAGGTCGTCAGCGCCAGTTCAGGAAACACGACAAGCTGCGCGCCGCGGGCGTGAGCGTGTTCCAGCAGGCGCACCATGCGTTCGACGGCAACGGCGCGCGTATCCGCCTTCTGGATCGGGCCGAGCTGGCCCACCGCGATCGTCAGCATGCGTGTCATTCGGATCGCTGCTCCTTTTGTGACACATCCACTTTCGCATGGCTTGCCGTCACGTGCTGCCGCCCCTACGAAGAAAGCCACGCTAGAACGGTTGCCGTGCCCCGCCAAGGTTTCAAGCCGTACCCGGGCCGGCACCATGACCGGAGGAAACTGCGTGATTCTGCATGAGGTAAGGGTCCATCCATCGAAGGCGCGCCTGCCGCGCGAGGATCAACTGGCCTGGAAGATCGCCGCGGTCGCCGCCGACAAGGTGGCGGTCGAGAAGGACGTGGCGGCGATGATCGTCAACCGCATCATCGACAACGCAGCGGTCGCCATCGCCGCGATCAACCGCCGGCCCGTCGTCTCCGCGCGCGGCATGGCTCTTGGCCATCCCCGCAAATCGGGCGGGACCGTGTTCGGCGTTGCATCCGGCAGGCAGGTCAGCCCCGAATGGGCGGCCTGGGCGAACGGCACCGCGGTGCGTGAGCTGGACATGCACGATACCTTCCTCGCGGCAGACTATTCCCATCCCGGAGACAACATCCCGCCGGTTCTGGCGGTGGCGCAGACCATGGGCAAGTCCGGCCGCGAGCTGATCCGCGGCATCGCGACGGGCTATGAGGTGCAGATCGACCTGGTGCGCGCGATCTGCCTGCATGCCCACAAGATCGACCACATCGCCCATCTGTGCCCGGCGCAGGCGGCGGGCATCGGCACGCTGCTGCGGCTGCCGGTGGAGACGATCTACCAGGCCGTGCAGCAGGCGGTGCATGTGTCTTTCACCACCCGCCAGTCCCGCAAGGGCGAGATCAGCAGCTGGAAGGCCTATGCCCCCGCGCACGCCGGCAAGCTGGCCGTGGAGGCGGTCGATCGCGCGATGCGGGGCGAAGGTGCGCCGAGCCCGGTCTACGAGGGGGAGGACAGTGTGATCGGCTGGATGCTGGATGGGCCCGATGCGCGCTACGAAGTGGCGCTGCCCGGGCCGGGGGAGACGAAGCGGGCCATCCTCGACAGCTATACGAAGGAGCACAGCGCCGAGTACCAGTCCCAGGCGCTGATAGACCTCGCTTTCCGTCTCCGCGCCCGCATACCGGACACCGACGTGGTGGAGCGGGTGATTATTCATACCAGCCACCACACGCATTACGTGATCGGCACCGGTGCGAACGATCCTCAGAAGATGGACCCGAAAGCCAGCCGCGAGACGCTCGACCATTCGATCATGTACATCTTCGCCGTCGCGCTGCAGGATGGGCGGTGGCATCACGTGGACAGCTACGCCCCGAAGCGCGCGGCCCGCGCCGATACCGTGCGGCTGTGGCAGCGGATCGAAACCCGCGAGGATTCCGCCTGGACGCGCCGCTACCACGCGGCCGATCCGGCCGAGAAGGCATTCGGGGCCCGCGTGGAGGTGGTATTGAAGGACGGTTCGGTGATCGAGGACGAGATGGCGGTGGCCAATGCGCACCCGCTGGGCGCAAAGCCCTTCACCCGGGAAGATTACATCCGCAAGTTCCGCATCCTGACCGAAGGGATCATCACCACCCGCGAGGCCAACCGCTTCATCGACACGGTGCAGGATCTGCCGCGCCTGCCGGCGGGGGATCTGCACCGGCTGAACGTGGCACTGCCGGCGGGCGATCTGGCCGACAGCAAGCCCGGCATTTTCTGAGAGGAAGCCAAACCATGAGCGAAAGCGACATCAAGAAAGGCCTGGTCGGTGTAAATGCCGATGTCACCGGCGTGTCCAAGGTGATGCCGGAGACCAACAGCCTGACCTATCGTGGCTACGCGGTGCAGGACCTCGCGGAATCCTGCAGCTTCGAGGAGGTGGCGTATCTGCTGTGGCACGGCGAGCTGCCGAATCGCCGGCAGCTTGCCGCCTTCCAGAAGGCCGAGCGGGCCGAAAGGAAGATCAGCGCCCGGCTGAAGCGGGTGATCGGGGAGTTCCCCCGGCGCGCCCACCCGATGGACACGATCCGCACCGCGGTTTCGTTCATGGCGCTGGAGGATCCTGAAACGGCGGACACGGGCGAGGACGCCACGCGGCGAAAAGCGATGCGCCTGCTCGCGAAGATACCCACGGCGATCGCCGCCGACTTCCGGGCCCGCCATGGCAAGCGTGCGGTGAACCCGCGCGACGACCTGACGTTCGCCGAGAACTTTTTCCACATGTGCTTCGGCAAGGTGCCGGCGAAGGAGGTGGTCAAGGCGTTCGATGTCAGCCTGATCCTCTATGCCGAGCACGGCTTCAACGCGTCCACCTTCACCGCCCGCACCGTGACCTCGACCGAGGCCGACATCCATGGCGCGGTGACGGCCGCCATCGCTGCCCTGAAAGGGCCGCTGCATGGCGGGGCGAACGAGGCGGTGATGCACATGCTGGCCGTGATCGGCACGCCGGCGCGCGCGCGGACCTGGCTGGACGACAAGATCGAACACCGGGCGCTGGTGATGGGATTCGGCCACCGCGTTTACAAGAACGGCGATTCCCGGGTGCCGACGATGACGCGCTATGCCGAGAAGATGGCACAGGTGATGGGGGACACCCGCTGGATGGAGATCAGCCGCATTCTGGCCGAGGAGATGCTGGCGCGGAAGAACATCCACCCGAACCTCGATTTCCCGACCGGCCCGGCCTACTACCTCATGGGGTTCGATATTTCGCTGTTCACACCTATCTTCGTTGCCAGCCGGATCACCGGCTGGGCGGCGCATGTGATCGAGCAGGCGGCGGATAACCGGCTGATCCGGCCATTGTCCGTCTATACCGGTGTGGCGCAGCGCAGCGTGCCGGCGATGAAGGATCGCTGAGCCGAGACGCCGAATTGGCAGCGCCTCGGTCCTCCGCGGGGCGGGTTTTCGTGGCCGCATGGGCGCAATCGCGTCGAAACCGCACAGTAACGGTTGCTTTTTATTGACATTGGTGTGTCAGACGCGGAATAGCGTCGATAGCGTGCTTGTGTGCGAATCGGGCCTTGATCATGAGGCGGCGCGGCACGCACGCGGAAAGGAAGGACGGTCGATGGACCGCAAGCGTATTCCGGCGATGTGCAGGCAGTGATGCAGCCGCGCCGGATCGTGTTTCATCGGGTGGCATGGCGACAGGCGGATGTGAGCCTCGGCCTGGATCGTTCTCGCACCTGCGCAACGCGCAGGGCCGCTTCTTCCTCTCGGGCATTGCTGCATCATCCGGCCCGGCATCGGGCGCAGACCATCTTTCTGCCGCGATTCTGCGGTGAGGCATGGCGGTGGTGTGGAGAGTGCCGGCCCGGGAATGCCGGTTCACATCTGCGCGGGCGGAAGACGACATGGCGCTCAGGCGCCTGCAACGACGATCATCCCGCTCAGCGGATCGTCCATGATCCACAGACCAACACGCCACGGAATGGGAGTTTGCCACGTGACCGACTTGATCAATGACCCGACCCTGAAGCCGCAGCGCGCGCAGCCGCTCGCCGTTCGCGCGACCACCAAGGCAGCGGCGCCGAAGAAAGCGGCGCCGAAGAAGGCCGCCGCCAAGGCCCCGGCGAAGAAGCCGGCGGCGAAGAAGAAGGCGACAGCCAAGCCGGCGGCCGGCAAGGCCGCGCCGAAGAAGACCGCCGCCGCGAAGAAGCCCGCGGCCCGCAAGGCCGCGAAGCCGGCGGCAAAGGCAGCGGTGAAGAAGACTGCGCCGAAGAAGGCCGCCGCGAAGGCTGCGCCGAAGAAAGCAGCCGCGAAACCGGCCGCGAAGAAGGCTGCCTCCAAGGCGGCCCCGAAGAAGGCCGCAGCCAAGGCGGCGCCGAAAAAGGCGGCTGCGAAGCCTGCAAGGGCTGCGAAGCCGGCTGCAAAACGTACCGCGAAGGTCAGCGCGCCGAGGAAACCCGCGATGCGCCGCCCGCGCAAGTCGTCGGCAGCAGCAATGCCGGAAACGGGAATGTCGTCGGGGTCCGACACGTTGAACTGAAATCATCCAGGCGTTCGGGTGATATGGAGAAGGGCGCTTTCGGGCGCCCTTTTCTTTATCCGAAATGCGCCAGCAGATCCCCCACCTGGGGGGCGGACAGCAGACGTGGCGCCATATTCCGCAGCAGCAGGAACAGCTTCGCTGCCTCCTCCAACTCCTCGGCCGCGTGGACGGCATCGGTCAGGCTCTGCCCGGACACGACGGGGCCGTGATTGGCCAGCAGCACGGCGCGTGCATGCCTGGCCGCCGCATGGATGGCAGGCTCCATATCGGCGTCTCCCGGCCGGTAATAGGGAATCACCGGCATGGAGCGGCCGATGCGCATGACGAAATAGGGCGTGAGCGGCGGGATCGGGTTGTCCGCGTCCACATCCGGCAGGCAGGCAACGGCGCTGGCCATGGTGGAATGCAGATGCACCACCGCTCCGGCATCGGGCCGGGCCGCATAGAAGGCGCGATGCATTGTCACCTCTTTCGACGGCTTGTCCCCGCCGATGTGCGTGAAGGAGAGATCGAGCCGTGCGAGCCGTGCCGGATCGAGCCGGCCGAGAGAGGAATTGGTGGGGGTGATCAGGTAGCCATCGGCAAGCCGCACGCTGATGTTGCCGGCGCTGCCTACCGAGAACCCCCGCGCGAACAGGCTGCCCGCCAGTTCCACCAGAAGCTGCCGAGTGTCGTTTTCGGTCATCACCAGGTCCTCATCACACCACGCTCTATGCGGCGAACGCCTTGAGGAAGAAATCAGGCGTGCCGAAATTGCCGGATTTCAGCGCCAGGAGCAGGTCCGGGCCGCTGCCCGAAGCCAGCGTCCAGGGCACGCCGGGATCAATTTCCGCACCGATCCGCAGCGACCGTACTCCAAGGCGCGAGACTACCGCCCCCGATGTCTCTCCGCCGGCGACCACCATCCGGCGCACCCCGCGCGCGACAAGTTCTGCGGCGATGGTCGCCATCGCCTGCTCCACCAGCTCTCCGGCTGCCTCGCGCCCGAGCTTGCGTTGCAACGCCGCCACCTTCTCGGGTGGGGCGGATGCGGCGATCAGTACCGGTCGATCGCCCGAAAGGGATGCGGCCCAATCCAACGCCTGCCGTGCCAGTGCCGCGGCATCCGGGCGGGCGAGCGGATCAAGCTCCAGCGTCGGCAGATGCGCCCGGGCAGTGCCGATCTGGAACAGCGTGGCGCGTGAGCAGGACCCGGCAAGGATGGCTGCCGGGCCGTCGATAGCAGGCAAGGCGCCAGGATCAACGATCATCGGCAATGCGCCGGCGGCGCGGAAGCTTTCCGGCAGGCCCATTGCCACGCCCGATCCGCCGGTGATCAGCGCATGCCCGGCCGCTGCTTCGCCGATCGCGATCAACTGATCATCGCTCACCGCATCGACGATCGCGTAGCGTCGCCCCTGCTCCTTCAGGACGGTCATCGCCCGGCGGATGGCCGCGGCCCCCTGTGCGACGACCGCATGGGGCACCAGCCCCACGGTGCCGTCGGTCTGGCGGGAAAGCACCCGCACCAGATTGGCGTCTGTCATCGGCGTCAGCGGGTGGTGCTCCATCCCGCTCTCGTTGAGCAAGGCGTGGCCGACGAACAGATGGCCCTGGTACACGCTGCGTCCGTTCGCCGGGAAAGCGGGGCAGGCGAGGGCGAAGCCGCAACCCAGCGCGTCGATCAGCGCATCGGCGACAGGCCCGATATTGCCTGCCTCCGTGCTGTCGAAGGTGGAGCAGTATTTGAAGAAGAACCGCTGACACCCTGCCGCTCGCAGCCACGCCAGGGCAGCCAGGCTGTCCGCCACGGCCGCGCGCACCGGCACGGTGCGGGATTTCAGCGCCACCACCACGGCATCGGCCTGGGGCACGGGATCGTCGGGAAGCGGCACGCCGATCAGTTGCACGGCGCGCATGCCGTTGCGCACCAGCATGGACGCAAGATCGGTCGCCCCGGTGAAATCGTCGGCGATGCAGCCCAGCAACGGCATGTGCGGTTCCTTCAAGTCTCCTGCTCCAAGGCCCGGATGAAGGCGGCGGCCTGATCCTTCCAGGACGGCAGCGCCTGCCCGGCCTGCCACGCCGCATCGCCCATCTCCCGGCGCAAATCGGCGCTGAACACCAGCCGCCGCATCGCCTTCGACAGCGCCTCATGATCGCCGGGGGGCGCCACGACGCCGGCTTCGGCCGGCACCAGGCTGCCCACGGCACCACCGCCGCAGATCGCGACCGGCAACCCACGCTTCAGCGCCTCGGCCACCACCATGCCGTAGCCTTCGTAATGGGTCGCGAGCGCGAACAGGTCTGCGGGTTGCCACGCCGCTTCCAGCGCCGCATCGACAAGCTCCCCGGTGAAATGGACCTGCCGGGCGATGCCGAGTTCGCTCGCCAGTGCGGCCAGATGGGCAGCATGGGCCGGATCGCGGTCCGCGCCGCCGACAATGGTGAGATGCCAGTCGAGATCGAACAGCCGCGCCATCGCGCGCAGCAGCACGTCGTGCCCCTTGCGCGGCACCAGCGTCCCGATCGACAGGATCGCGCAGCCGGTTCCACCGGAGCCTACGCTGCGCGGTGCATTCCCGGTGCCCGGCACCACCACGGCGATGCGTTCGGCTGCCACACCAAAATCGCGGGCAAGACGCTCGGCCGTGTCGGCGCTGGTCGTCACGACGCGATGCAGGCGGGGAAGAAGCGCATGCTCGATCGTCCGGAGCATTCCCCGTTCGGCATCCGGCAATCCGGTCTCGAGTGCGGTGGGGTGATGGATCAGGGTGGTGGCGCCGCGTGCCGCCAGCGCCTCGGCCATCGGTGCGAAGGCGGGCAGTGCGAGACCGTCGATCAAAGGGCGGGCATTATCCGGCAGCGCCGCCCAGGCCGTCAGCGCCGCGGCCTCGGTCGCGCCGTCGGCGAGCGGATGCCGGCCGGGCAATTCGATCACCTCGACGGCATGGCCCTCCGCGCGCCACTCCGCGACCATCCGCCGGTCGTACACATAGCCACCCGAGACCGTGGCGAACGGTGCGGGGACGAACAAGGCAATCTGCATCGGATCATCCGTTGCTGCGAACCATCGGCCGCCGGTACGAACGGCCTGCACGGAGTATCAGACGGAGGCGGACAGCGCCACCGGGGCGGCGCGTCGGCCGGATGCGAGATCCCCGGTTGCGCCATAGCGCGGTGCAGCGAGCGGCTGCGCCATCGCCCGTGCCACAGCGCCGATCACCTGTCCCTGCACAAGGATCGCGTGCGCCAGCAGGCGTTGATTCTCACTCGCAGCCCGCCGCAGCCGATCCGCGCTTGCGCGCACCGCTTCCCGGTCGGCCGGACAGGGTGGCGCGGCGGCGCATGCGGTGGTGAAACCCTCCGCCGCGCGCTGCTTTTGCGCGAGCAGGGCACTCGCGCGCGGCAGATCGAGCGCGGCCAGGGCGGCGTTCTCCTCCTCCAGCGTCTCGATCAGATGCAGGGTTGTCGCCATCAGGTCCGGGGTCATCGGCTGGTCCTTGTCGGGGGCTGCTGTTCCTGGGCGCGCAGCATCTCCTGGAAGATCGGCTGCGCGAGGCCGAGGCCGCCTGCCGCGGCCATCCGCTTCGCCACGGCTTCGACCAGCATGGGCTGCCACATCGCCTCGCCCGCGCCGCCCCCGAACAGGCCGTGCGCGGTATCGACCGTGCTGAACATCGGCTTGAGCAACGATCCAAGCGCCATCGCCTCGAATTTCCTTGCCGCCGCCCATGCCTTGGCCACCTGGGCGGCGGGCAGGCTTGTGCCGGATGTCGGTATGGGCGGAAGTGGTGCGAGCGGCGGCATCAGCGCACCACCAGGTCGGCCTGCAACGCGCCCGCGGCCTTGATGTTTTGCAGGATGCTGATCATGTCGCGCGGCCCCACCCCCAGCGCGTTCAGGCTGGCCACCAGATCGCGCAGCGTGATGCCGGATTTCACGATCGCGAGGCGGTGCCCCTTCTGCGTGTTCACCTTGATGCTGGTGCTCGTCACCACTTGCGTCGTGCCGTTCGACAGTGGCCCCGGCTGGCTGACCTGGGGGGTGTTGGTCACCCGGATCGTCAGGTTGCCCTGCGCGATCGCCACGGTGCTGACCCGCACATCCGCCCCCATCACGATGGTTCCGGTCGCCTCGTCGATCACCACCACGGCCGGGGTATCCGGGAAGACCTGGAGATCCCCGATCCGGGCGAGCGTATCGACCACGGCGCGCCCGGCAAGGTTCACCGCCACGGTGCGCGGGTCGGCCGCATGCGCCACTCCGCCGCCGAGCGCGCCGTTGATCGCGCCCGCGATCCGTTCGGCGGTGGTCAGATCCGGGTTGCGCAGCGACAGATCGACCTGTGGATGCGCGCTCAGCCGGTAATGCACCTGCCGCTCGACGATCGCGCCGTTGCTGATCCGTCCCGCGGTCGGAATCCCCCGGGTGAGCGAACCGCCGGGGCCGGCGGCCGAGATGGCGCCGGTGGCGAGCGCGCCCTGGGCCACCGCATAGACCTCGCCGTCGGCTGCCAGCAGCGGGGTGACGAGCAGTGTGCCGCCCGAGATGTTCGTGGCATCGCCAAGTGCCGACACCGACACGTCGATGCGGGTGCCGCTGCGGGCGAAGGCGGGCAGGTTCGCCGTTACCATCACCGCGGCGACGTTCTTGGTCTGCAACTGGGCGGAAAGGTCGCGCACGTTCACCCCCAGCCGTTCCAGCATGCCGATCAGCGATTCGCGGGTGAACACGGCGTTGTTCAGCCGGTCCCCGGTACCGTTCAGCCCCACTACCAGCCCGTAGCCGACAAGCTGGTTGTCCCGCACGCCCTCGACATCGGTGATGTCCTTGATGCGCACCTGGGCCGCCGCCGGCAACGGGGCCAGCAGGCCGATCAGCACGGCGAAGAGGCATGGCAGACATTTCATGGCAGGCAGCCCCGCGCGTGGTCCGAGAACCGCATCGTTAATGTTTTGCGGTCATCCTGCCGGCCATCACGCAAGGCCCGTACCAGTGTTGTCGGCGGCACGTGCCAAGGTTTCGGGGAGGTCTCCGGCGTTGGCCGGGCTGACGGCCCCGGCAGGAAATGCCGGTCGGCAGGATAAGGCAGCAAGGTCGGCTGATGGGAGGGGCCGGGTTCATGACGGTTATTGGCGGGATCGGGCGCAATGGAGGCGTGGGCCGTCCGGCGGGCCCGGCCGGGCCCGGCCGGTCCGCCGGCGCGGCCTTCACCATGTCACTGGTGACGGAGGAGGCCGGATCGGCCCTCGCCGCCACGGCCGCGGCGCCGCCCGCGGCACTGTCCGGGATGCTCGCGCTGCAGGAGGTGGAATGCGCCGGGTCTGGCGACCGGGCCGCCCGGCGGCATGGCCAGGCCATCCTGCGGGAGTTGGCCCATCTTCAGCACGCACTGCTGTCCGGCGGTACCGATCCGGCCGCATTGGCCCGGCTGGCCGACCTCGCGAGCCTCCTGCCGGAGGCGGCCGACCCGGGCTTGGCGGCGGCAATACGGGCGGTTGCGTTGCGGGCCCGGATCGAGCTGGCGCGGCGGGAGATAAATCCTTCCATGTCAGCTTCTTGAACCTGCCTGATGCACCCTTGGCGCGGCTCGACGCCGCCGCTATAAGCCGCCGCGAGGACACTTCCGGGGTTGCGCCGCGGAGGTGGCCGGTGAGGGGACGCTGTGCCGCGTCATCCCGCCCAGACGGAGGATCGTCGCGCATGTTGGTGACCCTGCCCCCTGATTATCGGCCCTCAAGTGCCGAAGAATTCATGAATCCCCTCCATGTCGAATATTTTCGCACGAAGCTGCTGCGCTGGCGGGCTGAACTGCTGCGGGAGGCGGACGGAACGCTCGCCAGCCTGTCCGAAGGGGGCATCCACGAGGCGGACATCACGGATCGGGCCAGCGTAGAGACAGACCGGGCGCTGGAGCTGCGCACCCGGGACCGTGCCCGCAAGCTGATCTCCAAGATCGACCAGGCGTTGCTGCGCATCGAGAACGGCACCTACGGCTTCTGCGAGGAAACCGGGGAGCCGATCGGCCTGAAACGGCTGGAGGCCCGACCGATCGCCACCCTGTCGATCGAGGCGCAGGAACGGCACGAGCGGATGGAGCGCGTCCACCGCGACGATTGAATCCTGTCCACTGGAGCAATCCATGCCCCGAACCGCCTGCGTCATCGGCCTCGGCTCCATGGGGGGCGGTGCGGCGGCGTCGTTGCTGCGCCAGGGTTTCGCCGTCCGCGGAGCCGATCCTTCGGTGGAGGCACGGGACAGGCTCGCCGCGGCGGGCGGCGTGCCCTGCACCACCCCGGCGGAGGCGGCGCGCGGAGCCGACGCGGTACTGGTTTTCGTGGTGAACGCCGCGCAGACCGAAACCGCCCTGTTCGGCGCGGATGGCGCGGCCGCTGCGATCGGTTCCGGCGCCGTGGTGCTGGCCTGCGCCACCGTTCCGCCGCTGTTCGCCGAGGAACTGGGCCGCCGCCTCGCCGTCATGGGTGTTCCGCTGCTGGATGCCCCGGTTTCCGGCGGCCCGACCAAGGCCGCGACCGGAGAGATGACGGTGATGGCTTCCGGCAATGCCTAAGCCTTCGCCCGCGCCGAACCCTTCCTCGACGCCATCGCGACCAAGGTCTATCGCCTGGGGGACGTACCCGGCGCCGGATCGCGGGTGAAGATGATCAACCAGTTGCTCGCAGGCGTTCACATAGCCGCGGCAGCGGAGGCGATGGCCTTCGGCGTTTCCACGGGCATCGATCCGGCCACGCTGTTCGATGTGATCTCGAACAGCGCCGGGGCATCGTGGATGTTCGCCAACCGCGTCCCGCACATGCTGGAGGGCGACTATGCGCCCCGCTCGGCCGTCGACATCTTTGTGAAGGACCTTGGCATCGTGCTGCAAACAGGTGCCGCCATGACCTTTCCGCTGCCGATTTCCGCCGCCGCGCACCAGTTGTTCACCATGGCCAGCGCACGCGGGATGGGGCGCGAGGACGATGCGGCGGTGGTGAAGCTCTACACGGACCCCGACCGGCTCAAGAAAGGGTGATCCAGCCCATCGGCTCCGTCGTCAACGAATGTTCTCCGGCCCGTGCAGCGAGAACGGCACAGCCATGTCGGTCGGCGGGGCGCTCAATCCGCACGCCGCTTGGAGCCATGACAGCGCCCGCCGTGCCTGAAGCGCCGGATTCTGGTCGATCACCAGATGGAGGCGGCCGGCGCGCAGCAGCGCGGCATTGGTAGGTGTCATCTCGTGCGCGACATGGATTGTCGTATCAAGGTCGGCTGAGCCAAGCGCCTCGGCCGCCGCTGCAACGGCCCCGCCGGTATTGTAGAACCCAGCCAGCGCCGGATAGCCGGGTAGCGCGCTGCGAAGCCTTTCATGCGTGATAGCCGGGTCATCGTGGCCGATCAGGACCTTCCGCAAGGTCAAGCCAGGAGCGTATGTGGCAAGAGCCGAACGGAAGCCGGCCAGCCGCTCAGCATGGCCGCTGTAGGCCGGATCGCCACAAACCACCAGCACATCACCCCTCGCGGAGCTGGTGCGACTGATGAACCAGCCGGCGGCCCGCCCGGCGGCGAAATTGTCGATGCCGATATAGGCGATGCGCACGCTGCCGGGCAGATCAGTCACCAGCGTGACAACCGGCAGCTGCTTTTTGGCGGCCCGGGCGATCGCCATGCAGATATCGGGATCGTCTTCAGCGACCAGGGCGAGCCCCTGGGACACGGCCGCCGCCGCGTCGATGCACCGTACGAGGCCGGCCCGATCGCTTTTGTCGAGGAACGTGAGATGCAATGACACCGGGTACCCCGCCGCCGCCGCTTCGGTACGAAACGCTTGGCCGAGGGAGCGGAAGAACGAGCTGTCGGATTGCACCAGGACTACATCGAAGCGCAACAGGCGACGCCAGGGGGCTGGCAGCACGCGGCTGGCGCCGAGCAACCGGGCTGCCTCCAGCACGCGCCGTGCCGTCTCCGGCCGGACGCCACCCCGTCCGTTCAGAACGCGGTCCACCGCGGCGATGCCGAGCCCGGTGTGCCGCGCTATGTCTTCCAACCGTGCCCGCTTCATCGGAGTCCTGCCGGGGATGATGGTTTTTCATCAAAACAGCCTTTGCCTGCAGGGATCAACCGGTCTTTGCTGGCCGGACGGGCGGAGGGGAGGGGTGAATGGCAGGCCGATGGTATCAATGCGCGATCGACCGTACGGCACTGCGCGGGCTGATGCAGCGCGCCGACAGGCCGGCACTGATCTGGATCGGGGGGTTTCTTGCGCTGACGATCGCGACTGGCCTGTTGGCCTTTCGCATGCGCGGCACTGCATGGGCCGTGCCTGCGTTTCTGCTCTATGGCACGGTGTTCGCATTCGCCGAAGCGCCGGCGCACGAGCTTGGCCACGGCACGGCCTTTCGTACGCGATGGCTGAACGAGGCGGCGTACTGGGTGATCTGTTTCATGACCTGGCGCGAGCAGGTGTACAGCCGCTGGCTGCACGCCTGCCATCACAGCTATACCCAGGTCACCGTCGGCGCACCCGCCGATCCCGAGCAGCAACTGCCGCGCCCGATCAGCCTGTGGAAGCTCGCAACGGATTTCGTGCGCCTGTCTTTCGCCCGTGAATTCATCGGCGTGCTGGTCAGCCACAGTCTAGGCCGGCCGACGCGGCGGGCGCGTGCCAGTGTGCCATCCGCGGAATTTCCAATGATGGTCCACAACGCGCGCATTCTGCTGACCGCGCATCTTATGGTGATCCTGTGGGCGGTGCTGGCTCGAAGCTGGTTGCCGGTGCTGTTCCTGACGCTGCCCCGCCTGTACGGCGCCTGGTTGCACGAACTCTGTGCACTGACCCAACATGCCGGGCTGGCGGAGAACGAGTACGACCACCGGTTGTCCTGCCGCACCGTACGGCTGAACCCTCTGCTGCGCTTTCTGTACTGGAACATGAACTATCATACCGAGCACCACATGTTTCCCGCGGTGCCCTTCCATGCCCTGCCGAGGCTGCGCGCTTTGGTGGCGGCCGGGATGCCGCCCGCCTATCGGGGGCTGTTATCGGCGTGGCGGGAAATGCTGACGATCATCCGCCGCCAGCGGCGTGATCCCGGCTATGTGCTGGTCCCCACCTTGCCGGAGGGCGTCGTGCGATGAGCGGAGAAGCCGGTTGGGTCGATGTCTGCCCTGCCGATCGTCTCGGCGTGGGGGATGCCGTCGCCTTCGATTGGCAGGACCATAGTTTCGCGATCTACCGCACGGCATCCGGGTATTTCGCCACCGACGGGACATGCACGCACGAGGAAGCGGACCTGACGGAAGGGTTGGTACTGGGCGATGTGATCGAGTGCCCGCTGCACCAGGGCCGCTTTCACATCCCGTCCGGCCGGGCACTGGGTGCGCCGGTTTGCGTCAACCTGCGAATCTACAAGGTGCGGCTTGCGTCTGGCCGGCTGCTGATCTGCGTTGGCTGATCTGCCCCGCTCTTGCCACGCCTGCGCGGGAATTGTTCACTGCTCCGGGCGCGCGGGCATGTGAGCAGCGCGGAATATGGAAGATCGGATGAATGGCGTCTGCGCGGCTGGCGGTCGATATCGGGGGCACCTTCACCGATCTTGCCATAGAATATAAGGACTGCCGCGTTACCGCGAAGGTGCTGACGACGCCGGCTGCCCCGGAACTGGGGGTGATGGACGGGGTGCGGGCCATCCTGGCCGCCGCCGGCCTGCAGCCTGCCGATGTCGCCATCCTGATCCACGGCACCACGCTCGCCACCAATGCGATCATCGAGCGCAAGGGCGCGCGCACGGCACTGATCACTACCGAGGGCTTCCGCGATGTGCTGGCTCTGGGCAACGAGAGCCGGTACGATCAGTACGATCTCAACATCGCCCTACCCGAACCGCTGGTGCCGCGCCATCTGCGGCTGACCGTGCCGGAGCGGCTGGACAACGAGGGGCAGGTGCTGAAGCCGCTGGACGAGGCGGCAGTGCGTGCGCTGGTGCCGGTGCTCACGGATGCGGCCGTGGAGAGTGTCGCGATCGGCTTCCTGCATGCCTTCGTCAACCCGGTGCACGAGCAGCGCGCACAGGCCATCCTGGCCGAGGCGCTGCCCGACCTGCCGGTCTCGCTCTCCGCAGAAGTCTCGCCCGAGATGCGGGAGTGGGAGCGCTTCTCCACCACGGCCGCCAATGCCTACGTGCAGCCACTGATGGCGCGCTACCTGACCCGGCTGGAGGCATCCCTGCGCGGCATCGGCCTGTCCGCGCCGATCTTCATGATGCTCTCGGGCGGCGGCTTGACGACGATCCAGACCGCCTGCCGTTTTCCCATCCGCCTTGTGGAAAGCGGGCCGGCCGGCGGAGCGATCTTCGCCGCCGACGTCGCCCGCCGCTGCGGGCTCGACCGCGTGCTGTCCTTCGACATGGGTGGCACCACCGCGAAGATC
>DATKQI010000302.1:0-3385 GCA_035532755.1 Acetobacteraceae bacterium
GCGGGAGATCAGGGAGTATTCGATTTGCAGGTCAACGATCGGGTGCACCGCGCTGGCCCGCCGCAGCGTGTCTGCCCCGGCCTCGGACAGGCCGATGTGGCGCACGTATCCGGCCTTCACCAGATCGGCGATGGCGCCCACCGTGTCCTCGATCGGCACCGCGGGATCGACCCGGGCGGGGCGGTAGATGTCCACATGGTCGGTGCCGAGTCGCTTCAGCGTGTAGGCCAGGAAGTTCCTCACCGCCGCCGGCCGCCCGTCCACGCCGATGAACGCGCCGTCCGGCCCGCGCAGCGCGCCGAACTTGACGCTGAGCCGGTAGCTGTCCCGTGCCCGGCCGTGCAGGGCCTTGCGCAACAGCATCTCGTTGTCGCCCATGCCGTAGAAATCGCCGGTGTCGAGCAGGGTGATCCCGGCATCGAGCGCGGCATGGATGGTGGCGATGCTCTCGGCCTCGTCGGCCGGGCCGTAGCCGCCGGACATGCCCATGCAGCCCAGGCCGATGGCGGAGACTTCGGGGCCGGTGGCGCCCAGCGTGCGTGTGATCATCAGTCAGCCCCCCCGTGTGGCGGGCTGATATGAGTTATCTAATGACAGATGTCAATAATTGTCATTTATTATCCAGCCCGGCCTGCCCCCGCCTCGTACCACCCCCGGCTGCGGCGGGTGATGCTGACGACGGTGAGCATCACCGGCACCTCCACCAGCACGCCGACGACGGTGGCGAGTGCTGCGCCGGAGCGGAAGCCGAACAGCGCGATCGCGGTCGCCACCGCGAGTTCGAAGAAGTTGGAGGCGCCGATCAGCGCCGAGGGCGCGGCCACGCACCACGCCACGCCGAGCCGCCGGTTCAGCCAGTAGGCGAGCCCGGCGTTGAGATAGACCTGCACCAGGATCGGCACCGCCAGCAGCAGGATCACCGCCGGCTGGCGCGCGATCTGCGCCCCCTGCAGCCCGAACAGCAGAACCAGCGTGAGCAGCAGTGCGGCGAGCGAGAGCGGCCCCAGCCGGTGCAGCACCCGCGCCAGCGCGGCTTGGCCGCCGGCACGCAGCAGCGCCCCACGCCAGAGCTGCGCGGCCGCCACCGGCACGACGATGTAGAGCAGCACCGAAAGAACGAGCGTGGCCCAGGGCACGGCGATGGAGGACAGCCCGAGCAGCAGCGCGACGATGGGGGCGAAGGCGACGATCATGATCGCATCGTTCAATGCCACCTGCGACAGCGTGAAATGCGGATCGCCCTCCACGAGGTTCGACCAGACGAACACCATCGCCGTGCAGGGTGCCGCCGCCAGCAGGATCAGACCGGCGATGTAGCTGTCGATCTGCCCGGCCGGCAGCAGCGGGCGGAACAGGAAGCCGACGAACAGCCAGCCGAGCAGCGCCATGGAGAACGGCTTGACCAGCCAGTTCACCCCCACCGTCGCCGCCATGCCGCGCCAGTGCCGGCCGACCTCGGCCAGCGCGCGCAGATCGACCTTGAGCAGCATGGGCACGATCATCAGCCAGATCAGAGCCGCGACCGGCAGGTTCACCTGCGCGACCGTGGCATCCCCCACCGCATGGAACACGCCGGGCAGCATCTGGCCGAGCCCGATCCCCGCGATGATGCACAGCCCGACCCACAGCGTCAGGAACCGCTCGAACCGGCTCATCGCCGGCCGGTCGATGGAGCGGGCAGGATGTCCAGCACCGTCTCCGACGGGCGGCACAGCTTCACCCCGAGCGGGGTGACGACGACGGGCCGGTTGATCAGGATGGGGTGCGCCAGCATCGCCTCGATCAGCGCCTCGTCCGTCCATTTCGGATCGTCGAGCCCCAGTTCGTCGTACGGCGTGCCCTTGCGGCGCAGCAGCGCGCGCACGGGAATGCCCATCCGCCGGATCAGCCCGGCCAGCTCGCCCCGGCTCGGCGGCGTTTTCAGGTATTCGATGATCCGCGGCTCCACGCCGCTGTCGCGGATCAGGCCGAGCACGTTGCGCGAGGTGCCGCAGGCGGGGTTGTGGTAGATCGTGATGCTCATTGTCCTGCCTGTGCGATTGCCGATTCCGGGAAGCAGCGCGCCCGATCGCCGCCGCAGCAGTTCTCGGTGAGGTAGGCGAGCAGCCCGTTCATCGCCGTGAAATCGGCGGCGTAGATGATCTGACGGCTCATCCGCCGCTGCGTGGCGAGACCCGCGCGCAGCAGTTGCTGGAGATGGAAGGTGAGCGAGGAGGGCGGGATGCCGAGCCGCTCGGCGATCAGCCCGGCGGGCAATCCGTCCGGCCCGCGCGCGACCAGCATCCGGTAGGCAGCCAGCCGGTGCTCATGCGCCAATGCGCCCAAAGCTTCGATGGCGTGTGCCGCATCCATGATACGATCTTTCGCAGATTATCGAATAATGATATATAACAGTTTCGGGCGCGGCAAGCAGATTTTGACGAATATGGAAATGATGGCTGCCGGGCGAAAGCCGGCCTTGTCCATCGCGGCCCGGCTCGGCTATGCCGGGGTCATGCGCCGCTCGCCCCTTCGTTTCGTGCTTTCGGCCGCGGTGCTGGCGGGGCTCGCGGGCTGCAAGCTGGTGGACCAGACGACATTCGCGCCCCGCGCCTATGGCCCCGGCCCGGCGCAGGTGGCGCAGATCACGGCCAATTCCGCACGCATTCCCCTGGTCACCATCCGCCTGCCGGCGCGTGCCGCCGACTATCGGTCGCCGCTCGCGGGTGCGGTGCGGGCGGCGGAGGCGCGCAAGCCGGATGTGGCGTTCGACGTGGTGGCCGTGGCGCCCGGCGCCACCGCGGCCGACCTCCGGCCGGCGACGGCCGCGGCGGCCGAGGTGATGCGGGCCATCGGTGCGATGGGCGTGCCCGATGCGCGCCTGGCGCTGGGCGCGCAATCGGTGCCGGGCAGCCCCGGCCCCGAAGTGCGGGTGTATGTCCGCTAGGGCCGGGGCGGCGCCGCTGGCGGTGCGCGAGAGCATGCGGGGCTACGGGCTTCTGGGGATCACCGCGCTGGTCTGGGGCTTCAACTGGACCGTCTCGAAATTCCTGCTCACCGAACTGCCGCCGTTCGCGCTCCGCGGCTGGGCCGGCGTGGTCGGGGCGGGGCTGCTGTTCGCGATCGCGGCGCTCCGTGGCGAGCGGATCATGCCGCCGCCGGGGCAGTGGCGGCGGCTTGCGGTGTCCGGCTTCCTGAACTTCACCTGCTGGATGGGCCTGGCTTCGCTCGCGCTGCTGTGGCTGCCGGCCGGGGAGGCGGCGATCATCGCCTATACCCTGCCGATCTGGACCGCGCTGTTCGCCTGGCCGATGCTGGGCGAGCGGCCGACCGCGCCGCGGCTGGCCGGCCTCGTTCTGGGCCTGTCCGGCGTGGCGGTGCTGGTGGCGGGCGAGCCGATCGCGCT
>DATKQI010000303.1:0-7835 GCA_035532755.1 Acetobacteraceae bacterium
TTCGCCGCCGCGCTCGCCTACCGTCGCGGGCTGCGCCATATCGTCGGCGGCATGTGCGAGACCGACTATTCGGGCTATCCGGACTGCCGGGACGACACGATCAAGGCGCTTCAGGTGGCGCTCAACCTCGGCATGCAGCGCCGCTTCGTGCTGCACACGCCGCTGATGTGGCTGACCAAGGCGGCGACGTGGCGGCTTGCGGATGCGCTGGGCGGCAGGGGGCTGGTTGATCTGATCGTGGAGGACACCCACACCTGCTACCATGGGGAGCGCACGCGCCGGCATCCCTGGGGCTATGGCTGCGGCGCGTGCCCGGCCTGCGAACTGCGCGCGCGCGGCTGGGACGCGTTCGCGGCGGAGGGCGCCGATGTTTAGCCTCGTCTTCGCCCGGCGCTACGCGATGGGGCACCGGCTGCTGGCCGGAGAGGAAAAGTGCGCCTTGCCGCACGGCCATAACGAGACCGTCATCGTACGCCTGCAGCCCGTGGCTCCGGCGCCGCTGGATGGCGGGGCCAACATGGTGGAGCCGTTCGAGCGCGCGAAATCCCTCTGGCACCGCTTCATCGACGAGCATCTGGACCATGCGCTGCATCTTTGCGAAGCCGATCCGCTGGTCCGCTGGTTCGCCGCGCAGGAACCGCAGCGCCTGCCGCGCCTGCTGCTGACGCCGGGGGACCCGACGACGGAAATGCTTGCCTGCTGTTTGAAGGCGAAACTGTCCGCCTTCCTCGCCGCCGACGGCGGCCGGCTGCGCTGTGCCGAAATCCGCATCGAGGAAACGCCGACCAACAGCGTGATCTTCGATGGCGACCCGGATGCGGCCCTGCCGGTTTCCGGCGATCGCTGGTGGCGCCGGGCGGACATGAGCGTGAACGACCTGCCGGCGCGCCAGCCCCGCCTGCGCGCAGCGCCATGAGTTGCGCGGTGCCATGACGTACGCGGTGAAGGAAATCTTCTTCACCCTGCAAGGGGAGGGCGCGCAGGCCGGCCGCCCGGCAGTGTTCTGCCGCTTTGCCGGCTGCAACCTCTGGACCGGCCGGGAGGCGGACCGCGCCACCGCCGTGTGCAATTTCTGCGACACCGATTTCGTCGGCACCGACGGCACCGAAGGCGGGCGCTACCCGACCGCGGAGGCGCTGGCCGATGCCGTGGCGGCGCAGTGGCCGGGTGGCGGCCTGCCGTTCGTGGTCTGCACCGGCGGGGAGCCGCTGCTGCAACTGGACGGGCCCCTGGTGGCCGCCCTGCACGCCCGTGGCTTCGAAGTGGCGGTGGAAACCAACGGCACCATCGCCGACCCGCCCGGGGGCATCGACTGGGTCTGCGTCAGCCCGAAAGCCGGGGCGGAGCTGAACCTGACCCATGGCGACGAGCTGAAGCTGGTGTTCCCCCAGCCCGGCCTGCCGCCCGAGCAATTCGAACACCTTGCCTTCGGCCGTTTCGCCTTGCAGCCGATGGACGGGCCGGACCGGGTGCGCAATACCGAGCTGGCGCTGGCCTTCTGCCTGCGCCGGCCGCTGTGGCGGCTGAGCCTGCAAACGCACAAGATCCTGGATATCCGCTGAGATCAGACCAGCACGGCCAGCAGTCCCACCAGGATCGCGAGCACGATGTAGCTCAGCACGATCGCACCCACGAATATCCCCGCCCGGTCCTGTGGGCAGCCAGTGAGGATCGGCAGGCCGACGTAGAGGGTGTAGATGCTGTAGAGCCCGAGGATGGCCAGGATCGACAGGACCGGCAGCAGCGCGAACACCCCGGCGAGCCAGGCGGCCGTTGGCGCATAGACCGCGAGCTTCAGCGCGGTGAGCGAATTGGCCTGCCCGCCGAATTTCGGCGCCAGGAAGGCGATGATCAGCGATACCACCCAGATCGCGACCAGCCCCAGCACGTAGCGGGCGATGGCATGGCCGAGCAGGAAACCGAATCCCAGCCGCATCGCATGCCCGCCGATCGGCACCCCTACCAGCCACAACCCAATGAACATGGCGATAGGCGGAATGGCCGACAGGATCATTGCATAGCCCGTGAACAGGCTCATCGCGTCCGCCGGCTCCGCGGCGATCACCTGCCATTCCATCCGCGGCTCCCGCAGCAGGTTCTTGGCGCGCGAAACGATATCCATCGATTTCCTCCTCCCTGACCGACTCCGCCGGAGATGATACCGTAACATTCCGGTTTTCGTGCATTTCAATCGGAGTTCGGAGAATTTTGTGCACCGCGAAGCCTGGAACCACCCGCGGACCGCGCCCGTTCATGGGCCGCGGGCGAGATGGGCGGAGCGGATGACACGGCATGGGCAGATCAGAATCGGCATTTCCGGCTGGACCTATGCGCCGTGGCGGGGGTCCTTCTATCCGAAAGGGTTGGTCCAGAAGCGGGAACTGGCGCACGCCAGCGCGATCTTTCGTGCGATCGAGATCAACGGGACGTTCTATGGCCAGCAGACGCCGGATGTCTTCGCCCGCTGGGCCGCGGAGACGCCGGACGATTTCGTCTTCACCGTCAAGGCCCCGCGATTCATCACGCACATCCTGCGGCTGCGGGAACCGTTCGTGGCGCTTGCCAACTTCCTTGCCTCCGGGCTGCTGCGGCTCGGCCCGAAGCTGGGGCCGATCCTGTGGCAGTTTCCGCCGAGCTTCCGTTTCGATGAAGAAGCGATGGGCGCCTTCCTCGCGCGCTTGCCGCACGATACCGAGGCGGCTGCGGAATACGCCAGGCGCCATGACCAGCATCTGAAGGCGCGCGCCTGGCTGCGCACCGACGCACCGCGGGCGATGCGCCACGCCGTGGAAATCCGCCACGAGAGTTTCCGGAACGCGGCCTTCATCGACCTGCTGCGAAAGCATGATGTGGCTTTGGTCTGCGCCGATACGGTGGAATGGCCACGGCTGATGGATCTCACGTCGGGCTTCGTCTATTGCCGGCTGCATGGATCGGAGGAGCTGTATCGCAGCGGCTATGGCGATGCGGCGCTCGATCGGTGGGCCGGGCGGGTGCGCGCCTGGTCCGGCGGCAGGCCGATGGACGATGGCGCGTTCGCGGGCCGGGTGGCCGCGGGACCGAGGCATCGCGATGTGTTCCTGTTCTTCGACAATACCGACAAGCTGCGCGCCCCGCACGACGCGCAGGCGTTGATAAGGCGGCTGCATGGCCGCCTTTCGCCGGACATGACATCGTAACATTCCAGCTTCCGTTTGTTTCGGGCCGGTCGTAGAATATTCCGGGAGAGGGAGGAAACGGGAAGGAGCACGTTGTGGCTCGTGAGCGGGATTCATGTCGGGTGCACCGGGCCATCTCGGCGGTGGCGGTGGTGGCGCTGCTGTCTGGCTGCGCGAACGGGGTGAATTCGCTGACGCGGGAAGGGCGCATCGGCCCGGATAACGGCACGGACAGTTGCCGGCCGCAACTTGTCGCGCTCGACTCCACCGGCAATTTCTTCACGGAAAGCATCCTGAAGGGCGCCGCCGTCGGCGCGCTGGCCGGCGGGCTGATCGGCGGGTTGATGTCCGGCAACTATCGGGGCGCGCTGATCGGCGCGGGCGTGGGCGGCGTGGCGGGTGCGGCCGGCGGATACTGGAGCGCGCTGCAGCAGCAGAGCCAGGATCAGCAGGTGCTGTACAGCCATGTTACCACCGACCTGCAACGCGAGAATATGCAGATCGACCGTACGCAATACGCGTTCAACCAGTTGATGGATTGCCGCTACCAGCAGGCGCGCGCCATCCGCGGCGATTATGTTGCCGGCCGGACCGATCTTCCCACCGCGCAGGCGCGGATGGCCCAGCTTCGGCAATGGACCCTGCGGGATGTGGCGCTGGCGCGCACCATCGATCACCAGATCGAGGATCGGGGCTCCCAGTTCGTCTTTGCGGCGGATCGGCTGCGCCCCGGCACCGCCGCCGCGGTGCAGTCGGCGCAGGCCATCCCGACGCAATCGGCGGTCACGCGCGGGCCCACCATGCTCATGCTGCAGCCGCAGCCGGCTTCGCCGGTGCTGGCCGAGCTGCCGGCCGGGACCGCCGTCACCGTTTCGGGCGGTTCCGGCAGTTATGCGCTGGTGCAGGCCGCTTCCGGCACGCGGGGCTTCACCCCGGCGGCCGATCTGGTGCAGCCGGGCCGCAGCGTTCCGGTGGTGGTGCCGCAGGCAGCGCCGGTGGGGGGCGATCCGGTGCAGCAGCTTGCCGGCAGCAACGCCGCCCGCCGCGACAGCTTCGCCCAGAGCGTGACCGTCGCCCAGGGCGCTGCGGACGGATTCCAGATCGCGGCATGATCCGCGCGGCTCTCGTCGCGCTCGCCTTCCTGGCCGGCCTGCCGCCTGCGCGCGCCGCCGGCCCCCCGCAACAGCCCATCCTGCGCATCGAGGCGGGCGGGCATACCGGTGCGATCCCGCGCCTGTCGGTCAGCGCCGACGGCCATCTGATGGCCTCGGCCGGCTACGACAAGACGGTGCGCCTGTGGTCTCTGCCCGACGGTGCGGAGCGGGCCGTGCTGCGCCCGCCGATCGGCCCGCGCGAGGAGGGCGAGATCTACGCGGTCGCGCTGACCCCGGACGGGCGGCGCGTGTTCGCGGCGGGTGCCACCGGCGGGTCGTGGGACCATAGCTTCAGCATCTATCTGTTCTCGGTCGCCACCGGCCGGCTTGCCGCCCGGCTGCCGGGTCTGCCGTCGCCGGTCTATGATCTTGCGGTCTCGCCGGACGGCACGCGCCTTGTCGCCGGTCTCGCCGCAGGTGGGGTGCGTGTGTGGGACGCCCACACCGGCCACGCCCTGTTCTCCGACACCGCCTATCGCGGGCCGGTGCGGGCGGTCGCTTTCGATGCGGGGGGCGACCTGTTCGCCACCGGTGCCGATGGCGCCGTGCGCGCCTACGGCCCAGGCTTCCGGCTGCTCGCCCGCCGCGCGCCCATTCCCGGCCTGCGCCCATGGGGCCTCGCCGTTTCGCCGGACGGCAGCCTGATCGCCGTGAGTTTCGAAAACGCCGGCAGCCATGGGCACCTGCACCTCGTCGTGCTCGCCGCGCACACGCTCGCCACGGTGTTCCAGCCGGATACGGCGGGCCTGCATGGCGCCGGGCTGCTGGCGGTCGGCTGGATGGCGGACGATCGTGGCGGGGTGCGGCTTCTGGCCGGGGGCTATGCGCGCAATGCCGGTGGCAACGTGATCCGGAGCTGGGCCGATTTCGGCCTGGGGCCGTTCACGGACCTGCCGGCCGCCCACGATACCATCCGCGACATCCGCCCGCTGCCCGGCGGCGGCGCCGTTTATGCGGCGGAAGACCCCGGCTGGGGCCGCATTGCCGCCAGCGGCCGCATCGCATCCCGCCCAGCCCCGCCGATGGCCGATCTGCGGCCCGCCCGCCGCCACGGGCTCGCCGTTTCGAGCGACGGCACGACGGTGATGTTCGCCACCGCGTCCGGCCTGCTGCGCTTCGATGCCGCGGCCCGCACCCTTCAGCCGGCGACGGGCGCCGACCCGGCGCTTGCCTTCGCCCGAACCAGCGCCCCCGGCGTTGCCGTGACCGACTGGAAAGACACCACCGCCCCCCGGCTGAACGGCCACCCGCTCCGGCTCGATCACGCCGAATACAGCCGCAGCCTCGCCCTGCTGCCGGATGGGCGCGTGCTGCTGGGCACCGACAGCAACCTGCGCCTGTTCAGCCGCGCCGGCCGCCAGATTGCCGCCGTGCCGGTACCCGCCGCGGCCTGGGCGGTGACGGTCAACGCCGCCGGGACCATCGCCGTTGCGGCGCTGCTGGACGGCACGCTGCGCTGGTACGGGCTTGATCCCGCAGCACCGCTTGCTCATCGCGCCACGTTGTTCGCCCACGCCGACGGGGTTCGCTGGGTGCTGTTCACGCCGGATGGGTTCTTCGACACCGCCGACCAGGGCGGCAAGACCCTGGTGGGCTTCCACCTCAACCGTGGCGCCAACCAGCAGCCGGAATGGACCAGCCTGTCCCAGGCCTTCCGCCTGTTCTACGCCCCCGCCGTGGTGCGCGCCGCCCTGGCCGGAGACCGCGGCCCCGCCCGTGCCCGCCGCGCCAAGCTGGGAGATTTGCGCGCCCGCCTTGCGCGTGAGCCGCAGGCGGCCATCGCCAGCGCCTGCATCGAGCAGCCGGACGGCAGCTGTGCCCCGTTGAAGCCCGATGCAACCGGGGCCGCGAAGCTGCCACCCGCCGCGAGCCGCTTGCGCCTTGCTCTTTCGCTCTCTGATCGGGGGCTTGGCATCGGCGCGATCGATCTGTTCGTGAACGGCCGCAACCTCGGCCGCTTCCCAGCCCCGGCCACCGCCGGGGGCAAGGCCCAAAGCACGCTCACCGTTCCGCTCGATCCCGGGCCGAACCGGGTGCGGGTGCGGGTGTACGACAGCGGAAATACGGTCTTCGCCGAAACGCCGCTGCTGGACCTGCAGCGCCCCGGCGGCGCCGCCCGCCACCGGCGCATGTACATCCTCGCCATCGGGATCGACCATTTCGCGCTGCCGAGCCTCGCGCTGCGCTTTGCCGTGGCGGATGCGCAAACCTTCGTCCGCACCGTGCGCAAGGCCGCCGCCCCGCTGTATGACCAGGTGCACGTGATGCTGCTGACCGACGGGCAGGCGACGCGCGCCGGCATCCTGGCCGCGTTCGACCGGCTTGCCGCGGAGATCCGCCCGCAGGACACGTTCCTGTTCTACGTGGCAACCCACGGCGTGCGCGACGAGGACACCAACCGCTTCCTGCTGATCCCTTCGGACATATCCGACATTTCGACATGGGAGAGCATGGCCCGCGGCGCGATCGGGGAAACCGCGCTGATCGGCGCGCTGGCCCGCATCCGCGCCCGCGATGCGCTGCTGTTCATCGACACCTGCCATGCGGGCAAGGTGACGGCCGACAACCTCGCCAATGTGGGCCACGAAACCGGCCGCTACATCCTTGCCGCCTCCAGTTCGGTGCAGGAGGCGCTGGACAGCTACGACAACCGCAACGGCGTGTTCGTGTATGCCGTGCGCGAGGCGCTGGACGGCAAGGCGCCGCATGATTCCGCCGGCATCGTCAGCGCCCTCTCGCTCGGCGAATATGTCGCTGCGCGCGTGGGCGTTCTCGCCCGCCGGAAAGGCCACGCGCAGGATGCGGAGTTCAAGGCGGCGCAGAGCGAATTGCGGTCCTTTCCGGTGGGGGAGATCGCGAAATGAATAGTGCGATCCGCCTACCGAGGGTCGGCATCACAAAGACACGCAATCGCGCAGCGGTCTTCCAGCAGGAGGTGGACGTAAGGGTGTGTTATTGCGACGCCTTAGCCTGGGATTGCCCTTCGCTTGTGAACTCAGGGCATCCAGGCCCGCCGCGCCGAACGGCCGAACAAAACAACGAATCCCCCCGCCTCAACCTGCCGCAACCGCCCACACCTCCGCCGCACATGCGTCATGGATATGCCGTTTTTGCGCACCATATGGGGTTCGATGAGTGGAAGGAACGATGCCATGCGGACAGGCATGTTGCGGTTCGGCCTCGCGGCGGGGCTGGCTGCCCTGGCCGGCGTGGCGGCAATTCCGGCGGCGCAGGCCCATCCGCCACCATGGGCAGGGCCGCCGGGGCATTGGTGGCACCCTGGCCCGCCGCCTCCCGTCGGCTACGTCGTGGTCGGCCCGTCGGCCGTCTATGTGGCCCCGCCGCCCCCGCCACCGGTGGTTTACTATGCTCCGCCTCCACCCGTCGTCTATGCGCCGCCGCCGGTGGTTTACGGTCCCCCCTCGCTATCGGTGGGGATCAACATCCCGCTCCGCTGAGCGGCCGGCTTTATCGAGAAGGAGACAGGTCATGAATCGTTCGATCGTTCGTCTGGGCCGGGTGG
>DATKQI010000304.1:0-3775 GCA_035532755.1 Acetobacteraceae bacterium
ACCAAATCTCAACGATATCGGCCGCGGTGGGCGGTTGCACTCGCTCGAGGTCAGCCATCAATTGCGTGAGGAAGGTATCCGAGCTACCGGGGTTCTCGATTAGCAGTATCGAGTGGATATCGGCTTTGGCCGTGCTGAACACGGCCTCTGCGGTTGCGGCGGCAGCATGAATGGCACTCAGGTTCGGATCGCCAGCTCGGGCACGTAGATATGCTTCGAGCTCCTTGGGATCATACTCGCGCCAATCGCCTCGGCTTCCCAAACTGGTGAGAGACGTGTCCATCAGTCCCCACTCCTGACTAAAATGTGCGCCAGGCGGAGGCGGCTTCAGACCTTCGTAGTAGACGTGAGAATGATAACCCAGCCACGATCCGGAAAATGCGCGCCCAGCCTCTGTGGCTACAGTTTCCAGCGTGGTCAACGCTCCCTCGGCGGCAGCCAGCTCGGTGGAGGCCCGCGCGGCCTCCAGACGATCCGCGATCGCGAAGAGCTCCTCATAGGAAGTCATTCCAAACCTAATGCAGGTTGTCTCGCCGGAACTCTACCCTATGAAACGGCGTCGCCACCACTTTGGCGTGACGCTGCTGCCTGAAGTCCCCGTTGGGATCGGCTCTTCAGCATCCCAGTTGGTAGCCTGACCCACCGATATGGTCGCGGAGCCATAGGAGCCCAGCGACGCTGAATGCCCGGTTCTGGGATCGCCGGGCAGCCTGACCTATGGCGGCTTTGGGTCGAGAGCGGAAATGCAGATCGACCCACCACTTGTCCGGGCCTCTATTTGTGCAGCGCCACACCCTTCGTGGCCCTGTCGATCTCCTTCTTCGGGCCGCGCAGCGCGAGGCCGACGAGGTCCGGCGCATCTGCCGGCTCGGCCTGGAACACCGCGCGGTTCGCGGCATCGTGGCCGGTCGCGAACATGGGCCTGACGTATGCGGCGCGGGTCAGGCCCCGTTCGATCCCGGCGCGCCAGGCGTGCAGCAAGGCTTCAGGCCCGGCCGCGAACACCAGGATGGGCTGGCCGAGCAGCCGGGCGTGGGGGCGGCCGGCCGCGTCCATATAGGGTTCGCCCATCGCCTCCGGCGCGGCGGCGGCGATGCCGGTGGCGAGGAAGGCCGTGACGTTCAGCTTCTGCCAGACCGCAAGGTCTTCCAGCACCAGGATCGCGACCTTCGTATCGAACACCATGCGGCACCTCGTTCTTTCCGGGGCGCCGATCTTCAGTCGATCCGGGGCGGGGTGTCTGGAACGCCCGTGCAGCAGGCGCGGTAGGCGGCGGGGGTGATGCCGTAGGCGCGGCGGAACCGGCGGCCGAGATGGCTCTGGTCGGCGAAACCGCAGGCCGCTGCCACCGCGGCGGGCCGATCCCCGGCCGCCAGCAGCTTGCGCGCGCGCAGCAGGCGGTGCTGCACGAGGTAGGCGTGGGGCGAGGTGCCGTAGGCCGCGCGGAAAGCGCGGGCGAGCCGGAAACGGTCTGCCGCGCCGGCCGCCCGGGCCAGGGCGTCCGCGCCGATGTCCTCCGCCATCGCATCGTGCAGCCGCTCACGCGCACGCCGCGCCACGGGGGCATCGCCGGTTGCCGCGGACCGCGCCGAGCAGGCAATAAGGGGGCGGCCGAGATGCGGGCGGAGCAGGTGCAGGACCGCATCCAGTGCCGCATCCCGGGCGAGGCGGGCTTCCGGGCGAACGAGGCGGGCACAGGCCGTTCGGATGGCGCGACCGAGCGGCGGATCGTCCGCCAGGGTGGCGGGAAAGGCGGGATCGCTGGTGGGCGTGTCGGCGAAATCGCCGCCGGACATATCCACCAGACCGGCCTTCAGCCAGGGGCGCGGCAGGTAGAGCATGCTGTAGGCGAAGCCGCCCGTGCTGCCGGCCTGCCCATCATGCGCTTCCTCCGGCTCGATCAGGATGATCCGGCCCGGTGTGCTGTGCCGGCGGGCGCCCCGGCAGAAGAAATCCTGCACGCCGCGTTCGGTGACACCGACCAGCCAATCGTCATGCCGGTGCAGATCGTAGGCATGGCCGGCGAAGCGGGCGCGGATCGCCTCCACGCCGCTTGTGCTGTCCCGCGCCAGATGGATGCGGTCAGCCAGGGGCGGCATCGGGCAGGTGGTGCGGCGGGGAGTCTGGCAGGCTCATGACGGGATCAGGATAGCCTGACTCGGCCGAAGCCGAAATCTACTTGACGATGTCAACAATCCATTCACACTCCCGCCATGACATTCTCGACATCGCGGCAGCGTTCGACCGTTGCCGTCATCGGTCTCGGCAGCATCGGCGGTGTTGCCGCAGGGTGCCTGCGGGATGCGGACCGGCATGACGTGATCGCGTGTGCCCGGCGGCCGATCGGGCACCTCACCCTTGAACGGCCGGAAGGGACCGTCCGCCTGCCCCTTCGCACGCTGACGGACCCGATGGCGGCGGAGCCGGCGGATTGGGTGCTTCTGTGTACCAAGGCGCATGAGACGGCATCGGCGGCCCCGTGGCTGGAGCGGCTGTGCCGGGCATCGACGCGGGTTGTTGTCCTGCAAAACGGCATCGGCCATGCGGCGCGCGTGGCGCCGTTCATCGGGAAGGCGGCGGTGGTGCCGGCCGTCGTCTATTACAACGGCGAGCGGATCGCCGCGGACCATGTGCGGCTGCGCCATGTGGCGGAGCACGACCTGATGGTGGCGGATGAGGCGGCGGGCCGTGCCTTCGCGCGGCTTCTGGACGGCACGCCGCTGCGGGTTGGGTTGAGCGCCGATTTCACCACGCTGCTGTGGCGGAAGCTGCTGATCAACGCGGTGGCGAACCCGATCACCGCGCTCACCCGCCAGCGGCAGGCCGTGCTGCGGCGGCCGGATGTGCGCGCGCTGTGCCTCGCGGTGCTGGAGGAAGCCGTTGCGGTGGCGCGCGCCGACGGCGCCCTGCTGGCCGAGGACGAGGCCGGACAGGCGCTGGCGACGCTGCTGACCTATCCGGCGGAGGCGGGAACGTCGATGTATTTCGACACCCTGGCCGGGCGGCCGCTGGAAGTGGAGGCGCTGACGGGCGCGATTGTCGCGGCGGGCGAGCGGCATGGCATTGCGACACCGCTCAATCGGGCGTTTCTGGCCTTGCTGCGGGCGGTGAGCGATGCGGGTGGGGATGGTGGCTGTCAGCGCGTCCCATCCGGGTAGCCGCGTTCTTCGGTGGCGCGCTCATAGGCCGAGTGCTGCGCGTACGCGATCGCCGAGCGTCTGCAAACGCGCCACCGGCTCATTGGCGAAGACGAAGCGGACGTACTGCTCCCCATGGGTGATGCCCCATCCCTTCATCGCCGTTGCGCAGACCCCGTGGCCGAGCAGGCGTTCGGACAGGGTCGCGCCATCGATGCCGAAATCCGACACCCGCAGCAGCAGCGACCAGCCGCCGCCCGGTACGCCGACCGGCAATCCGCGAAGCTGCCCGACCACGGCATCACGGCGGGCCTGGAGTTCCGCGACGTAGGGGCCGATCGTCCCGGCCGAGCGCTCCAGCGCGATCGCCACGGCATCCTGGCCGATGCCGACGGGCACCACGACATTGGCGAGCGACACCGCGACGAGATCGGGCATGAAACTTTCCGGCGCGACGATCCAGCCGACTCGCCAGCCGATCATGCGCAATTCCTTGGCCGAGGAGCCGACCGTGATCGTCCGTTCCGCCATTCCCGCCATGCCGGCGGGATGGATGACCTCGCGACCATCGAACACCAGGCGTTCCATCGCCGCATCGAGGATCAGGAGCAGATCGTTGGCGACACAGAGGTTGCGGA
>DATKQI010000305.1:0-5155 GCA_035532755.1 Acetobacteraceae bacterium
CGAGGGGCTGAACGGCGTGCCGGGCCGGGTGGAGGCGGGGCCGCCGCGGCACCTGTCGAGCGCGGTCGGGCAGATCGTCAATTTCCTCGGCACATTGCAGAACGAGTGGGCGGGCGCGCAGGCGTTCAGCTCGTTCGACACCTACATGGCGCCGTTCGTTCGCAAGGACCGGCTGAGCTACGAGGAGGTCCGCCAGTCGATCCAGGAGCTGGTCTATAATCTGAACGTGCCGTCCCGCTGGGGCACGCAGACGCCGTTCACCAACCTCACCTTCGACTGGACCTGCCCCGAGGATCTGCGCGAGCAGGTGCCGGTGATCGGCGGCGAGGAGATGGCGTTCACCTACGGCGATTTGCAGCCCGAGATGGACATCATCAACCAAGCCTATATCGAGGTGATGGCACAGGGCGATGCCAAGGGCCGGGTCTTCACCTTTCCGATACCGACCTACAACATCACGCCCGATTTTCCCTGGGAGAGTGAGAACGCCGACCGCCTGTTCGCGCTGACGGCGAAATACGGGTTGCCGTATTTCCAGAACTTCCTGAACTCCGATCTCAAGCCGAACATGATCCGCTCGATGTGCTGCCGGTTGCAGCTCGACCTGACCGAGCTGCTTAAGCGCGGCAACGGGCTGTTCGGCAGCGCCGAGCAGACGGGTTCGCTCGGCGTTGTCACCGTCAACTGCGCCCGCCTGGGCTACCTGCACAAGGGCGACGAGCCGGCGCTGCTCGCCCGCCTCGACCGGCTGCTCGACCTCGGCCGCGACAGCCTGGAGGTGAAGCGCAAGACCATCCAGCGCCTGATGGATGGCGGGCTGTATCCCTACACCAAGCGCTATCTCGGCACGCTGCGGAATCATTTCTCCACGCTCGGGTTGAACGGCGTGAACGAGATGATCCGCAACTTCACCGATGATGCCGAGGACGTCAGCACCGCATGGGGCCGCGCCTTCGCCCTGCGGCTGCTCGACCATGTGCGGGCACGCATCGTCGGCTACCAGAACGAAACCGGACATATGTACAACCTGGAGGCCACGCCGGCGGAAGGGGCGACCTATCGCTTCGCCCGCGAGGACCGCAAGCGCTTCCCCGGCATCCTGCAGGCGGGCACGCCGGAGGCGCCGTACTACACCAATTCCTCGCAGCTGCCGGTGGGCTTCACCGATGATCCGTTCGAGGCGCTGGCGCTGCAGGACGACCTGCAACGCAAATATACCGGCGGCACGGTACTGCACCTGTATATGGGCGAACGCGTGTCCTCGGCGGCGACGTGCCGCAAGCTGGTGCGCCGGGCGCTGGAAAACTTCCGGCTGCCGTACATCACGGTCACGCCGACATTCTCGATCTGCCCGAAACACGGATATCTCGGGGGCACGCACGCGTTCTGTCCGAAATGCGACGAGGAGATCCTCGCCCGCAAGCGGCAGGCCCGCGCCAACGTAGCGGAAGGAGTCGACGCATGAACAGCATCGTGCCGGTGACCATGGCCGGCGACATCCGGCTGGATGACGCCGAACGCCAGCCCTGCGAGGTCTGGACGCGGGTGATGGGCTATCACCGGCCCGTGGCCTCGTTCAACCGCGGCAAGCAGAGCGAGTTTGCCGAGCGGCGGTTCTTCACCGAGGCTGAGACCCGGCCCGGCGATCGCGGGCACGGTGCGGACTGAGCTCCGCATCGGCGGGTTCGTGCCGCTGGCGGGCTGCGACTGGCCGGGCGAGCTGGTCGCCACCGTGTTCTGCCAGGGGTGTCCGTGGCGGTGCCGCTACTGTCACAACACGCACCTGCTGGACGCGGACCGGCTTGGTGCGGTGACGTGGCGGTCGGTGATGGAGTTCCTGCGCAAGCGCATCGGCCTGCTCGACGGCGTGGTGTTCTCCGGCGGCGAGCCGACACTGCAACGCGACCTCGGCGCGGCGATGCAGGAGGTCCGAGCGCTGGGGTTCCGCATCGGCCTGCACACGGCGGGGCCGTATCCCGACCGGCTGAGCGAGGTGCTGCCGCTGCTCAACTGGATCGGCTTCGACGTCAAGGCACCGTTCGACGACTACCCGCGCCTGACCGGCGTACCCGGCAGCGGCGAGCGCGCCCGCGAGAGCCTGCTGCGCCTGATCGCCAGCGGCGTGGCTCATGAAGTGCGAACCACCGTTCACCCGGACCTGCTCGACACGGCAACGTTGTGCGGCCTCGCCGGCGCGTTGGCCGATCTTCACGTGACGCGGTACGCGTTGCAGGCATGCCACGCCGCCGGGGGGACGGACGGCGATCCTGCATCCGCCGCCGCCGTGGCGGCTTCGGCTTTCCCGGACACGCTGCGGGCACGCTTCACGAATCTGACCGTCCGGACGTGAGGCGTGCCGACCCTTGCGGCCAGGGAAGCGGCACGGTCGACTGAAACCGCTTCACCCGGCGCAACAGGACAGTTTCGCCACGTCCTTCTCGAAGCCGAGAGCGGCGAGCTTCAGCCCCTCGACGGTGGTGAGATAGGGGAACAGCGTTTCGGCCAGATCGGTGACGGTCAGCCGGTGCTTGATGGCCAGAACAGCCGTTTGGACGGAATCCGCCCCCTCCGGCGCAAGAATCTGTGCGCCAAGCAGGCGCAGTCGGCCCTCTTCGGCGACCAGCTTGATCAGGCCGCGCGTGTCGCGCGCTGCGAGTGCACGGGGCACCTGCGCGAACGGCAAGGTGACCGTGCGCACGGCCAATCCCTGGGCTCGGGCTTCGGCTTCAGTGAGCCCGACACGCGCCGCCTGAGGGTCGGTGAAAACCACCTCCGGCATAGCGCGCGAGTCGTAGCGGCGCGTGTTGCCGGTCAGCGCGTTCTCGGCGGCGAGCTTAGCGCCATAGGCCGCCATGTAGACGAACTGGTCGCGGCCGGTGACATCGCCCGCGGCGTAAGTCCCGAGGCGCGCGGTCTGGAGGAATTCATCCACCGCGATGGCGCCGCGCGCGTCAGTGGCGATGCCGGCCGCGGCGAGATTAAGGCCGTCCGTGTTCGGCACCCGCCCGGTCGCAACCAGGACCTGCTCGGCGCCGATCGTTTCAGGCCGGCCTTCGATCGTCATATTGAGCGCGATGCCGGCCGCGTCGCGGCGGATGCGCTGGTAGGAGAGGCCGCAGCGAACCGCGATCCCTTCCGCGCGCAGGTAGCCGGTCAGCGTCGCGACCACTTCCGGCTCGAAGCCGGGCAGGAGATGCGAGCGGCAGACGATGGTAACGGCGACGCCGAAGCGGGCGAACATCTGGCCCAATTCGCAGCCGATCACCCCGCCGCCGATGACCAGCAGCGAGCGCGGCAAGCGATCAAGCGCGAGCGCCGTCGTGCTGGTGAGATACGGCACATCGCTGATGCCGGGAATCGGCGGTATGGCGGGCGAGGCACCGGTGGTGATGACGACGCGCTCGGCGGGGAACCGCTCATCGCCCGCGACGAGGCCATCGCTGGTAAACCGGGCTGCGCCTTCGACGTAGCGGACTCCCTCGTATTGGGGCAGCAAGGCGGCGTATTTCGCCTCCCGCAGCCCTCCGACCAGCGCGTCCTTCTGCGCGACCAGCGCGGCCCAATCGGTCAGGCGTGCGCTCGCCGTGATCCCCGCGAAGCGTGACGCGGTCTTACTGTGATGCAACGCCTCGGCCGCGCGGATCAGCGTCTTGGACGGCACGCAGCCGATATTGACGCAGGTGCCGCCGATCGTGCCGGCGCCGACCAGCGCCACGCGGGCGCCGAGCTCACTCGCCCGGATCGCCGCCGAGAACCCGGCTGAGCCGGCGCCAATCACCACCAGATCGGGCGCGGATTTGGGTGCGGGCGGGACGGCGTAGCAATCATGCGTGGTGACAGCATCCATGACGATCAACTCCTGAAAGTGTCAGCCGTGGCTCGGTTTGGCCAGCTCGGCCGGATAGCCCTGATCCGTCACCGCCTTGATCAGCGCCGCCGGGGAGGTCGTGGCGGTGTTGTAGGTCACAGTCGCGGTGACATCGGCGGCGCCGTTCGGCTGGCTCACCTGCACCGCCGAAACGCCCTTTACGTGCGCCAGCGTGCTTTTGACGATCGGCCCGCACAGCACGCAGCCGGCGTGATGCACGTCCAGCACCACGCTGGTGTCGGCGGCCCGCGCGGCGAGCGGAGCCGCGAACAGACCGACCGCGAATGCAACGGCGCGGATGGAACGAGGCATGGTAATAGCTCCCTGGTGGAATGTGGTCGGTCAGAAGGCAATGGCGCGAATGAGGTACGGAAAGGTGACAGCGACGACGACCAGCACGCCCGCGGTCCACAGCCCGATCCGGGCAATGCGGTCGGCGCGTGGCGTGCCGCAGTAGCCGTCGGCGCAGGCGAACTGCGCCTTGCGCCGCAGCCGCCAGGCGCCAATCCCGATGAACCCCAGGGCGACGGCGGCGAAGAGCGGCTGGTACGGTTCCAGCGCGGTCAGATTGCCGATCCAAGCCCCGCTCACGCCCAGCGTGAACAGCGCGAACGGGATCACGCAGCAGGAGGCCGCCCCCAGCGCCGCGGCGATCCCGCCGAGCGAGAGCAGCCTTGCGGTCCCGTTCGCGTCGGGCCTGCCGCCCGCCGTGTCCAGGCTCGCCGTTCCGACCAGCCGAGCCCCGACCTCTTGATCCATGCCTTGTCCGCTCCGATGGATACGCCTAGATCGGGGATATGGGAGCTGTAGTAACTCCAGGTTCAAGAGGAAAAATCGACCCGTCGGTAATGTCCGGCGGGCGGCTGATCCCGATCGGTGCGCTGGCGCGGCAAACGCGCTGCAACATCGAGACCATCCGATTCTACGAGAAGGTCGGCGTGCTGGCGAAACCCGCCCGCACCGAGGGCGGGCATCGCGCCTATGGCCGCGCCCATGTCGAACGCCTCACCTTCGTCCGCCGTGCCCGCGAACTCGGCTTCACGCTCGACGAGGTGCGCGCCCTGCTGCGGCTGGCGGAGGCCGCCAACGTGTCCTGCGCGGAGGCGAAGGACCTCGCGGCGGTCCATCTTGCCGGGGTGAAGACCAAGATCACCGATCTGCGCGCCATGCAGACGGCGCTGACCGCGCTGATCGTACAATGCGACGTGCGCGGCGACGCCGCCGACCTCCCCGGCTGCCCGCTGATCGAGACCCTGCTCGGCGCGGCGTAGCTCGGGCCACGGGCCC
>DATKQI010000306.1:0-30010 GCA_035532755.1 Acetobacteraceae bacterium
GTTGCCCAGCCGCGGCGGGTTCTGCCCGGTGGCCAGATAGTTCATCCCCTGGTTGGCGAGCCACGCCACATGCGTATCCAGCATGCCGATATCGATCTGCTGCCCCTGCCCGCTCGCCTCCCGATGGCGCAGCGCGGCCAGAATGCCGATGCAGCCGTACAACCCCGCGAACAGGTCGGCCACCGGAACGCCCACCTTCTGCGGCAGCCCGTCCGGCTCGCCCGTCAGGCTCATCACCCCGCCCATCGCCTGGATCAGGCTGTCATAGCCCGGCCGCGGCGCATATGGCCCGGTCTGCCCGAAACCGGTGATGGAGCAGTAGATCAATCCCGGAAACCGCTCCTTGAGCTGCTCGTATCCAAGCCCGTATTTCGCCAGCGCACCGACCTTGAAATTCTCCACCAGGATATCGCACTGCGCGATCAGCCGCAGCGCGATCGCCTGCCCCTCCGGCTGCGCGATATCGAGCGTGACGGAGCGCTTGTTGCGGTTCACCCCCACAAAATACGCGCTCTCCTGCGTGCCGGGCATGCAGGGCGGGGCAAAGCCGCGGGTATCGTCCCCGCTGCCGGGTTTCTCGATCTTGATGACCTCCGCCCCCAGGTCGCCCAGCATCTGCGCGCAGGTGGGCCCCGCCAGAACACGGCTCAGATCAAACACCTTCAGGCCCTTGAGAGGCCCGGTCGATTCAGCTTCGGTCATCAGATGTCTCCGCCTTGCCCGCGCGGCCGCGCAGCGCCATGTTGCGGCCAGCTTACAGAACCCACGAAGGGGAGGAAAACCCGATGCTAGACCGCCCGCACCCCACGCCATCGGCTCCCACGCTGGATGAGAAAACGTTGGCCAACGCATTGTCAACCCAGCATTTCATTGCCGGCCGCTTCGTGCCCGCGCGCTCAGGCAAAACCTTCCCTGTCGTCAACCCCGCCACCGGCGAAGCGGTCGGCGCCGCGGCCGACGGCGACTCGGCAGATGTCGATGCCGCCGTCCAGGCCGCCGCCGCGGCGCAGAAGGACTGGGCGAAACTCCCGGCCCGCAAGCGCGGCGCGCTCGTCGGCCAATGCGCCGCCATCCTCACCGAGCACGCAGAGGAACTCGCCCGGCTGATCGCGCTCGAAACCGGCAAAGCGCTGCGCACCGAAAGCCGCGTCGAAGCGAACGTAGTGGCGGATATCTTCAGCTTCTACGGCGGCCTGGGGGGCGAATTGAAGGGCGAGACCGTGCCCTTCGCCCCCAACGTGCTCTCCGTCACCGTGCGGGAACCGCTGGGCGTGGTCGGGGCGATCATCCCCTGGAACGTGCCGATGCTGCTGATGGCGCTGAAGGTCGCGCCCGCGCTCGTCGCCGGCAACACGGTGGTGGTGAAATCGGCGGAAGAAGCACCGCTCGCCGTTCTGCGCGTCTGCGAACTGCTGAACCGCGTCCTGCCCCCCGGCTGCTTCAACATGCTGAGCGGCTTCGGCCCCGAATGCGGCGCGCCGCTGGTTGCGCATCCGAAGGTGCGCAAGGTCACGTTCACGGGCAGCGCGGAGGTCGGCCGTATCGTCGCCAAAACCGCCGCCGACAAGCTCATCCCCGTCACCCTCGAACTCGGCGGCAAGAGCCCGATGATTGTCTTCGCCGATTGCGATTTCGAGAAAACCGTGATGGGCGCCATCACCTCCATGCGCTTCACCCGCCAGGGGCAGAGCTGCACGGCCGCCAGCCGCATCTATGTCGAACGCCCGCTGTTCGATCGTTTCGTGGCGGCGCTGGCCGACAAGGTAAATGCGATGGTGATGGGGGATCCGCTGGACGAAAAGACCGACATCGGCACCATCATCAGCCCCGGCCAGTTCGAGAAGGTGAAAGCCTACATCGACGAAGGCATCGCCACGAAAGGCGCGAAGGCGCACGTGTGCAGCACCATGCCGAAAGAGGCCGGGCTGAAGAAGGGCCTGTTCATCCAGCCCCACATCTTCACCGGCCTGCCCAACAGCAGCCGGCTGGTGCAGGAGGAGATTTTTGGCCCCGTGACCTGCGTGTTCCCCTTCGACGATGCGGCCGGCGTGCTGGAAGCGGCGAACGACAGCGAATACGGCCTCGCCGCCTCGCTCTGGACCAACAACCTGAAGGTCGGGCTCGATCTCGCCCACCGCATCGAAGCCGGGCTCGTGCAGATCAACCAGAACCTCGTGGTGCAGGCGAACCTTTCCTACGGCGGGGTGAAAAGCTCCGGCCTGGGCAAGGAGGCCAGCCTCGAAGCGATGCTGGAGCATTTCATGCATAAGAAAACAATCATGGTGAACTACGCCTGATTGCCGCCTGCCGATCCCTCTGGCACCCTCCCCGGACAATGAATCCGGGGAGGAGAGCCCATGCGAATGATCCGGCTGGCCGGCGCGCTTGCGCTGGCAACCACAATGGCGATGTCCGCCGGCACGGCGAAAGCGGCGGCGCCGCAAACCCTGCTCGCGCACATCCTGGCCCGCGGCACGATCCGCGTGGGCATGACGGGCGATTACAAACCGTTCGATATCCTGAACAAGAAAACCGGCCAGTTCAGCGGGATCGACGTGAGCATGGCGCGGCTGCTGGCGAAATCGCTGGGGGTGAAGCTGCAGATCGTCAAGACCACCTGGCCCACGCTGATGCAGGGGCTGCTGGCGCACAAGTATGATATCGCCATGGGCGGCATCACCATCACCCTGCCCCGGCTGAAAACCGCGTTCTTCTCCACGCCCGTCCTGCGCGCCGGCAAGATCCCGCTCACCCTGTGCAAGAACAAGGATCGCTTCGCGACCCTCGCGCAGATCGACCAGCCGGATGTGAAGGTCATCGTCAACCCGGGCGGCACGAACGCGGCGTTCGACAAGGCGCATCTGCACAAGGCGCAGATCGTCGTGATCAAGGACAACACGAAAACCTTCGGCGAGGTCCTGGCGGGCAAGGTCGATCTGATGATCACCGACAATGTGGAAGCCCGCCTGCAACAGAAGCTGCACCCGCAACTCTGTGCCGTCCACCCGAACCACCCGTTCAACTTCGCCGAACTCGGCTACATGATGCCGCAGGACCCCACGCTGAAATCCTACGTCGATGCTTGGGTGCGCATCGAACGGAAAACGGGCGTCCATGCGGCCCTGGCGAAGAAATGGATGCAGTAGCGGTCGAAAGCTGCCCCCGCTATTTCCCGCGTCATCGGCCAAACCGCGCGCCAGGCCAGCCCTGGCGCGCGGCTGCGCGGGGTCGCTTCGCAACCATTTCATCCATTCCATGACTCTGGAATACCGGAACGGCGGATAACCGGATTGTCAATTCGTTCCGGGGAGCAATCGGCCTAGTCTTGTCATAACGATAAACTGACAGGAGGCTTTCCGTGAAGCGTCGCACCTTCCTCGGCACCGCCGCCGCATCGCTGGCCGTTCCCGTTCTCGCAGCGCCCTCCATCGCCCGGGGTGCTGCGGCGAATGTGCTGAAATTCGTCCCGCAGTCCAACCTCACCTCGCTCGACCCGGTCTGGACCACCGCCGCCGTCACCACCAACCACGCCTGGAACGTTTACGACACGTTGTACGGCGTCGATCACACGCTGAAGCCGCAGCCGCAGATGGCCGAAGGCCACACGGTCTCGTCGGATCAGCTCACCTGGACAATCAAGCTCCGCCCCGGCCTGAAGTTTCATGACAACACGCCCGTCCGCGCCGCTGATTGCGCGGCGAGCCTCTCCCGCTGGGCGGCGCGGGACACGTTCGGCCAGACCATGGCGCCCTTTGTCGCCGAGTACAAGGCGGTGGACGACAGCACGCTCGCCATCCGCCTGCACCATCCCTTCCCGCTGCTGCTTGACGGGCTCGCGAAGCCGTCCTCGTCGGTTCCGTTCATCATGCCCGAACGCATCGCGAAAACCGATCCGTTCAAACAGATCACGGAGGTCATCGGTTCCGGCCCGTTCCGCTTCCTGCCGAAGGAATACATCTCCGGCTCCCGCGTAGCCTACGAGAAGTTCGCGGGGTACAAGCCGCGCGAAGGCACGCCGAGCTGGACCTCGGGCGGCAAGGTCGCCCATTTCAACCGCGTCGAGTGGCACATCATCCCCGACACGGCCACCGCCTCCGCCGCCCTGCAATCGGGGGAAGTAGACTGGTGGGAACAGGTGCAGGCAGACCTGATCCCGATGTTGAAAACCAACAAGAACATCACCTTCGGCATCGGCGACCCGACCGGCTACATGGGGGTGATCCGCTTCAACGAACTCTACCCGCCGTTCAACAACCGCCTGATGCGGGAGGCCATTCTGCACGCGGTGGACCAGAAGGAATACATGGCCGCCGTCACCGGCAACGATCCGAAGTCCTACCTGCTGTGGCACTCCTTCTACCCCGCCAAAACGCCCTTCGGCGCTCCCTCCGTGCCGGACCCGATGGCGCGCAACCCGGACCTCGCGCTGGCGAAGCAACTCATCGCCAAGGCGGGCTACAAGGGCGAGAAGATCACGATCATCAACCCCACCAACTTCGCCACCATCGCCCCGTTCGGGCAGATCACCTACGCCCTGTTCAAGAAGCTGGGTCTGAACGTGACGCTGGACGAGATGGACTGGGGCAGCGTGGTTCAGCGCCGCGCCGTCACGAAGCCCCCCGCACAGGGCGGCTGGAATGTCTTCCATACCTGGACCACAGGGATGTTCATCGAAAACCCCGCCGTCAGCCCGATCATCCGCGGCCAGGGCATGAAGGGCTGGTTCGGCTGGTACAAAAGCGCGAAGATGGAAGCGCTGAACAGCCAATGGCTCACCGCCCCCACCGTCGCCGCGCAGAAGAAGATCGCAGCGCAGATGCAGGCGCTCGCCTTCCACGATGCCCCCACCGTCCCGCTCGGCGAGTTCTTCATCCACACCGCCTATCGCAAGAATCTCACCGGCGTCCTGGTCGGCCCGGCTCCGTTCGCCTGGAACTGCCGGATGGTGTAGCTGCGACAGGGGGCGCTCAGCCCCCCTGCTCGGTCAGCACGCGGGGGGCATCCTCGTCCCAGGAGACGGCAACACTGGTGCCGAGCGCCAGCCCATTCGCCTCCGCGCTCGGCATCGCCGCCGTCAGGCTGCCCCGGCCCGGCAGGTCGATCCGCAGGCTGGTCAGGGCGCCGAAGAACGTGCGCCCCGCCACCACGCCGGTCAGCCCGCCGTCCGCCCCAGGCTGGCTGAGGCGCACGCTCTCCGGCCGCAGCAGGAAATGCACCTTGGTGCCGGCCGCAAGGCCCCGCGCGCGGCTCGCCCGCACATTCGTGCCGAACACCTCCACCACACCCGCGCCGCCATCCACCACCCGCCCCGGCAGTTCGGCCACCGCGCCCACGAAACGGGCAACGAAGATGTTCTCCGGCTCCCCATAGATCGCCGCCGGATCACCCACCTGGGACAGCACGCCCTGCTGCATCACCACCACCCGGTCAGAGATCGAAAGCGCCTCCTCCTGGTCGTGGGTCACGAAAATGGTGGTCACGCCGGTCTCCTGCTGGATGCGGCGGAT
The DNA here is from genome assembly GCA_035532755.1 of Acetobacteraceae bacterium. Taxonomy (GTDB): domain Bacteria; phylum Pseudomonadota; class Alphaproteobacteria; order Acetobacterales; family Acetobacteraceae; genus DATKQI01. Next base: position 5,508 of record DATKQI010000306.1, read on the forward strand.
CTCGTCGCGCAGCTGCACCCGCACCTTCGCATCCAGCGCCGAAAGCGGCTCGTCCAGCAGCAGCAGCGCGGGGCGGATGGCAAGTGCCCGGGCCAGGGCCACGCGCTGCTGCTGCCCGCCCGAAAGCTGGTGCGGATATTTCTGCGCATGCTCCGCTAGCCCCACCAGATCGAGCAGTTCGGCCGCCCGCTTCTGCTGCGCCTGCCCATCCTGCCGCCGCACGCGCAGGCCGAAGCGCACGTTCTCCGCCGCGGTCATGTTCGGGAACAGCGAATAGGCCTGGAACACCATGCCCATCTGCCGCTTCGCCGCCGCCAGCGCGGTGATGTCCTTCCCCTCCAGCAGCACCGTGCCGGCGTCGGGAGATTCGAAGCCGGCGACAATACGCAGCAACGTGGTCTTGCCGCAGCCCGAGGGGCCGAGCAGGGAGACGAACTCGCCGGCCCGCAGCGCGAGCGACACGTCCCGCAGCACCATCTTCCCGCCGTACTGCTTCGCGACCGAGTCCAGTTGCAGATAGGCCATCAGCGCGCTCCCCCGATCTGCACCTGCCCGCGCCCGGTCAGCAGCACGCCGAGCATGGCGAGCCAGGTGATCAGGAAGCTCAGCAGCGTCAGCGCGGCCGCCTCGGTCGCCGAGGTCTGGCCGACGTAGTTGATGTACACGGCGAATGTATTGAACAGCAGGATGTTGGCGAAGGTGAACTCTCCCATGGCGATGGCGATCGTCAGCAACGCCGCGCCGATCAGCGCGGTGGTCAGGTTCGGCACCACCACCCGGAAGATCAGCGTCCCCCAGCCGGCCCCGAGGCTCTGGGAGGCTTCGGTCAACGTGCGCAGGTCAAGCGCCCGCATCCCCACGTCCAGCGCCCGGTACGTATACGGCAGCGCCAGAATCACGTAGGGAATGACGAGGTAGTTGGAGGTGCCGACAAGCCAGGCCGGCCCGGTGTACAGCGCGGTCATGCCCGCCACCAGCGCGATCGGCGGCACCACGAAGGGCAGCACCGAAATCAGGTCGAACACCGGGCGCATGCCGCGCACGCGCAGGTTCATCCAGAACGTCGCCGGCACGAGGATGACAAACCCGACCAGGATCGTCTCCACCGCCAGCCGGAGCGACAACCCCAGGCTGCTCCACAGCTGCTTCTGGTGCACCAGCGCGATATAGGCGCGCGGCCCGTAATGGCTGCCGCCCTCCCAGAAGCTGAACGCCCCCGTCGCCAGCAGCGGCACCGCGAAATAAAGCCCGATCAGCCCGAGGCCGATCTTCGACCCCACCGCCTTCTCCCGGCCCGCGCTCATCGGCGCGTCCACCGGCTGACGCGGCGGGCGATCAGCGCATACAGCCCCATCACCACCACCATCACCACGATCATCCCCAGCGCCAGCGCCGCCCCGGTCTGCGCCGACAGCATCACATTGCCCGACAGCACGTTGCTGATCTCGACCGGTACCAGGGAGACGATCCCCGACGTCAGCGCATAGGGCGTGGCGTAGGCCGAAAAGGCATTGCCGAACAGAAGGATATAGGCCGACAGCAGCGAGGGCAGCAGGATCGGCAGCCCGACATGGCGCCAGTAGTCCCATGCCGAGGCGCCGAGATTCTCCGCCGCCTCCCGCCACTCCCGCCGCAGCGCCTCCAGCGCCGGCGCAATCACGATGATCATCAGCGGAATCTGGAAATACGCGTACACCAGCACGAGGCCGGACAGCGAATACAGGCTGAACCCCATGCCGTACAGATCAATCCCCGCCGCCTTCAGCCAAACAGTGATCATCCCGAGGCTGCCGAGCGTGGCGATGAAGGCGAAAGCCAGCGGCACGCCGGCGAAATTCGCCGCCACCGCGCTGAACGTGGTGACGAGCGACCGCAGCCCGCGCGGCATGCCCGGGCGCATGGTGAAATACGCGGCCAACCCGCCGAAGATCAGCCCGACGAGGGCCGAGAATGCGGAGAGCACGATGGAATTGCGGAACGCAACCACCGTCTGCCCCTGCCCCAGCTCATGCACATAGCGCAGGGTAAAACCGTGCTTGCCGGCGAATGCCTCCGCCAGCAGCATCCCGGTCGGCAGGATCAGGAACGCCGCGACATAGACCAGGAACGGGCCGACGAACAGAACGGTCAGCACGCCCCCCGACCGGGCGAACAGCCCGGCCGGAGCAGCGCGCGAAACCCCAGGCGTCAAGACTTGACCATCTTGGCCCAGTTGGCGGAGAGCGCGGCCTGCGCCTTCTTGGTCTGCGCGTTGGTCGCGAACAGCGCCTTCGCATAGGGCGCGGCCGGCGGCAGCTCCGCCATCAGCGCCTTCGACACCACGCCGCGCTTGACCATGTCGGAGAAGCGCGCCGGGTGGGCGAAGCCCTCCAGGTACAGAAGCTGGCCCTCGTCGGAGTAGATGAACTCCTGCCAGAGCGCCGCCGCCTTCGGGTGCGGGGCGAACTTGCTGATTGCCTGGCAATAGTACGCGCCATAAGGCGTGGCACCCTCCGGGATCACCGTATCGATCTTCGTCATGCCCTTCGATTTCTTGGCCTGGGCAAGATTCAGGTAATCCCAGTTCACCACCACCGGCGTCTGCCCCGAAACAAGGCTCGCGGAAGTCGCGGCGGAGGGGTTGAAATTGCCCAGCTTCGCAAGCTCGGCGAAGAACTTGATGCCGGGCATGATATCGTCCAGCGACCCGCCGTTGGCGATCGAGGCGGCGAACACCGCGGCGAAGGCCGCGCCCGCACCCAGCGGGCTGCCGTTCAGCGCCACCATGCCCTTGTATGCCGGCTTCTTCAGGTCCGCCCAGGTCTGCGGCGCCGTCTTCGCCACCGATCGGTTGATGCCGAACGAGACGAGGCCGAAGTAATCGCCATACCACATCCCGCCCGGGTCTTTCATGTTGGCGGGAATGCTGTCCCAGGTCGCGACCTTGTAGGGCGTGAACAGCCCCTGGCTCACGCCGATCAGCGCGAAGGCCGGGCCCACGTCCACCACATCCGGCCCGCGAGACTGGCCTTTCATGGAGCGGATCGACTGCAGTTCCTGCGCGGAGCTGTCATCGGGTGCGGCGTTGGTGATCTTGATGCCGTATTTCTTCTCAAACGTGCTGATGATCGCGCCGTAGTTCGCCCAATCCGGCGGCAGGGCGATGGTGTTCAGCCCGCCCTCGGCTTTCGCCGCCTTGATCAGCGCAGCGTCGGTTGCGCTCGCCGCCTGCGCGAAGCCCGGCAGCAGCGTCGCCGCAAGGCCGGCCCCGAGGCCGCCTGCACCGAGTTTGAGCACGTCGCGCCGGCTGGCATCACCACGATCAGTCATTTCTGTCCCCCAAGGATCATGAAGCGGCGGTTGATTAGCATGATTTTGCGACACCGTGATGACGGCCGGAAGACAGCTCGCCATCGCGATATCGATTCAGCCCCGTCACTCCACCACGGATGCAGGAAAGGGGCCAGAGGCAGAATGAAGCCTTGCATTTCCAATAGATAAAGATATGTTTATGTCACGATGGTCCCGTGCGAGCGGGTGAGAAAGGGAATGCCGTGCGTCCCGGCCGGATGTGTTCCGGGGGCAAGTCGGCAGCTGCCCCCGCAACTGTCAGCGGCAAGTCGTCGGCCCGCCCCGTACGGGGCCACTGGGTGCAACCCGGGAAGGCAGGGTCGATGGTGTGAACCCGCGAGCCAGGAGACCTGCCATCGCGGCCCACCAATGAAATCCCGGGCGGGGTGCACCGGGGCAGGAGACGCATCATGACCATCGCCGCCAATCTCGGCTTTCCCCGCATCGGCCATCGCCGCGAGCTGAAGACCGCCCTCGAATCGTTCTGGGCCGGCAGGCTCGACGAAGCCGGCCTGCTGGCGCAGGCGGCCGCGCTGCGCACCCGGCACTGGGATCTGCAGCAATCGCTGGGCATCAACCACGTGCCGAGTGGCGATTTCGCGCTGTACGACCATGTGCTGGACACCGCCGCCATGCTCGGTGCCATCCCGCCCGGCTACGGCTGGTCGGGCGGCCCGGTGTCGCTCGCGACGTATTTCTCGCTCGCCCGCGGCGGCGCGCAGCCGGCGCTGGAGATGACCAAGTGGTTCGACACGAATTACCACTATCTGGTGCCGCGCCTTGCCGCCGGGCAGCGATTCGCCCTGACCGCGAACCGCCCGCATGAGGCGTTCGTGGAGGCGCTGGCCCAGGGGCGGCGCACGCGGCCGGTGCTGCTCGGGCCGGTCAGCTTCCTGATGCTCTCCAAGACCACGGACGGTTCCGATCCGCTCGATCTGCTGGATGCCCTGCTGCCGCTGTACAGGCAGGTGCTGAGTGAACTGGCCGAGGCCGGCGCGGCCTGGGTGCAGATGGACGAGCCGGTGCTGGCGACCGACCTGTCCACACGCGCACAGGCGGCGGTGGCGCAGGCCTATGGGCATCTGGTCGGCAGCGGGCCGGACATTCTGCTGGCGAGCTATTTCGCCCCGCTCGCGGGCAACCTGCCTTTCGTGCTGCGCCTGCCGGTGGCCGGTCTGCATCTCGACCTGGTACGTGGGCGGAGCGATCTGGACGCGGTGTTGGAGGGCGCGCCCGAGGCGCTGTGGCTCTCGCTCGGTGTGGTCGATGGGCGGAACGTCTGGCGGAGCGATCTGCGCGCGGCACTCGGGACACTTCAGCATGTGGCCGCGCTGCGCGGCACGCGGCGGCTGATGGTAGCGCCATCATGCAGCCTGCTGCATGCGCCCATCGACCTGGATCAGGAGGCGGGCCTCGATCCTGCGCTGAAATCCTGGCTCGCCTTCGGCGTGCAGAAGCTGCGCGAGGTGGCGGCCCTGGTGCGCGGGCTGGACGAGGGCGAGGCCGCCATCGCGCCGCTGCTGGAGGCGTCCGACGCCGCCATCGCCGCACGCCGGGCCCATGCGGGCGTGCACGATCCGGCCGTGGCGGGACGGATCGCGGCGCTCGATCCGGCGATGGAGCGACGGGCGCATCCCTTCGCCGACCGCCGGGCCGCTCAGCGGGCGCGCTTCCGCCTGCCTGCCTTCCCCACCACCACCATCGGGTCATTCCCGCAGACGGCCGAGGTGCGGGCAGCGCGGGCCGCGGCCGCGCGCGGGACGATCACGGCGGCGGAGTACGATGCCGCGATTGCCGGCTGGATCGCCGACGCCATCGCCTGGCAGGAGCGGATCGGTCTCGACGTGCTGGTGCACGGGGAGTTCGAGCGCAACGACATGGTGCAGTATTTCGGCGAGAAGCTGGCCGGCTATGCCTTCACCAGGCACGGCTGGGTGCAGTCCTATGGCAGCCGCTGCGTGGCGCCGCCGATTATCTGGGGCGACGTGTACCGGCCTGCGCCGATGACGGTGCGCTGGACCGCGCACGCCCAGGGCCTGTCCCAGCGCCCGGTGAAAGGCATGCTGACTGGGCCGGTCACGATCCTGCAATGGAGCTTCGTGCGCGACGACATTCCGCGCGAGGCCGTCTGCCGGCAGATCGCGCTCGCCATCCGTGACGAGGTGACGGATCTGGAAGCGGCCGGCATCGGCATCATCCAAATCGACGAACCCGCCTTGCGCGAGGGGCTGCCGCTGCGTGGGGCCGACCGGGCGGAATACCTGCGATGGGCGGTGGGCAGCTTCCGGCTGGCCAGCAGTGGGGTGGCCGACGAGACGCAGATCCACACGCACATGTGCTATGCCGATTTCAACGACATCCTGCCCGAGATCGCGGCGATGGATGCCGATGTGATCAGCATCGAGGCGACGCGCAGCCGCATGGAGCTGCTGGAGGGCTTTGCCCGCAACCGCTACCCGAACGAGATCGGGCCGGGGGTATGGGACATCCACAGCCCGCGGGTGCCCGGCACGGACGAAATGGAGGAGCTGCTGCGACGAGCCGCGCAGCATCTGGAGCCGTGGCAGATCTGGGTGAACCCGGATTGCGGGCTGAAGACCCGTGGCTGGGAGGAAGTGCGCCCGGCACTGGCCAACATGGTGGCGGCGGCCCACCGGCTGCGGGAACTGGCCGCGGTGGCTTGACAATGGCGGCGCGCCTGCCGGGATTTGAGCCCGGCCCGGTGCGCCGCTAGCCTCCCGCCGAATGCGGGAGAAATTGGATGCACCTCGGAATTGATCTCGGCACCTCCGGCGTGAAGGCGGTGGTGATCGACGACGCCGGCGTGGTGGTGGCGCAGGCCGCCGCCCCGCTCGAGGTGTCGCGCCCGCATGCGCTGTGGAGCGAGCAGGACCCGGCGGATTGGTGGGCGGCGTGCGGTGCCGCGATCGACGCGCTGCGGGCGCAGGTGCGCCTGGACGCCGTGCGCGGCATCGGGTTGTCCGGGCAGATGCATGGCGCGGTGCTGCTCGACCGGGCCGGGCGGGTGCTGCGGCCGGCGATCCTGTGGAATGACGGACGTTCGGCCGGCGAATGCGCGGCCCTCGATCCGCTCGCCCGGCGGATTGCCGGCAATATCGCGATGCCGGGCTTCACCGCGCTCAAGCTGCTGTGGGTGCGCCGGCACGAACCGGAGGTTTTCGCCGCGACCGAACGGGTGCTGCTGCCGAAGGATTGGCTGCGGCTGCGGATGACCGGCGAGGCGTTGTCCGACATGTCCGACGCCTCCGGCACGCTGTGGCTGGATGTGGGCGCACGGCGATGGTCCGGCGCGCTGCTGGACGCGACGGGGCTGAGCGAGCGGCAGATGCCCGGGCTGGTGGAAGGCACCGCGCCGGCCGGGCGTCTTGTTCCGGCCGTAGCGGAGGCATGGGGGCTGCCGCCGGGTTGCCTGGTAGCGGGCGGCGGCGGGGATAATGCGGCGGGCGCGATTGGCATCGGCTGCGTCGCACCGGGGCAAGGCTTCGTTTCCCTCGGCACCTCGGGCGTGGTGTTCGTGACCGATGCCGCGTTCGCCCCTGCGCCGGACCATGGCGTGCACGCCTTCTGCCATTGCCTGCCCGATACGTGGCACCGGATGGCGGTGATCCTGTCCGCCGCCGGGTGCCTGACCTGGCTGGCGCGGCTGACGGGTGCCGCGGACGAGGCGGTTCTGCTGGCGGAGGCAACAGGGGCCGACCTGCGTGCCGATCGGCTGCCGGTGTTCCTGCCTTATCTGTCCGGCGAGCGGACGCCGCATGTTGATGCCAACGCCGCAGGCGTGTTCTTCGGCCTCACCGCCGGCACCGGGCGGGCGGAGCTGACGCGCGCCGTGCTGGAAGGCGTGGCGTTCGCGCTGGCCGACGGGCTGGCGGCGCTGGAGGAGGGCGGCACAGGGCGCGGGGCGCTGTCGGTGATCGGTGGCGGGGCACGCAGCCGGTTGTGGGGCGAAATCCTGGCGGCCGCGCTGGGCCGGCCGCTGGTGTGGCATGCGGGCGCGGAGATCGGGCCGGCGCTGGGGGCCGCACGGCTTGCCCGGCTCGCAGCCGGGGATGGCGGCATCGTGGAGGTCTGCACCATCCCGCCGGTGGCGCGCACTCAGGAGCCGGATGCCGGCCTCGCGGCTGCGCTGGCGCCGCGGCTTGCGCAATATCGGCGGCTGTATCCGGTGCTGAAGGACGAATTCACGCGACGGGCGGGTGGCGCGGAATGAGTGCAAGGCGGCTCTCGACGACCTGATCTTGGGCAGGCTCGGCAGCATCTCCCCGCCATGACCGCGCGGGCGAGATCAACGTTGCGCTCCCGCGCCGATCAAGGCTACTTTCCTCTGCGAACCGCCGGCCGGATGCCCGTTCGGGGAATGTCGAACAGGGATGGGGAGGAATGGCGTCGAGGCGGCTATTCCGTGGGCTGCGATGCACATTCATGCCGGTTGTCGTCGCGCTCATCGCGGCGACGGGCGGTGTCGTTGCCGCCTGCCCGGCGCCGCGCGCCGGCTTCTACGGCGTTGCCCAGGCCGCCCAGGGCAAGACGGTCTTCGATCAGCAATGCGCTTCCTGCCATAAAGCCGATCTTTCGGGCGATGCAGGGCCCCCGCTCGCCGGCGCACAATTCCTGGCCTGGCTCCAGTTCACGCACATCACCGGCAGCCAACTCCTCGCCTTCATTTCCTCCCAGATGCCGTACAACACGCCCGGCAGCCTGACCAAGGCGCAATACCAGGACGTGTTCTCCTACATTCTTTCGGTGAACGGCTATCCCGCCGGGGCAACCCCCTTGGATGCGCAATCGGCCGGCTGCGTCGAGATGCTGCCGTATCCGAAACAACACTGAACGGGCCGACCTGCGCGAAGCGCGTCGGGAGGGATGCCCGCGGCAGCAAACCCAAAAAATCTGCAACAGGAGGAACGGATGAAGACTCAAAAATCGACCCTGGAGAAACGGCTGCCGGGATGGCGCCGCAACTCTTCGGGCGTGGCCGTTGCGGCGTTTCTGGTCGCGTTCGGCCTCGGGCCGATGGCGCGTGCGGCCCAGACCGCAACACAACCATCGGAAAGCGGCGGCAATGTCGCGGTTGCGAGTTCGCCCAAAGTCACGGCGGATGTCAATGTCACCGACGCGATGCTGAGCGATCCGGGCGGCGCCAACTGGACGAATTCCGGCCACGGCTACACGAACGATCGCTTCTCGCCACTCAAAGAGGTCAACGCAGGCAACGTCGCGAAACTGGTTCCGGTCGCGATCGCGCAGACGGGATTCACGGCGAGCTTCGAGACGACGCCGGTGGTGGTGAATGGCGTGATGTACATCACGACCCCGATGGTCAACAGCAAGCAGGCCGTGATCGCGATGGACGCCGCCACGGGGCGGGAGATGTGGCGCTATGTCCATGACGATCATGCCAATCATATCTGTTGCGGACCGGTCAACCGGGGCGTTGTCGCCGCGTACGGGAAGGTCTTTTTCGTCACGATCGACGATCATCTGATCGCGCTCGATGCGAAGACCGGCAAGCTCGCGTGGTCCGACCAGGTCGCCGATCCGAAGATCGGCTATTCCGAGACGATGGCGCCGCAAGCCTATGGCGGCATGGTGATCATCGGCAGCGCCGGCGGCGAGTGGGCGACCCGCGGCTTCGTAGCCGCGTACACCGCGACCGACGGCAAGCAGGCCTGGCGCTTCGAGACCACCGAGCCGAAATCCTGGGCCGGCGATTCCTGGAAGCGCGGCGGTGCCGCCAACTGGACCACCCCGGCGATCGACACGAAGCGCGGCCTTGTGATCTTCTCGACCGGAAATCCCAATCCTGACCTCAACGGCAAGGTGCGCAAAGGCGCCAACCTCTACTCCGATTCGATCGTTGCGCTGCATGCGAAGACCGGCGCGCTTGCCTGGTACTATCAGGAAGTTCCGCACGATGTCTGGGACTATGACGCGGTCAGCAATGTCGTGCTGTTCGATGCCATGGACAACGGCAAGATGGTTCCCGCGGCCGGGGAAGCCGGCAAGACGGCGTGGTTCTATATCGTCAATCGCGAGACCGGAAAGCTGATCCGCAAGTCCGAGCCATTCGACCAGCAGAAGAACATGTTCGCCAAGCCGACGATCGCGGGCGTGCGGAGCCTGCCCGGCGCCAATGGCGGCAGCGAGTGGTCCCCGCCCGCCTATTCGCCGCTGACGCACTTCACCTACGTTCTTGGCATGAACCAGTTCATGACCTTCAAGACCGAGGCAACCACGCCCAATATTCCCGGCCTGATCCGGCTCGGCAGCACGTTCGCCAACGTTCCGGGCGGGCTGCAGGACGGGACGCTCACCGCGATCGACGTGAACACCGGCAAGATTGCCTGGAATGATCCGTTGCCGCAGCCGATGATCGGCGGCGCGCTCGCGACCGCCGGCAATCTCGTCTTCACGGGCGAGGGCAATGGCTGGTTCGACGCCTTCGACGCCACCAGCGGCAAGCTGCTCTGGCGGTTCAATCTCGGGGCCGGCGTGAACGCGCCCCCCGTGGCCTATCAGGTGAACGGCCACGAGTACATCGCGGTTGCGGCGGGCGGCAATTTCCAGCTTAGCTACCCGCTTGGCGACGCGATCGCGATCTTCACGCTGCCGAAGTAGGCTGGAGCGGCAGAACCAGGGCGGCGGGGTGCCGAGGCGCCCCGCCGCGCCAAGCTCCGACCTCTCCGCCTATTTTCGGAAGATCACCGACAGGTTGTTCGCGGGCATCGGCTCGACGGTGGCGAGCGCGAGGCCATTCGCCGCGGCCTGATCCGTGACCGCTTCCAGATCGCGCACGCCCCAGGCCGGATTGCGTGCGCGCAGGCTGCGGTCGAACTCCGCGTTGCTGGGGGCGGTGTGGCGGCCCGCGCGCCGATATGGGCCGTAGAGATAGAGCAGCCCGCCCGGCACCAGTGTGCGCGCGGCGCCCTGCATCAGGCCGATCGTGGCCTCCCACGGGGAGATGTGCACCATGTTGATGCACAGGACCGCATCCATAGGCAGGACCGGCCACGCGCCGGCGGCATCCAGAGCGATGGCGGGGCGGACATTCGCAAGCCCCGCATCGGCGATCCGCGCGTCGATGCTGGCCCGCGCCTCGGCGCTCGGGTCACTTGGCTGGAACGACAGCGCGGGGAATGCCCCGGCCAAATGGATGATGTGCTCGCCCGAGCCGCTGGCGACCTCCAGCACCCGGCCACTTTGCGGAAGATGCTGGTTCAGCACGGCGAGGATCGGGCCGCGGTTGCGCTGCGTGGCGGCGGAATGCAGGCGAGGGTCTGTCATGGCGCGATCATGCCATGAGCCCGTCGCCGCGCCAGTGCCTACAGCGTGCGCGTGACCTTGCTGAGATTCGGCGGCTGATCCGGATCGAGACCCCGCGCCTCCGCGAGCGCGGCGGCAAGGCCGTAAAAAGCCTGCACTGCGGCGATCGGATCGAGATCGGGCGCGGATGTACCTGGCATGGGCAGATCGCGCCCCGGCACGCCATCGGGGGCGGCCAACAGCACAGACCCGCTCTGCGCGCGCAGATCCGCCGCGAGTGCGACGAGACCGGGAAGCGTGGGGCCGCGCATGGCCAGGACGAGTACTGGAACGCCTGCCGCCACCAGCGCCATGGGGCCGTGGCGCAGTTCCGCGCCGCTGAATGCCTCGGCATGCAGGCCGCAGGTTTCCTTCAGTTTCAACGCCGCCTCTTGCGCGATCGGCAGGCCGAGGCCACGGCTGACTAGCAGGACGCGCTGGGATGGGGCGAGCAGCGGCAGCGCAGCGGACCAATCTGCCCTGGCCGCGCGAGCGAGATGATCGGGCAGTTCCCGCAGATGGCAGAGCAGAGCCGGATCGTCCTGCCAGTGGCCGACGAGGCGGGCGGCGGCGAGCAGGCTTGCGATATAGCTTTTCGTTGCCGCGACCGAACGCTCCGGCCCCGCGGCGAGGCCGAAGCACCAGGAGGCCGCGGCGGCAAGCGGAGAGCCCGTATCGTTCACCAGTGCGACCGTGGTGGCCCCTGCCCCGCCCAGGCCACGCAGCGTTTCCACCACATCGGGGCTCTGGCCGGATTGGGAGATGGCGACGGCGAGCATGCGGGCGACAGCGAGCGGGGCATTGTAGAGCGTGACCAGGGACATCGGCAGCGAAACCACCGGCCGGCCAAGGCGGGCCATGGCCAGGTAGGCCAGATAGGCGGCTGCGTGATCCGAGCTGCCGCGGGCGATGGTGAGCACCGCGGGTGGCGGCGCGGCCCGTAGGACCGCGCCGAGTTCCGCCCAGCGGGGCGCATCCGCCGCGAGCTGGCGGGCCACGGCCTCGGGCGCGGATTTCGCTTCGGCTTCCATGAGAGAGGGCATGGCAATCTCCTTCCCGTTCCGCCCGCCTGGCGCCCGCCTGCCAGGGGATACTTGAAATCTCGAATTAATTAGGCTGGAGTGGCGGGAGAAGACAACGGGGGCTTATGCGGCTGTGCCCATGGGCCCTACCGGTGCAGAATGGCGCATGATGCCGGCGCGATTGGCGCGGCACCATGGCCTGGGCGTGCGTGTTCCGTCGAACAGGAGGAAACGGGGATGAAACTGGGGGATATTCGCGCGATGCGTCAGCTCGCGCTGACGGCGGCAGCCGGCGTGGTGGCACTGATGCCGCTGGCGGCACGGGCGCAGACCGTGCACGTGACGGCGGCCTACTACAGCGCGGCGACCGGGCCGTATTTCAACAAGATGGCCAAGGAATTCGAGAAGAAGAACCCGGGTATCACCATCAAGATCGACGTGGTGAACTGGGACACGCTGTTGCAGACGTTGCAGACGGATATTTCGGGCGGCACCAACCCGGATCTGTCCATCATCGGCACGCGCTGGCTGCTGAGCTTCGTGAAGGACGGCATTGCCCAGCCGCTCGACAAGTTCATGACGCCCGCCTTCAAGAGCCGCTTTATCGGCACGTTCCTGAAGCCCGCGAACATCGGCGGCAAGATCTATGGCCTGCCCATCGCCGCATCGGCGCGGGCGATGTTCTACAACAAGGCGATGCTGACGAAGGCCGGATTCCCGAACGGGCCGAAGACGTGGGATGACGTGGTTGCCGCTGCCAAGAAGATCAAGGCGGCCGGGGGTTACGGCTTCGGGCTGCAGGGCAAGGCCATCGAGACCGATGTGTACTGGTATTACGCGCTGTGGAGTTACGGCGGCAAGCTGCTGAACGCGCAGGGCAAGGCCGGGTTCGATTCACCTGCGGGCGTGAAGGCGCTGACTCTCTACAAGACGATGATCGACGACAAGCTGACCCAGCCGGGCGTGACCAACTACACGCGCGAGGACGTGCAGAACCTGTTCAAGCAGGGTCGGGTGGGCATGATGATCACCGCGCCGTTTCTGATCAACCAGATCGCCAAGGAAGCGCCGAAACTGAAGTACGGCATCTGCCCGGTGCCGACGGGCGCGACGCAGGCGACCTATGCCGTGACCGATTCGATCGTGATGTTCAAGAACTCCAAGGTGAAGAAGGCGGCCTGGAAGTTCCTGGACTTCCTGTTCACCAAGGGGCCGCGCGTGGCCTTCACCAAGGGAGAGGGCTTCCTGCCGACGACGAAGGCCGAGGCGACCGATCCGTATTTCGCGAACAACAAGCGGCTGCAGATCTTCGTGAAGCTGCTGCCGAAGGCGCAGTTCGCGCCGACCGTTCGCGGCTGGTCCGGTGTCGCCAAGGCAGTGACGGATGCGGTGCAATCCGTCTATCTGGGCAAGGCGCAGCCGGCGGCGGCGCTGAAGCTGGCGCAGACGCAGGCCGACCGGGCCCTGGGGAAGTGACGGCTGCCTGCCAAGTGCCGGTGACGCCCGCCGCAGCGATGCGGCGGGCGATGCTGGCAGGACAGGCCGGAGCGACGGCGTGAGCGGCCGCACCGTCGGCCTGCGGGCCGGTGCGCCGCTGCTGCTGATCCTGCCCAGCATGGTGCTGGCGGTGATCATCATCGGCTATCCGTTCTTCGACATCATCTGGATATCGCTGCACAGCGTCTCCCGCTTCGGCATCGTGCGCGGGTTCGTCGGGTTTGCGAATTTCGCGCATGTGTTCGCCGATCCGGTGTTTCTGCAAGCGGTGCTGCGCACGCTGGAATGGACGATCGCCGTGGTTGGCGGCACCGTGCTCGTGTCGGTGCCGACGGCGCTGATCCTGGTGCAGGATTTTCATGGCCGAGGCATCGCGCGCACGATCGTGATGCTGCCGTGGTCCATCTCCCTCTCCATGGCGGCGATCGTGTGGTTATGGTCGTTCAACGGCGATTACGGAATGGTCAACGCGATTCTCCAGCAGATCGGGGTGATCGGGCACCCGATACAGTGGATGGCGCGCGCCTCCACCGCTTTTCCCATCGAGATTGCCGTGGGCATCCTTGTTTCCGTGCCGTTCACGGTAACGATCTTCCTGGGTGGACTATCTTCCATCCCGACGGAGATCTACGAAGCGGCGCGGATCGACGGGGCGAGCCGGGTGCAGCAGTTTCGCTGGATGACGCTGCCGATGCTGAGGCCGTTCATCAACATCGCCATCGTGCTGAACGTGATCTACGTGTTCAATTCCTTTCCGATCATCTGGATCATGACGCAGGGAGGGCCGGACAATTCCACGCATATCCTGGTGACGTATCTGTATCAGCTCGCGTTCCGGCTGGGCCGGCCCGGCCCGGCGGCGGCGGTGTCGCTGGCGATGCTGGTAATCGTGTTCGCGATCACCATGGTCTATGTGCGCATGCAGCGCGAGGAGGCTGCGTGATGCAGGGCAGATCCGCTCGCAAAAGCACATGGTGCTGGCTGGCGCTTTCGCCACTGATCGTCATCATCATCTTCCCGTTCCTGGTGATGCTGTCCACCGCGCTGAAGCCGAACAGCGAGGTGCTGCAGTTTCCGCCGCATTGGCTGCCGCAGCATATCGACTGGGGCAATTTCGCGGCGATGTGGAAGGCCGCGAATTTCGGCTCGGCGCTGGCGAACAGCCTGATCATCAGCATGGGCGCCACCATTCTGGCACTCGCCGTGGCGGTGCCGGCGGCCTATGCGCTTTCCCGCCTGCCGTTTGCGGGCAAGGGGTTGTACCGGCAGTTCCTGCTGGTGACGCAGATGCTATCCCCCATCCTGCTGGTGCTGGGGCTGTTCCGCATGGCCGCCGCGGTGCCGTTTGCCGGCGGCACGCTGGTGAACACGCGGCTGGTGGTGATCGTGATCTATGGCGCGTTCAACATCGCTTTCGCGGTGTGGATGCTCTCCTCCTACTTCGCATCCATTCCGCGCGATCTGGAGGAGGCGGCGTGGATTGACGGCTGCACGCGCCCGCACGCGGTGATGCGCATCTTTCTGCCGATGGCGGTGCCGGCGATTGCGGTGACGGCGATCGTGACCTTCGTGAACGGCTGGAACGAGTTCACAGTGGCGCTGACCATGCTGCGATCCCCCAGCAAGCAGACGATCACGCTGCAGGTGGTGAACCTGGTGGCCGGGCGGTATTCCGTGGAGTGGAACCAGGTGATGGCGGCGGCACTTGTGGCGACGGTTCCGGTTGCGATCCTGTTCGCCTGGCTGCAACGCTATCTGGTGAAGGGGCTCACGGTGGGGGCGATCAAGTAGCTGCGCGGGCGGCGTGATCAGCCGAAAGCGGCGGCCTTGCGGACTTCCTCGCGAATTTCCTCCATCAGCCGCGCCTTCAGGGCGGCGAATTCCGGCGTGGTCTTGATCGTGTAGGGGCGCGGCCATGGCAGTGGGATCGACAGATCGAGCTTCACCGCACCGGGCCGCGCTGTCATCACGATCACCCGGCCGGCGAGGAACACGGCTTCGTCGATATCATGCGTGACGAAGAGCACGGTCTTGCGGTCCGCCTGCCAGATTTCGGCCAGAAGCTCCTGCATCAGTTCACGGGTCTGGTGATCGAGCGCGCCGAAAGGTTCATCGAGCAGCAGCATCGCCGGGTCGTTGGCAAGGGCGCGGGCGAGCGCGGTGCGTTGCTGCATGCCGCCCGAAAGCTGGCGCGGCCAGTGATGTTCGAACCCGCGCAGCCCGACGCGGCCGATCAGTTCCGCCGCGATGCGCGCCTGCTCCGCCACGACCACCTTGCGCTCGGCAAGGCCGAAGCGGATGTTCTGTTCCACGGTGAGCCACGGGAACAGCGTGTAGGACTGGAACACCATCCCGCGATCGGCACCTGGGGCGGAGATGCGTGCCTTGTTCAGCACGACCTCCCCGGAACTTGGCTGGTCCAGCCCGGCGACGATGCGCAGCAGCGTGGATTTTCCGCAACCGGACGGGCCGAGGATGGCCACGAACTCCCCCCGCTCCATCGCCAGGTCCACGGGCTTCAGCGCGAGCGTGGGTGCGCCCCCGCGCAGGCCGGGAAAGGTGCGGCCAATGCCGCGCAGTGACAGGAAGCTCACAATGATGCCCAGGGGAACAGACGGCGGTTGAGACGGCGGAACAGCAGGTCGCAGATCAGGCCGATCACGCCGATGGTGAAGATGCCGAAGATCATCTGTCCCGTATCCAGCAGGCGCTGGCTATCCATGATCATGTGCCCGATGCCGGAAGACGCGCCGATGAGTTCGGCCACGATCACATAGGTCCAGGCCCAGCCGAGCACGAGACGCAGCGTTTCCGCGACTTGCGGCGCCGCGGCGGGCAGGATGACGCGGCGGAGAACGCTGCGGGAACCGGCGCCGAGCGTATAGGCGGCCTCCACCAGATCCACGCGGGTGCTGCCGGCGATGACCGTGACCATGATGACGATCTGGAAAAACGTGCCGAGGAAGATCAGGGCGAGCTTCTGCCCCTCCCCCACGCCCAGCCACAGGATCAGCAGCGGAATGAAGGCGCTGGCCGGCAGGTAGCGGGCAAAGCTGACGAAGGGTTCGAAGAACGCCTCCACGCTTTTGAATGCACCCATGGCGAGGCCGAGGGGCAAGCCAATGGCGGCCGCGATCGCAAAGCCGCCGAATACGCGCCAGACAGTCATCGCGATATCGTATGAAAAATCGTACCGCGTAAACAGCGACCAGCCGGAGAGCGCCGCCTTGACCGGCGAGGCCAGGAACAGGGGTTGGACGAGACCGGATTCCGTGATCGCCGCCCAGAAAGCGATGAACAGGGTGAAAGCTGCCACCCCCAGCACCGCCCGCGCGGTGCCGGAGATGGGAACGAGCGGGCGCATGCCGTCAGGCAAACTGCGTGTCGAGTAGCTTGCTCAGATCGGGGATCTTCTTGATGACCCCAGTTTGCAGCAGCACTGTGGCGGCCTCCTTCGTGAAAGCCTGCATCGGACCGGCCATGTAAGCCTTGTTCAGTGCCTGATCCTGCCATTGCAAGTAGGACGCGGAGGATTTGAAGGCCGGTCCGCTCTGCTTCACCCGCTTGCCCATGATCGCGAAGGATTTGTCGGGCTCCCGCTTGATCATATCGAGAGCCGCATACCAGCCTTTCACGAGCGCCTTGACCGCATCGGGGTGTTTCGCGAGGAACCCGGTTTCCAGCGCCATCGTGTCCATGATGATCGGATACTGGATGGAGCTGACCAGGATGCGCGCCTTTGCCGGACCGAGTTTGCGAACCTCCGAAAGGTACGGTTCGTAGGTGGATGCCGCATCGAACTTGCCGGCGATGAACGCCTGGGCGGCGGTCTGCGGATCGAGCGTGGCGGCGCGGACATCCTTCACGGACATGCCATTTTTGTACAGCACGTAGGCCAGCATGAAATACGGCGTGGTTCCCGGTGCATCCACCGCAACGCTTTTGCCTTTCAACCCCGCCACCGTGGTGATGGACGCCTTGGAGACGATGCCGTCCGCTCCCTTCGATTTGTCCAGCACCAGGATCTGTGTGAGGGGCACGCCGCCTGAGGCCCAGGTGATCATCGTATCGATGGTGGTGACGACGCAGTTCAGCGCGCCCGACATCAGTGCAAGGTTGCGCCCGCTCTGCGGGACGAACTTCGTGACGACATCGATCCCCTGCTGCTTGAACAGGCCGGCATCCTGCGCGAGCGTGAGAGGAGCGAAGCCGGTCCAGCCGGACATGCCGATGGTGATTTTCGGCATCGTCGCCGCGCGCCCGATGGCCGGAAGCGCAAGGGTGGCGGCCGAAGCCAGGATGATCTGACGACGACGCATGGAGGTTGATCCTTTCCCGGACGGACAGTTGTTGTTTCGGTTGGTCACGGTATCACGCGGGGCGGATCAGGCAAGGTTGATCAGGCAAGGCTGGGCAGGTTCAATTTCTGTTCGCGGGCGCAGGTGATCGCATCCTCGTAGCCGGCATCGGCATGACGCATCACGCCCGTGGCCGGATCGTTCCACAGCACGCGGGCGATCCGGCGCGCGGCGAACTCCGTCCCGTCACAGACGATCACCATCCCGGCGTGCTGGGAGAAGCCCATACCGACGCCGCCGCCGTGATGGAGCGAGACCCAGGTGGCGCCGGACGCGCAGTTCAGCAGCGCGTTCAGCAAGGGCCAGTCGGAAACAGCATCCGAACCGTCTGCCATTGCCTCGGTTTCCCGGTTCGGGCTGGCGACGGAGCCGGAATCAAGGTGATCGCGGCCGATCACGATTGGCGCGCCGAGTTCGCCCCTCGCCACCATGTCGTTGAACGCGAGGCCGATGCGGTGACGATCACCGAGGCCCACCCAGCATATGCGAGCTGGCAAGCCCTGGAAGCTGATCCGCTCGCGCGCCATGTCCAGCCAGTGGTGCAAGTGGCGGTGGTTGGGCAGCAGCTCCTTCACTTTCGCGTCCGTGCGGTAGATATCCTCCGGATCGCCGGACAGTGCCGCCCAGCGGAACGGGCCGATGCCGCGGCAGAACAGCGGGCGGATGTAGGCGGGTACGAACCCGGGGAAATCGAACGCATCGGCCACGCCGGCTTCCTTCGCCATCTGCCGGATGTTGTTGCCATAATCGAGCGTGGGGACGCCCATGCGATGGAAGGCGAGCATGGCGCGCACCTGTTCGGCCATCGACGTGCGGGAGGCACTGACGACCGCATCCGGCTCCCGCTCTCGTCGGGTTTCCCACTCGGCGAGCGACCAGCCCTTCGGCAGGTAGCCGTTCAACGGATCATGTGCGGATGTCTGATCTGTCACCATGTCGGGGCGAATGCCGCGGCGGACGAGTTCGGGAAAGATCTCGGCCGCATTGCCGAGCAGGCCGACCGAAACCGCTTTTTTTTCGGCACCGGCACGGTTGATGATCGTGAGTGCTTCGTCCAGCGTCGCGGCCGACACATCGAGATAGCGGGTACGCAGCCGCATCTCGATGCGCGAGGCCTGGCATTCGATGGCGAGGCAGGAGGCGCCGGCCATGGTGGCGGCGAGCGGCTGCGCCCCGCCCATACCACCGAGGCCGGCGGTGAGAATCCAGCGGCCCGTGAGATCGCCGCCATAGTGGCGGCGGCCGACCTCCACAAAGGTTTCGTAAGTGCCCTGCACAATGCCTTGGCTGCCGATATAGATCCACGAACCGGCTGTCATCTGGCCGTACATCATCAGGCCTTTGCGATCCAGTTCGTGGAAATGCTCCCACGTCGCCCAATGCGGGACGAGGTTCGAGTTGGCGATGAGCACGCGCGGCGCATCCGCATGCGTACGGAACACGCCGACGGGCTTGCCGGACTGCACCAGCAGCGTTTCATCGGCTTCCAGCGCGCGCAGGCTGGCGACGATACGGTCGAAACTCTGCCAATCGCGCGCGGCGCGGCCGATGCCGCCATAGACGACAAGCTCGCCGGGCTTTTCAGCGACGTCGGGGTCGAGGTTGTTCATCAGCATGCGCAGCGGCGCTTCCGTCTGCCATGTCTTCGCGCTCAACGCGGTTCCATGGGGGGCGCGAATCACGCGCTGGTTCGGCCGTACCGTCATGGAGCAGGCTCCTCGGCAATCGCGGGAAGAAGCGCGGAGCCTGCTGCTTCGATGATGGCTCCGGAGCGGATAAGGGCAGCGGCGGCGGCAATGTCTGGCGCCATGAAGCGATCGTCCTGGAGCTTCGGCACCACGGCGCGCAGGCAGGCCCGCGCGCGCTCCAGCGGCGCGGCAGAGCGCAATGGGGTGTGGAAATCACAACCTTGCGCTGCGGCCAGGAATTCGATCCCGACAACGGAAATCACGTTGTCCATCATGGCGTGCAGCCGCCGCGCGCCGTGTGCGGCCATGGAGACGTGATCCTCCTGATTGGCCGATGTGGGGATGGAATCGACGCTCGCGGGTGTCGCCCGCTGTCGGTTTTCCGCCACAAGTGCGGCGGCCGTTACCTGGGCGATCATGAATCCCGAGTTCAGGCCGGGATTGGGGGTAAGAAAAGCAGGCAGAAGCGACAATGTCGGATCGGTGAGCATCGCGATCCGGCGTTCCGAAATGGAGCCAATTTCGCACAGCGCAAGCGCGATCATATCGGCGGCGAAGGCAACAGGCTCGGCATGGAAGTTGCCGCCAGAGATCACCTCGTTCTGTTCCGGAAACAACAGCGGATTGTCGGAAACTCCGTTCGCTTCTGTCAACAGCGTGGCCGCCGCCTGCCGCAGAATATCCAGACAGGCGCCCGCCACCTGGGGTTGGCAGCGCAGGCAATACGGGTCCTGCACGCGGTTGTCGTTGAAACGATGCGATGCCCTGATCTCGCTGCCTTCCATCAATGCGCGCAACGCCGCCGCGACTTCAATCTGCCCACGATGGCCCCGCAGCAACTGGATGCGGGCATCGAATGGCGCATCCGAGCCACGCGCCGCATCAGTTGACAGCGCACCGGTGACGATGGCGCTGCGCAACACCGTTTCCGCATCGAACAAGGCGGACAGAGCCAGTGCGCAAGATGTCTGCGTTCCGTTGAGAAGAGCCAAGCCTTCTTTCGGGCCAAGCGTCAGCGGTGCGAGGCCGGCTTCGGCCAGTGCAGTCGTGGCGGGCAATGTTCGCCCGCCATGCGTTGCCTCTCCTTCACCCATCAGCGCCGCTGTCATGTGAGCGAGCGGTGCGAGGTCTCCGGATGCGCCCACCGAACCCTGTCCGGGGATCATTGGCAGCACGCCCCGCGTCAGCGCTGTCTGGATCGTCTCGATGGTGCTCCATCGGACACCCGAATGGCCTTGAGCTAGGCTCGCGATCTTCAAAGCCATCATCAGTCGGACGACTGCTTCCGGCAGAACCTCCCCCACACCCGCCGCATGCGAGAGTACGAGATTGCGCTGCAGCGTGGCGAGATCAGCCTGCGGAATGCCCACCGTGGCAAGGCGGCCAAAGCCGGTGTTGATGCCGTACACTGGGGAATCACGCGTCACGATGCGTGCCACCATGGACGAGGCGGCTTCCACGCGTGGGCGGCACACCGGATCGAGTGCCGCGCCTGCCCCACGATAGATCTGCCGCCACGCCGCGAGCGGAACGGCTCCGGGAACAAGCACGACGGACGCGGTCATGCGCCACTCCGGATGCAGGCGCACAGCGGATTGGCACCGAGTTCATGAAAAATCTGCACCGGCTTCTCCACATCCCATATGGCCAAATCGGCACGTTTGCCGGTTTCGAGGGAGCCGCGATCCGCAAAAGCGCCGAGTGCGCGCGCGGCTTCGCGGGTCACGCCGGCGATGACCTCCGTCACCGTCAGCCGGAATAACGTTGCGGCCATGTTCATCGCCAGCAGCAGGGAGACCATCGGTGCCGTTCCCGGGTTGCAATCCGTCGCGATCGCGATGCGCGTGCCGTGTCGGCGAAACGCCGCCACCGGCGGGGCTTGTGGCTCACGCAGCATATAGAATGCGCCGGGCAGCAGCACGGCCACGGTGCCGGCGGCAGCAAGTGCCGTCGCCCCGGCGTCATCGCAATATTCCAGATGGTCGGCGGAGAGTGCCCCGTGATGCGCGGCCAGGGCGGCACCGCCGAGATTCGATAGCTGGTCGGCATGCAGCTTCACCGGCAGGCCCAACCCGCGGGCCGCATCAAACACGCGACCAACCTGCGCTGGCGAGAAGGCGATGCGCTCGCAAAATGCGTCCACTGCGTCAGCCAGCCCTTCACGGGCAATCGTTGGCAGGATGCGCGAGCAGATATCGTCGATGTAGCGGTCCTTGTCGCCGCCGTATTCCTCGGGCAACGCATGCGCGCCAAGATAGCTGGTCCGCACGTCCACTGCCCTCTGCCGCCCGAGTTGGCGGGCCACGCGGAGCATCCGCGCTTCGGTCTCATGGTCCAGGCCATAGCCGGATTTGATCTCGATCGTAGTCACACCCTCGGCCAGCAGGCGGTCGAGCCGTTTCAGGCTGGCGATGAGCAGTGTTGCCTCATCCGCGGCGCGGGTGGCGCGTACGCTGGCGCGAATTCCACCCCCTTCCTGCGCGATCTGCTCGTAGCTGTCCCCTTCCAGCCGCCGTTCGAACTCGTCCGCACGGTTGCCCGCAAATACCAGATGGGTGTGGCAGTCGATCAATCCTGGCGTGATCCAACGTCCATCCAGGGTTGTAAGCTCCGCGGCGTCCCAATCTGCCGGCAGGTCCGTCATCGGGCCGGCGAAGGCGATGCGTCCGTCCAGAACGGCCAGTGCTGCGCCCTTCACCACGCCAAGCCCTGCCTGGCCCGGAGCCAGGGTCGCAAGGCAGGCATCAAGCCAGATTTTGTCGAACCGCATGCAGGCCTGCTCTGTCCATCCCGATCAATTGTCTATACATAATGGGCAAGCACCCACCTTGTCGAGCGGTGCCGGGCAGGAGATGAACGATGAGCGAGTTTTTCTTCGATCATGCGCTGCTGCCTGGGGGGTGGGCGCGGGACGTGCGGATCGGCATCACTGACGGTTCGATCACCGCGATCGCCACGGATGCACGGCCTGAGGGAGCGGAACATCCGGCTGGCATCGCCGTGCCGGGACTTGCCAACCTGCACTGCCATGCGTTCCAGCGGGGCATGGCCGGCCTTGCCGAGCATGGTGCCCCGAACGAGGATGATTTCTGGACATGGCGGGAGGTGATGTACCGCTTTCTCGCCGTTCTCTCGCCCGACGACGTCCAGGCCATTGCCGCTTTCGCCTATATGGAGATGCTGCAGGCCGGCTACACCGCCGTGGCGGAATTCCACTATCTGCATCACGCGCCGGATGGTGAACCCTATGCCGATCTTGCCGAGATGGCCGGACGCATCATCGCGGCAGTCGGCGAGAGTGGAATTGGCCTGACCCTGCTGCCCAGCCTGTATGCGCATGGCACGTTCGGCGGGGCGCCGCCGGTACCATTACAGCGGCGCTTCCTCAACGATCCTGACAGATTTCTTGCTTTGGTCGATCGCTGCCGCACCCTGCTGCGCGCCCAGCCAGATGCGGCCTTGGGCATTGCGCCGCATTCGCTGCGCGCCGTCTCGCCGCCGGAGCTTGCGGCGGTAGTAGCCGCCACGCCGGCCGGGCCGGTGCATATTCATGCCGCCGAACAGATCAAGGAAGTGGAGCAATGCCTTGCGTGGTCGGGTCGGCGGCCAGTGGAATGGCTGCTGGAGCGTGCGGATATCGGTCCGCGGTGGTGTCTGATTCATGCAACACACATGACCGAGGCCGAAACCTCAGGCCTTGCTCGCAGCGGCGCGGTGGCAGGGTTATGCCCGTTGACTGAGGCCAATCTGGGTGACGGCGTATTCCGCACCGCCGATTTCGTCGGGCGGCAAGGACACATCGGGATCGGCAGCGATTCGAATATCTCGACCGATCCCGCCGCCGAGTTGCGTCAACTGGAATATGCGCAGCGACTGGCGCAGCGCAGCCGCAATGTGCTTGCGCCGGAGCACGGAGGTTCGACCGGACGGCGGCTGCTGGAGGCAGCGCTGACCGGAGGCGCACAGGCAACTGCGCGGTCTGTCGGGGCCATAGCCCCTGGATGCCGTGGCGATATCGTGATCCTGGACCCGAACCATCCCGACCTGTGCGGACGCACCGGGGATTTCTGGATTGATGGCTGGATTTTTTCGGCCGGGCGTTCGGCCGTGCGGAACGTACTGGTTGGCGGAAAGGTGATCGTGACGGATGGGGTGCATGCCCGGCAGGATTCCATCATTGCCCGCTATCGCGATGTCATCCGCCGGGTTGCTGCCGCGTCGTGACGGCGGCACCGGTTCCCCGTTATCTATCCATTCGCCAGGATCTGGAGCAGGCTATCCGGTCGGGCCGGTGGCCGCCCGCGCATCGCGTTCCGCCTGAACAGGAACTGATGCTGCAGTACGGCTGCTCGCGTATGACCGTCAGCCGGGCGCTCGGTGAACTGGTGACGCGGGGAATGATCGTTCGCCGCCGCCGTGCCGGCAGCTTTGTCGCCGCTCCACCGGTGGAGCACACCGTGCTGCGCATCCCCGACATCGCAGCCGAGGTTCATGAGAGCGGCGCGGCGTATCGGTTCGATCTGCTGGCGCGCAGCGAACGCACCGCCACCACGCGCGATAGAGCGCGGCTGGATACAGCGGCAGGGGCACGCATTCTCGCACTGCGTGGCGTCCATATGGCGAACGAACAACCTCTGCTGGTGGAAGATCGGCTGATCGATCTTTCGGCGATTCCTGCTGCGCTCGATGCCGATTTCTGCGGAATGCCCCCCGGAACCTGGCTGCTCCAGGCCGCGCCCTGGACTCAGGCGGAGCATCGCGTCCGCGCCGTTAATGCCGATGCGGACATCGCCAGGATGCTTGCGATCGCTCCCGGAACCGCGTGCCTCGTTGTCGAACGGCGGACATGGCAATCCGGCCGGCCGGTCACCCAGGTGGTGTTGACCTACCCGGGTGATTCCCACCAGTTCGTGGCTCGATTCAGCCCAACCGCGCCGTTGCCGCCGGATTGAGCAAGCGGGCGGCACTATGAAGCCGATGCCATCCAGGTGGCGAAGGTGTCCTGTTCTGTGGGTTTCATGTGGAGTGCATGCTTGGTGCGGCGGAACAGGATGTCCTCGGCGGAGCGGGCCCATTCGGTGCGGCGCAGGAAGTCCGCCTCGATCTCATACAGCCGTCCCCCGAAATGCCGGCCCAGCCCGGCTAGGCTGCCGGCACCATCCAGCAGCTGCAACGCCCGTGTGCCGTAGGCGCGCGCGTAGTGCCGCGCCAGACCCTCCGGCAGCCAGGGATGCGATTGGCGGAAGCCGGACAGGAAGCCATCGAAGTCCGCCCCCGGCATGTCC
>DATKQI010000307.1:0-9845 GCA_035532755.1 Acetobacteraceae bacterium
GGCTTCGATGTCCAGATAGTACTGCACCCGCTGCTCGTCCGAGAACACGCGGCGCATCGCTTCGGTGCTGAAGATGTGGCGGAAGACGGCCGAATCGGTGGCGGATGCGGGCATGGAAGCTCTCCGGCTATGGGCAGGGGCGGAGAGTGCGCGGGCGGGCCGGGGGCTGTAAATGCGCCCCTGTCCCGCCAGCCTCATACCAGGGCGGTGATTTCGGCGCGGGTGAGGGGTGGGGCGGCGCCGGGGCGGGTGACGGCGAGGCCGGCGGCAGCGGCGCCGAAGCGGGTGGCATCCTCCAGGCTCGCGCCTTCCGCCAGGGCCACGGCCAACGCGCCATTGAAGGCATCGCCCGCGCCCGTGGTGTCGATCACGCGGCCGGTGGCGACCGCAGGGATGTGGGTTGTGGCCCGCGCGGTGCACACCAGCGCGCCGTTCGCGCCGAGCGTGACGATCACGCTGCCCACGCCGCGGGTGCGCAAGGCGCGGGCGGCGCGTTCGGCATCCGCCACCGTTTCGATCGCCATGCCGGCGAGCGCCCCGGCCTCCGTCTCGTTCGGGGTGAGGATGTCGGCGAGCGCGAGCATCCCATCATCCAGCGCCGCGGCCGGGGCGGGGTTGAGGATGGTGCGCGCGCCGTGGCGGCGGGCGAGCGCGAGGCCGGCCCGCGCCACCGGCAGCGGCAGTTCCAGTTGCGTGAGGAAGATGGCCGAGGCGGCGATGCGCGGTTCCGCCGCCGTGATATCGGCTTCCGCGAGCGTGCCGGCCGCGCCGGGGACGACGATGATGGCGTTCTCCCCCCGTGCGGCATCGACAATGATGGCGGCGGTGCCGGTGGGGTGGGTGGCGGAGACGGAGAGGTCCGCAAGGTCCGTCCCGGCCTCGGCGTGCAGGCTGCGCGCCATCTCCCCGAACGCATCGCGCCCCACCCGCGCGATCAGCCCCACATCACCGCCCAGCCGCGCGGCGGCGAGCGCCTGGTTGGAGCCCTTGCCACCCGGCCCGGTGCGGAAACCCGCGCCCAGCACAGTCTCCCCCCAGGCCGGCAGGCGCGGGGTGAGGAAGGTGAGGTCGGCGGCGAAGATGCCGAGGATGCTGATGCGCCGGCGCATGGCTTCAAGGCACCGGGACCGTCACGCCCTTCTTCAGCATCAGGCAGCCGTAGGGCCGCTGCTCCCCGGTGACGACGATCGCGAAGGCCTCCCGCGCGCGGGCGTAGAAGGCATGGCGCTCCACGCCGACAAGCTTCGTGGGCCGGCGCTCGGCACGGTCTATGATCGTCTGGCATTCCGCCTGCACGGCGGGGATCTCGTCCGGCCGCCCGGCCACTTCCATCCGCAGCGCCGGATCGGGGACGAATCCGTCGAGCGGCATCAGCGCCACCACCGCCTCCACCACCTCCGGCACCCCGGCCGCATCGAGGCGGACGAGGCGGCGGGCGAGCGAGACGGCGGGGAAATGCGCATCCACCACCACGATCTCGTCACCATGGCCCATGGAGGCGAGCGTGTGCAGCAGGTCCGGCGTGTGCAGGCGGGAGAGGGTTTTCAGCATGGTGATCCCTTGGGCGGTTCCTGGGGCGTTCCTTGGCCATGGTTAGGCCATGGCGGGGGCGGGGCCGCAAGGGGGGGCGGCAGGTACGAGGAAGTTGTTGAAAAAGGTCAGTTTCTACGAAATAATGCAAAACCGGTTATTTTCGTAGAAACCGTCTGGAATCAATGCTATGGCTGAAATCGCCCCGATGAATGACCAGCAGCGCCGGATGCTGGTCGATACGCGCCAGCTTTGGGAAGCGTGGCGGGACGCCGGGGCGCGGCGAGCGCACCATGCTGGGGCCCTGTCGTGGAAAACGACCAAGGGGCGGGCCTATCTTGTCAAGGCCTATAACGATCCGCGCACGCATGTCCGCAAGATGACTTCGCTCGGCCCCCGATCCGATGAGACGGAGCGGATGAAGGCTGCGTTCGACCAGGGGCGCGCGGAGGCGAAGGAACGCTTCGCCGCCATGTCCGCCCGGCTTGCCGAGCAGGGGCGGCTCAACCGGGCGGTGGGCCTCGGGCGGGTGCCGCCCATCGCCGCGCGGGTATTGCGCCGGCTGGATGGGGAGGGGTTGCTGGGCCGGAACTGCCTGGTTGCCGGCACCAACGCCATCTATGCCTACGAGGCCGCGGCGGGGGTGATGGTGGGACGCGGTCTGCTGGCGACGGGCGATCTGGACATCCTGCTGGATGCTCGCGCCCGGCTGCGGCTGACGCTGGAGGGCGCCGTTCCCGGGCGCATCGTCGATGTGTTGAAGGCGGCCGACCGGTCCTTCCAGCTTGCCGACAACGCGCCCTTCCGGGCCGTGAACGCCGATGGCTACGCGGTGGAACTGATCAAGGCTGCGCCCACACCGCATTGGAAGGCCGAGCCGGCCGGCCTTGCCGAAGATGATCTGAGGGCCGCGGAGATCGACAACATACGCTGGCTGCTGAACGCGCCACGTTTCGATTCCGTTGCGATCGGGGAGGACGGGATGCCGGTGCCCATGGCGGTGCCCGATCCGCGTGCCTTCGCGGTGTACAAGCTCTGGATGGGCCTGAAAGACCCAGCGCGAGACCCGGTGAAGCGGCCGCGCGATGTCGGGCAGGCGCATCTGGTCGCGCAGATCGTGCGCGCATACCTGCCGCACCTGCCCTTCGCCGAGGAGCATCTGCTGATGTTCCCGGAGGATGTCCGCGCGTTTGCCACGGCTCATGGACTGACCGGATTGCCGCCGCCGCCGGATGTGCCGGACCCGTTTTTCACGGCCTGACGCGGCAGCCCTGAAAGGTGCTGGACAATAAACCGACCGTCGGTCAGTATACCGACCAATGGTTTGTTAGATCCTCCAGGACGGAGCCGGGCAAGAATGCCGCGCGTGGTGAAGCATCCGGATGCCCGGCGGAGCGAACTGCTCGATTTCGCTCAGGCGCTGTTTTTCGAGCGCGGCTATGAGCGTACGACCGTCAGCGACATCATCGAAAAGGCCGGGGTCTCGAAGGGGGGGTTCTATCATCACTTCGCTTCCAAGGAGGAGATGCTGGAGGCGCTTGCGGCCCGTCTCGCGCAGGAGTCCGTCGCGCGGTTCGAGGATGTGCTGGAGGCGCCCGGGCTTGGCGCGCTGGCGCGGCTGAACGCCTTCTTCGCCCGGTCCCGGCGGATGAAGATCGAGGATGCGCCCAGGCTGCGGGCGATGTTCGATGTTCTTTTCAAGCCCGGGAACCTCATTCTCCACCATCGCATCAACGCCGCGGTGATCCCGGTGATGGTGCCCGTGCTCGCCGCCATCATCGCGCAGGGGAAGGCGGAAGGCGTGTTCGACGTGCCGGAGCCGAAGGCCGCGGCCGGGATCGTGCTGCAACTGAACGGCGGCATCCGCGATGCGATGGCGCGCGCGATCGAGGCGGAGGGAACGCCCGCGGCGGCGGCCGCGCTGGATGCGCTGGAGAGCGAGGCGCGCTTCCTGGGCATCGCCATGGACCGCATCCTGGGCCTGCCCGACGGAAGCATCGTCGCCGTCGAGCCCGGCTTCATCCGCGCCTTCATGTCCGCCCGAGAGGAATAGCCATGCCGAAACGACCGGCCGACCGGCTGCGCGCCATCTGCCTCGCCCTGCCGGAAGCGGTGGAGCAGGAGACGTGGGGCCACCCGACATTCCGTGTGCGGGGCAGGATCTTCGCCATGGAGCGGCGGGATGACGGCGGCATTTCGCTGTGGTGCAAGGCCCCGCCGGGCAGCCAGGCGGTGCTGGTCGGCGCCGATCCGGAACGGTTCTTCGCACCACCCTACGTCGGCCCCAAAGGCTGGATCGGCGTGCGGCTTGATGGCGCGGCAGACTGGGAGGAGATCGCCGAACTGGTCCGGCGCAGCTACCGGCTGATCGCGCCGAAGCGGCTCGCCGTGCTCATCGGATGACGGTTCTCATCGGGAAGGAAATGCAATGCCACGCTTGAGCTTCCGCCTGGCGCTGATCGTGCCGGTCACCGCCGCCTATCTCGGCCTCGCCGTTCTCGGCTGGGGCGGGTTCGGCGCCTTCTTCGCCCATCCGGCGCTCACCGTGCTCGCGATCGTGACTTTCGCCTTGGCCATCCTCGGGCTTTTCACGGAGGGCAACCTGAGTTCGGGGGTGCGGGAGGATCGGGGCAACCGCTGGGTCCTGATCGCCTTCACGGTGATCGGGCTGCTTGACGGGTTTCTGCCGGCCTGGACGGACCGGCTGGGGTTCTGGACGCTGGATGGCGATGCCATGCGCTGGATCGGCGTTGTTCTCCTCGCGGCCGGCGGGTTGCTGCGGTTGTGGCCGGTGTTCATCCTGGGCCGGCGCTTCAGCGGCTTCGTGGCGATCCAGCCCGGGCATACGCTCGTCACCGGCGGGCCCTACGGCATCATCCGCCATCCCAGCTATCTCGGGCTGCTCGTCAGCACCTTGGGGTGGGGGCTGGCCTTCCGGTCGGGCGTGGGCGTGCTGCTCACCGTTCTCATGCTCCTGCCTCTGCTGGCGCGCATTCATGCCGAGGAACGGCTGCTGAGTTCACAGTTCGGCACGGAATACGATGCCTACCGCGCCCGGACGTCACGGCTGGTTCCGGGCGTGTATTAGGGGTTCATGCCAGCCGGCCGACGTGCTGAGCCTTCCCTCGTCATTCCCGCGAAAGCGGGAATCCAGGGCTCCCGGTCTACCGGAGCGGTGGGCCTGGATGCCGGCCTGCGCCGGCATGACGAGTGGAGGGGTCAGCACGTCGGCCGGCTGGCATGTGCCTACGGCACCAGCAGCAGGCTCCCCGTCGTCCGCCCGGCTTCCAGATCGGCCTGTGCGGCGGCGGCTTCGGCCAGGGGGTAGGAACGGCCGATCAGCGGTGCGATGCCATCCTGCAGCACCGCCAGCACATCCGCCGCGGCGCGGCGATAGGTTTCCGTATCGCTGATGTACGCCATGATGCTGGGGCGGGCGAGGGAGAGGCTTCGTTTCGGCCCCAATTCC
Source organism: Acetobacteraceae bacterium (assembly GCA_035532755.1). Classification (GTDB taxonomy): domain Bacteria; phylum Pseudomonadota; class Alphaproteobacteria; order Acetobacterales; family Acetobacteraceae; genus DATKQI01. The sequence continues at coordinate 5,000 of DATKQI010000307.1, forward strand.
TCCACGTCGATCGGCGGGATCGGGCCGGCGGGCTGGCCGATGCTGGCGACTGTGCCGAAGGGCCGCACGCAGGCGAGGGTTTTGCGCAGCGTTTCGCCGCCGGAGCCGACGGTGCCGATCACCCGCGCGCCCAGCCGCTTCGCCCAGGCGGTGAGCAGGCTGCCCAGCCCGCCGGCCGCACCGTGCACCAGGACCCACGTGCCGGCCTCCACGCGATAGACGCGCGTGAGCAGCATGTGCGCCGTGAGCCCCTTCACCATCGCCGCGGCGGCCACCTCATCCGTGATCGCGGGCGGCAGGGGGATCGCGCGGGCGGCGGGCAGCAGCCGTTCGGAGGCATAGGCGCCGACCGGGGCGCCGGCATAGGCGATGCGATCGCCGGGTTTCACATGTGCCACGCCGGGCCCGGCCGCGACGACGACGCCCGCACCCTCCACGCCCGGCACCGCCGGCATGGATGGCAGCGGATACAGGCCGGTGCGGTGGTAGATGTCGATGAAGTTGATGCCGATGGCGCTCTGCCGCACCAGGATTTCACCCGGCCCGGGGGCAGGCAGGGGCACATCCGCAAGCTCCAGCACATCGGTTCCACCGGGTTTGGTCATGCGGATCATGCGGGCCATGGGCTTGTCCTTTTCGTTCGTTGCATAGCCCATCTTGCGCCGGCGCCGGTTTGTGCGAAATTGCCTGTTCATTCACATCAGATGTGAGAAAACGCGCAATGTTCGATTGGGAGGATCTGCGCCATTTCGCCGCCCTCGCGCGGGAGGGATCGTTGTCGGCGGCGGCGCGGCGGCTTGCGGTGGATCACGCCACGGTCGCCCGGCGAGTGGCCGCACTTGAAGCGGCACTGGCGCTGAAACTGCTGGACCGGCGGCCCCGGTCTTCCGCGCTCACCGCGGATGGCGCGCGGATCGCGGCACTCGCCGCGCGGATGGAGGAGGACGCCTTCGCCCTCGGCCGCGCGGCACGGGCGGCGCAACCGGGATTGGCGGGGGAGGTTTCGATCAGCGCGCCGCCGATGGTGGCCGCCACCTTCATCGCCCCGCGCCTGCAGCACCTGCGCGCGCAGCACCCCGGCATTCATGTGCGGCTGATCGGGGAGAAGCGTACCGCCTCCCTCACCCGCCGGGAGGCCGATCTGGCCGTGCGCCTCAGCCGCCCGACGGAGAAGCGGCTTGTGGCCCGGCGGATCGGCGCGTTCGGGTTCGCGCTGTATGCCGCGCCATCCTATCTGGCGGCGCATGCGGCGGCGGATTTCGTTTTCATCGCGTATGACGAAAGCCTGGACAGCGTGGTGCAGCAGGACTGGCTGAAAGCCGCCGCCGGGGCGCGGCCGATCGTGCTGCGATCGAACGACCTGGAGGTTCAGCGCGCTGCGGCCCGCGCCGGCGTGGGCGTGGCCGCCCTGCCGCATTTCCTGGGCGATGCGGATGCGGGGCTGGTGCGGGTGGAGGTGGTTGCGAAGCCGGTGCGGCGGGAGGTGTGGCTGGTGGTGCACGGGGATCTGCGCCGGGCGCCGGCGGTGCGGGCGGTGATGGGGTTTCTGGCGGAGTGTTTCGTATCATTGCCATGACCGGCCCCGGTCGTAAGCGGGTTCATGCCGCTGTCCACTCGTCATGCCGGCGCAGGCCGGCATCCAGGCCCGCCGCCCCGGCAGACCGGGAGCCCTGGATTCCCGCTTTCGCGGGAATGACGGCAGCGGGGCAACGTTTTTGCCAATCGGCATCAGTCACGAACTTCGGAATCGAAACACTCGCGTCACTGCTTATCCATCCAGTCGCCCGCGCAAGGCCGCGATCTGCGCATTCAGCGCAGCCCATTCCGCATCCGTGGGGTCCCGCCCCGCCGCCTGCATGGCGGACAGCGCAGTGGCGGCCCGGCTTGCGAAGCCGCCTGCATCCGCCCCGGCCCGCAGCAGCGCGGGGATGGCTTCGAGGGCGGCGAGGGAGAAGGCGAGGGCGGTCATTTGCGGGTTCCGAACGTGGCGATGAGTGTGGCGAAGGCGGCCACCGCGGTTTGCGCGGCGGCGAGGGAGGTGGGGTGGTCGCCGCCGGCCTGCACCAGCGTCTGTGCGGTGCGCAGCGCGGCCCAGGCGGTGGCGTCGGCCTGCCGCAGCTGCGCCAGCACGGCCGGGTTCGCGCACACCGCGGGCGCATCGGTGCCGCAGGCCGGCAAGGCGCGGTATTGCACGGCCACCGACAGGGCGGCGGCATAGGCGGCTTCGGCCTCGTACACCGCCTGCGCGGCATCGCGCGGGGCGGGCGGCGGGGCGGTGCAGCCGGCCAGCAGGCAGGCGAGCAGCGTGGTGGCGCGCGCGTTCATGCCGCCACCTTCGCGGGCTGGGCGGCGAGCAGGCGGCCGAGTTCCGCCTGCACCATCGCGCTCACATGCTCCGGCGTCACGCCCAGCGCGGCCAGCGCCTCGGGGAAGGCGGCGGCCACGTAGTTCGCGCCCTGGGCGATGGCGACGTTGCCGATCGCCACATGGTCCATCGTGGCGGCGTTGGCGGCGAGGAACTGGAAGGCGAGGCCCGCGCCGCGCCGGGCGGCGGCGGCGATCTGGGCGGACAGCAGGGCGTTGTTCTGCAACCGGATGTGCTTGATGGCGTAGGCGGCCAGCATGCCGGCCAGGGTGGTGAGGGCGGGCAGTGCGAGCGCGAGCAGCGCCTGCACCACGGGGGCGAGGTCGATCGTCATGCTTTGGTCTCCGTTGCGTGAAGAAGCGGCGGTCGGTACGGGCTTGAACCGACCGGGGCGGCGGCGTAGAGATTCAGGCAAGATCAGGGAAAGTTCCGGCCAAACAGGGGGGTTGCCGCATGGACAGGGTCATTTTCATTCCGTTTCCACCGCCCTATGCGCACGAATTCATGGAGCGCACGAACAACTGGGTGCAGGAGCGGCCGGAGAAGAACTTCCGCATCATCGTCTACAACCCGCAGCGCGCCGCGCTGGGGCTCGGCCGCAGCCCGCTGCTGATGAACCTGATGAACGGATCGAGCATCTATCTGCGCGGCCACGGCCTGCCGGGCGATCCGCATGTCACCACCAGCCTCAACGGCGCGGTGGTGAAGATCACCATCCAGGACTCGATCGACCGGCTGATGGAGATGGGGCTGCGGAACGATTTTCGCGGCACGCTCAAGTTCTACAGCTGCTACAGCGGGCTTGATCAGCCGAAGAAATGGGTGAGCGGCACCGGCACGCTCGTCTTCACCGACGACGTTCACAAGACCAAGGTGAAGAACGGCACGTTCACCGCCGCGACGAAATCGCTCGCGAGCGTGGGCGCGTCCTATTTCCGCTCGCTGAAGTTCAAGCACTGCAAATACGTGGGCTACCTGGGGCCGCTGACGGGCAAGTACGAGCCGAGCGATTCGAGCCCGGACGGGCGCAACTACAAATGGTGCGAGGTGACGACGTTCGACACGCTGGGCGATCGCTACAAGGTCGATCCCACCATGAAGGTCACGCGGGCGTCGGAGGCGCAGAAATTCTTCTGATCCGGATTGGCAAAAGCACAGCCCCACAGCCGTCATTCCCGCGCAGGCGGGAATCCAGGGCTCCCGGTGCACCGGGCGGCTGGCCTGGATGCCCTGAGTTCACAAACGAAGTGCAACACCAGCTTAAGGTGTTGCCATGGGAAGAGCTTACGAACACCTCGGACTTGAGGATCGGTGCACGATTGCCCGGCTTCATGGAGCCGGGCAATCGATCCGGCAGATCGCGGCAGCTCTGGATCGCGCGCCATCGAGCATCTCTCGGGAGCTGAAGCGCAACGGGGGTGTGCAGGTCGGCTACAAGCCCGCCTACGCCCACCAGCAGACCAAGGCGCGGCGGCTGGCGTGGATCGCGGCTCGACCGCCATCCAGACCTGCGTACCACCGTCCTCGGCTGCCTCGCGTGCGGGTGGTCTCCCGAACAGACCGCCGGATGGATGAAGGCAACCACAAACACCCCCCTCAGCCATGAGAGCATCTACCGCTTCATCTATGCCCAGATGCGACGAACCCAGGATGGCGCCTGGCGCTTCTATCTGCCGCGCGCCAGGTTCAAACAAGGCCGCAGGGGCCGCAAAGGCGGCTCCCCGGCAAGCTTTATTCAAGACAGAGTGCCAATCTCAGAGCGCCCGGAGGCCGCTCTGCCGCGCCGCCAGCCCGGCCATTGGGAAGCCGATCTGATGCTGTTCGCCGCCTATGGGCAGTCCATCCTCGTCGCCCATGAGCGCACATCGCGCATCCTGGTCATGACCAGACAGCCCAATAAAACCGCCAAGGCCACCGCAGATCAGCTGGTCGAATGGTTCAAACCGCTCGATCCGCGCCATCGTCAAACCCTCGCCTTCGATAACGGAACCGAATTCGCCCAGCACTTCAGGCTCAACCAGCAGCTCGGCATGCAGACCTTCTTCTGCGATACCCACAGCCCCTGGCAAAAAGGCGGCATCGAAAATGCCATCGGACGCAGGCGACGCAGGCTGCCCACAAAGCTCGACCTCAAAACACTCACGCCGCCCGAACTCAACGCATGCGCTCGCGCCTACAACAACACACCCAGAAAGTGCCTCGGATACAAAACACCCGCCCAGGTCTTCCAAACCCAACTGTTGCACTTCAAATGTGAATCCACCTGCCGGCCTGCGCCGGCATGACGATGGAGATGGAGGAGGCATGGCGGGCGCGGCGGCGGCGGCCCGATCAGATCGCGACGCGCACGCCCAGTTCCACCACGCGGTCGCTCGGGATGCGGAAGAATTCGGTGGCGGAGACGGCGTTGCGCGCCATCACCAGGAACAGCCACAGCCGCCACCACGGCATCTTCGGCACCATCGCCGGCACGATCATGTC
>DATKQI010000308.1:0-4155 GCA_035532755.1 Acetobacteraceae bacterium
TATCGAGACGGCCGACGATGCCTTGCACATGACGACGGAGAACGGCCAGCTCCTGTCAGTGCCGTTCGACACGTCGTTCCTCGAATCAGACACCCCATGACGGTTCTGCCGCTCACCCGCGCGCACGTGTTCTTCGACGGCACGTTCACCATCCCGCGCCTGCAACACCCGGAAGGTGTCGCGATCGGGCCGGACGGGGGGTCCGCGCTCTATGTCTGCGAAACATTCGCCCGGCGGATCAGCCGAATCCCGATCGGTGCGAACGGCGCGGCCGAAATCCACATCGAAGACCCGACCGCGCATCTGTTCGCCCATCCCGCCAACATCGCCTTCGCCGGCCACGACCTGTTCACCGCCAACCTGGGCCGATGGCACATCACCCGGCGGATCTCGCCGAACGGCCCGAATTGAAGGAGTATCTGAGTGTCTGAAAACACCCCTGCCGCCGACCTGCCCGTTCCTGCCGGCCTGATCGAACGCGATCACATGGTCGATGGCCTGTTCGTGAAGGAGATCGCGCCCATCGCCCCGGGCGGGCCCGCCACGCCGCTGCTGATGGTGCATGGCGGGCTGCATGGCTGGTGGGCATGGGAAGGCTGGATGCACACCCTCGCCACGGCCGGATGGCGCTGCCTGTCGATGTCGCTGCGCAACCACACCGGCTCCCGTGTCGTGCCGGAAGCCGAATACCTGCATCTCACCACGGCCGATTATGCCGCTGATGTGCAGGCGGTGATGCGCTGGCTGGGCCGGCCTGCGGCGCTCGTCGGGCACAGCATGGGCGGCATCGTGGCGCAGAAGGCCGCGGAGACCGCGCCCGCCGCCGGGCTCGTGCTGGTTTGCAGCGTCGGCCCCGGGCAGCTCGGCCCCATCCGCCCGCCCCTGCCCACGGATCGCCCCCAGTTCCATGGGCCGGAGGCCGCGCGCGCACTGTGGTTCCGGGAGATCGACGATGCCGCCTTCGCACGCTTCCATCGCCGGCTGGTGCCGGAATCCCCCGGCGTGCTGAACGACTACAGCGGCGGCGCGGTCACTATCGATCGCGCGCGCATCACCTGCCCGGTGCTTGCGATCGGCGGCGAGTTCGATGCCACGCCGGTGCATCGCGCCCCGCTGATCGCCGCCTTCTATGGCGCCGATTGCCTGGTGGTGCCGGGCGCTGCGCATAACCTGATGATGGAATCGCACGCCCTGCCCGTGGCCATTCGCCTGAACCAGTGGCTGCTGGAGCGGATCGACGGTCCGGCACTCGCCCGCCCGTCATAGGCGCGCGGAATCGGCTGTGCGGCACATCAGGGTTGCACGGCACGCGGGGGCGCGGCCCGGTTCTGTTGACGCTCCCCGGACCCGCGCCTAGCGTTCCCGCTTCGTCAAAAAGCCGAGGGATGGAATGGCCAACAAGCTCAAGCAGATGTGGAAAGATGGCAAGGCCGCGGTGAACGGCTGGCTTGCCATCCCCACCGCCTTCTCGGCGGAGGTGATGGCCCAGGCGGGCTGGGACAGCCTCACCGTCGATATGCAGCACGGGGTGCAGGACTATCTCTCCGCCATCGGCTGCTTCCAGGGCATGCAGCCGCACGGCGTCACGCCGATGGTCCGCGTGCCGTGGAACGAGCCGGGCATCATCGGCAAGGTGCTGGATGCGGGCGCGATGGGCGTGATCTGCCCGATGGTGAACACCGCACAGGAAGCCAAGGCCTTCGTTTCCGCCTGCCGCTATCCGCCGCTCGGCACCCGCAGCTTCGGCCCGATCCGCGCGGGCATCTACGGCGAGGCCGGCCCCGGTTTCGCGACGGCCGCGAATGCCGATGTCATCTGCGCCCCGATGATCGAGACGCAGCAGGCGCTCGACAATCTCGAAGCGATCCTGGATGTGCCCGGCGTCGATGCGGTCTATATTGGCCCCAGCGATCTCGGCCTGTCGCTCGGCCTGCCGCCAAGGCTCGACCGCGAGGAGCCGGAGGTGATGAAGATCTACGAACGCATCCTGGCCGCGACCGGCAAGCGCGGCATCGCCGCCGGCATCCACACCGGGTCGGGCGCCTATGCCGCCAGGATGATCAAGATGGGCTTCAAGCTCACCACCATCATGAACGACAGCGGATTGCTGCTGACCGCGGCACGCGCCGCGGTGGCCGCCGCCCGCGCCTGAGCAGGAGGGAGTTTCCGATGGCACCACCCGTCATTGTCCTGCATCCCGATGATGGCGTGGTGATCGCGCGCGCCACGCTGCTCCCCGGCACGCCGGTGGCCAGCGGCGTTGCGGCCGTGGAGCGGATTCCCGCCGGGCACAAGGTGGCGATCCGCCCGCACGCGGTGGGCGAGCCGATCCGCCGCTACGGCCAGATCATCGGCTTCGCCACCCAGCCGATCGAGCCCGGCCGGCACGTGCACGTGCACAACTGCGGCATGGGCGATTTCGCGAAGAACTACGCCTATGGCGAGGCGGCCACGCCCACGCGGATGATCGATCCGCCGGCCACCTTCCAGGGCATCCGCCGCGCCGGCGGCGGGGTCGCCACGCGCAACTACATCGGCATCCTCACCTCGGTGAACTGCTCCGCCCATGTCGCCGGGCTGGTGGCGGATGCCTTCCGCCGCAACCCGTTCAGCAGCACGGACCCGCTGGCCGACTATCCGAACGTGGACGGCGTGGTGGCCCTCACCCACAAGACCGGTTGCGGCATGACCGAGGGCGAACCGCTGCGCCTGCTGCGCCGCACGCTCGCCGGCTACGCGCGGCACGTGAACTTCTCCCACGTGATCGTGCTCGGCCTGGGGTGCGAGGTGAACCAGATCGGCGGCCTGGTGGAGGAACAGCGCCTCGCCGGCCGGCTGCGCTCGATGGACATCCAGAGCATGGGCGGCACCCGCAAAACCGTGGAGGGCGGCATCGCCTTCGTGAAGGAGGTGCTGGCGGAATCGAACCAGGCGCGGCGCGAGGCGGTGCCCGCGAGCGAACTGACGGTGGCGCTGCAATGCGGCGGGTCGGACGGGTATTCCGGCGTCTCCGCCAACCCCTCGCTGGGCGCGGCGAGCGACCTGCTGGTGCGCCACGGCGGCGCCGTCATCCTCTCCGAAACGCCCGAGACCTACGGTGCGGAGCATCTGCTCACCCGCCGCGCCGTCAGCCGCGAGGTCGGCGAGAAGCTGGTCGATCTGATGCGCTGGTGGGAGGATTACACGAAGCGCGAAGGGGCGGAGATGAATGCGAACCCCTCACCCGGCAACAAGGCCGGCGGGCTGACCACCATTCTGGAAAAATCCCTGGGCGCGATGGCCAAGGCCGGCAGCACCAATCTTGTCGATGTGGTGCGCTACGCCGAACAGGTGAAGGCCAGGGGCTTCGTGTTCATGGACACCCCGGGCTACGATCCGGTGGCCGCCACCGGGCAGGTGGCGGGCGGGGCCAACCTGGTCTGCTTCACCACCGGCCGCGGCAGCGTATTCGGCTGCAAGCCCGCTCCGTCCATCAAGCTCGCCACCAACACGCCCATGTACACCCGCATGCAGGACGACATGGACGTGAACTGCGGCACAGTGCTGGATGGCGACGAGACGGTGCAGCAATGCGGCGCGCGCGTCTTCGAACTCATGCTGCGCGTCGCCTCCGGCGAACGGACGAAGAGCGAGAGCTTCGATTTCGGCGCCGACGAATTCGCCCCCTGGGTCATCGGCGCCACGATGTAGGCGGCGGCCTTCCTATCCGGCCGATCGGGTGCCCGGATACTCCTTGAGCCCGTCGGCCAGACGCAGCCAGGACAGCCGCCTGTTGGTCCGGACATGATCCTGGGGAGGCACCAGCTCCGGGTTGTCCAGGCTGCATGTCGTGATGTCGATCTCGGCCGGAAAGTCGTTGTGCTGGAAGGTCAGCGGCGTGCCGCAATCCGGGCAGAAGCTGCGCATGGCCTTCGCACTCGACGCGAAGCGTTTCGGTTCGCCGGAGACGAACCGAAACTCCGCGGGAGCAACGCTGAACCATGCAACGAATGGCGAACCCGCGACGCGCCGGCAATCGGAACAATGGCAGACGGTCGCGTTGAACGGCGTGCCAAGCGCCTCGTAGCGAACCTGGCCGCAGAAACAGCCCCCTGTCATCATCAACCGCTCTCCAACCTCCGGCGTTCTCGTGCCGCCATTCAAGGCGCCCGTCCT
>DATKQI010000309.1:0-12298 GCA_035532755.1 Acetobacteraceae bacterium
TCACGCTGCCGGCCACGTCCAGCGACCCGGTGTTGACCAGGCTGAACCCGCCGGTGCTGGCGATCGCCCCCAGGCTGCCAATGGTGTTGCCGCCCAGGGCCAGATCGATCCCGCCGACGGCCGTGGCGCCGTCGGAGGTGAGGGTACCCGCCGCGATGGTGAAGCCCGCAGCCTCGGCAATGCCGCCGGCACTGGTGGCGAGCGCCAGCGTGCCGCCCGCACCGGTGACAAGCCCGCCGGAAGCCAGCGTGATCGCCCCGGCATTGTCGAGGGTGATGTTGCCGCCCTGCACGAAGCCGTTGACGGCAAGAAGGCTGCTGGCGTTGGTCAGGCTGAAATCGCCGACACTGTCGATCGCGCCCAGGCTGCCGATGGTGTTGCCGCCCAGGGCCAGCATCAGCCCGCCGAACGTCGCCAGGCCATCGGAAGTGAGGGTCCCCGCCGCGATGGTGAAGCCCGCCTGCTCGGCAATGCCGCCGGCACTGGTGGCCAGCGCCAGCGTGCCGCCCACACCGGTGACAAGCCCGCCGCCGCTTGCCAGATTCACCGCGCCTGTATTCGAGATCGTGATGTCCTGGCCGGCGATTGTGCCACCGACCAGAAGGGGCGTGTTGTTGGTCAGGTCGAACAGGCCGCCGGTGGTGAAGCTGCCGAGCGTGGTGATCGTGTTAGCGCTGCCAAGGCTGGCGCTGCCGGTCGTCGTGCCGACCAGCGTGCCGACATCGATGGGCGCGGTCTGGGTGATCGGTCCGTTGCTGTTGAGCGAGAGCGTGCCCGCGAAGACCAGGCTGCCGTTGATCCCGATCGCGCCCGGCTGCGGGTCGGTCGGCGTGCCCGCCCCGCCGATCTGCAGTGTCGCGGCGGTGATGGCGCCGAGCGAGGAGACCGGAAAGCCGCTGCCGGCCCCGCCGAGGACGAAGGCTGCGTTCTGCTGATAGGGCGTCAGTTCGACTGTGCCGCCCGGCACGGCCAGCGCGCCGCCGGGGGCGAGGACGATGCTGTTGCCGATCAGCGCGATCCGGCTGAGGCTGCCGGCGCTGATCGTTCCGCCGACGGTGATGGGCGTATCAAATGCTGCGATGTCGCTGTCGGTCAGGCGGACAGCCTGCGCCGAGACGTTGCCAGTCACGGACAGGGCGGCACTGTCCGTCAGGTCGAACGTGCCGGCGCCGGTCTGGAAATTGCCGAGGCCGCCGATGCTGTTCGCCGTGTTCGCGAGCGTCACGTTGCCATTGGCGCTGCCGGTCACGCGCAGCGCGTCGATCGGCGCGGTCTGGCCGATGGTGCCGAGCGAATCGAGTTCGACGACGGCGCCGGGGGCACTGAGCGTGCCGGCGATGTCGAGCGACTGCGCGGTGATGGCGAGCGGGCCGCCGACGCTGTCGGCGCCGATGCGCAGTTCCGCCGCTGTGATGCCGCCGGCGGGCGGAAGCACGATGTTGCCGGTGCTGCCGACCGTGCTCGCGCCGGGCGAATAGCGCGCGAGTTCCACGGTGCCGAAGGGTATCGAAATGGCGCCCAGATGAAGATCGAGCCGGTCGCCGACCAGGGAGATCATGCTGCTGAAGGGCGAAGAGATGGTGCCGCCCAGGGTGACGCCGCCCGGATTCGAATCGATGAGCGCGATATTGCCGCCGGCGGTGATCGAGCCGGTCGTCGTGATGCTGCTGGAATCGGCAAGCCGCAGGGCGCCGTTCCCTGCGTTCAGGGAACCCAGCACCCCAATGGCATTGCCGGTGCTGCCAAGCGCGATCCCGCTGCCGGCCGCGGCCGACAGGGCCGCTGCCGTGATCGAGCCGGCGGAGGTTTGCGTGATCAGGCTGTCCGAATCGAGGCTGAGCGTGCCGGCCAGCGTGGCGGGGGCGGCGAACAGAATCTCCCCGGCGGGCGTGGTGCTGGAGCCGATGCGAACCGTATCCGCGACGATCGGGTCGAGCGAGGAGATGACAAGGCCGGTGCCGCTGGTCGTGCCGATCGCGACGTTGGTGCCGGTGAGGATCGGCGCGATCTGCACCACACCGGCCGGAGCATCCAGCGCCCCGCCGGCGAAGGTGATCGCGTTGTCCGAGCTCAACGCGATGGCCTGGGCAAGCGGCACGGCCACCGTGCCGGCGATGGCCAAGGCCTCGTCGTCCCGCAGGCTAATCCCGCCGGAAGTCGCGGCCAGCGCACCCAGCGTGGCGATGCTGTTGGCGTTGTTCAGTGCGAAAGCCTTGGCGGTACCGGACAATGTGCCGATATCGAGCGACCCGACACCGCCCTCGCTGACCGTGCCGGCCCCGGCGATGTCGAGCGTGGAAGCGATGGTCGAACCGCCGGCGAGCGTGACGCCGGTGTCGATCGCGAGGTCTCCGCCCGTGGGGGCGAGCCGCAACGTGCCGGAGCCGCCGGTGTTCACGTGCGACAGCGCGTCGGCGGCCAGCGCCAGCGTGCCGGCACCAGGCGAGCCGCCAAGGCTGATGCCGTAATTGGCCGACAGCGGGCCGAGCGTGACGGTGCCGCCCGGCGTGGCGAGCGACGAGCCCAGGCCGAAATAGAGCGCGTTGGAAGCGAGCGCGACCAGCCCGCCCGCCGCGGCCTGCACCAAGCCCATCAGCCGGATGCCGCCGGTAGAGGAATCGGACAGCAGCACGCTGCTGCCCCGCACTACGGACCCGACGGACAGCATGCTGCCATCCGCGACGCTGACGGTGCCGGCGGCAGCGAAATTGGCGAGGGTGCCAACCGCGTTCGCGGTGCCCGTGAGCATCGCGCCACCGCCGATGGTTCCGCCATCCGAGGTCAGCGTGCCGGCGGAAAGCGCGAACGACGGCGTTTCGGTGATGCTGCCGCCGGTGCTGAGCAGGCCGACCGTGCCGGAGGCGGCGGACAATCCGCCGCTCGACAGCGTCATGTCTCCGGCGCTGTCCAACGCGATGTTCGGCGCCTGCACGATGCCGGCCACGGTGAGGCTGCCGGCATCGGTGATGGCGAGATTGCCCCCCGACACGCTCAGCGCGCCGAGCGAGAGAATATCGTTCGCGGTGCCGGCGAGAGCCATCGCGCCGGTGACGCCGGTTCCGAGGCTGGCCAGCGTGCCGGCCCTGATCGTGGCATTCTGGTCTTCGCTCACGCCGCCGGCCGCGGTGCCCAGCGCGAGCGTGCCGGTGGGTGCATCGAGCGCGCTGCCCGCCACCAAAGAAATTCCGGCCGTGGTGGCATTTGTCTGCAACGCCATGTCGGTCGCGCCAACCGTGCCGGAGATAATGAGGCCGGAGCCGTCCGTCAGCGACAGCGTGTTGTTGATCACGCCGAAATCGCCGAGGGTGGCGATGCTGTTCAGGGTGCTGTTCAGCGCGACCGCGCCGCCGGCCTGCCCTTGCAGGACGCCGGCATCCAGCCCTGCCGAGCCGATCTGCCCGATCGTGCCCTGGGTGAACAGCCCGAGCGTGCCGGCGAAGGTGACGGGGGAGAGGAGATCGATCGGGCCGCCCGCCAGCGTGCCCGGCAGCCCGAAATCGAGCGTGCTCGCCGTCAGATGCGTCTCCAGCGCGGTCACATCCGAAATGCTCAGGTCACCTGCATGGGTTCCGCCAAGCGCGATGCCGTAGGTCGATGTGAAGGGCATGAGGGCGACGGTGCCGGTTCCGGCGTTCAGGGTTCCCGCGCCGCCCACGTTCAGTGTGTCCGCCCCGAGCGCGATCAGCGGCGCGGACGCACTGGTGGCATGCACCAGCCCATTCACCGAAAGCGTGGGCGCGCGCAGCACGACACTGCTGCCCGAAACGGGGCCGACGGCGGCGAGGGCCGCGCCATTGGTGAAGGCGAGGGTGCCACCGGAGGCGAAAGTGCCGAGCGTCGCCACCGCGTTGGCCGTGCTGCCAAGCTGCACATCCCCTGTCGCGCTGCCGTTCAGCGTGCCTGCAGCCAGCACTTCCGGCTGGGATGAATTCTCGGCGATGCTGCCGCCATTGGCGATCAGGCTCATCGTGGCGGTATTGCTGCTCAACGTGCCGCTGGTGGTGGCGTTGCCGATCAGCAGGCTGCCGCCTGCATTCAGCGTGACCCCCGTGTTGTCCTGCACCCGGCCGAGGATGGTCAGGCCGATGGCATTGGAAATCGACAGGCCGCCGGAACTCAGGACATCGTAAAGCGCGCCCAGGGTGTTCGTGCCGGTCAAGGTCATGCCATTGCCGATGACCTTGCCGCCGGTGGTCAGCGTGCCGCCGACCAGGCTGGCCGAGGCGGTCTGGCTGACGCTGCCGTTCGTGCTCACCAGGCCGATCGTGCCGGTGCCGTTGCCGGCATCCAGCGTGCCGGTGTTGATCATGTTGATCGAACCATCCACCGTGCCTGCCTTGATGGCGTGCAGATAGATGTTCTTCGCACTCACCGACCCGGCGACGCCGAGATCGCCGGCGCTGGCCAGCGTGAAGTTCCCGCCGGAGGTGAAGGCCCCGAGCGTGCCCACGGTGTTGCGGGTGCTGCCGAGCAGCACCCCGCCGGTCGCGGTGCCGCTGAGCGTGCCGGCGGCCAGCACTTCCGGCCGGGATGAGTTCTCGGAGATGCTGCCGGTGGCGGTCAGGCTCATCGCCGCGGTGTTGCTGCTCAACGTGCCGCCGGTGGTGGCGTTGCCGATCAGCAGGTCGCCGCCGGCATTCAGCGTGACCCCTGCGTTGTCCTGCACCCGGCCGAGGACGGTCAGGCCGGTGGTGTTGGAAATCGACATCCCGCCGCCGCTATAGAAGTTATAGAGCGTCGTCAGGGTATTCTGGCCGTTCAGGCTGACACTCAGGCCGTTGACGCTTCCCCCGGACGTCAGCGTGCCGCCGATCAGGCTGGCCGAGGAGGCTTGAGCGATGCTGCCGGCATTCGTGAACAGGTTGAGGGTGCCGGTGCCGGCATCCAGCGTGCCGGCATTGGTCATCCGGATCGATCCCGCGTGGATTCCGGTCCCGGGGATCTGAAGGCTGATATCGGCGGCGGAAACCAGCCCGTCCACGACGAGGTTCGCGTTCGTGACCGTAGCGGGCCCGCCGTTGGTCAGCGCGAAGCTGCCATCCGTCGTGAAATTCCCGAGCGTGCCGACGTTGTTCAGCGTGCTGCCCAACTGCACGTCGCCGATGGTCGTGCCGCTGCCGCTCAACCCTGTCGCCAGGATTGCGCCGGATGAGCCTTCGGTGATGCCGTTCGTGCCGGCGGAGAGCACCACACCGGTGCCCGACACCGTGCCGTCCACGGTCAGGCGTCCGGAACTGCCGGCCGATCCGGTGCCGGTGACGGAGCTGTCGCCGGCGAACAGCTGCACCCTGGCCCCGGCCACGCTCACCGAGCTGTCGACCGTCAGATCGTTCCCGGCCTGGAGCGTGATGCTGCCGACGATCGAGACCGACGACTGGACATCCAGGTTGTTCGCCGCCTGGATGATCACGTTGCCGGTCTGCGCATCGATGGTGGACGCCTGGAGATAGCTGGTGCCGCTCGTCGTGCCGCCGACCGTGAAGCTCAGCGTTCCGCTTGCGCTCGTGAAGTTCGTATCGAGCGCGGCGGTGCCTTGCGCGGAATCGCTGCCGACGATGTCGAGATTGAAGGGATCGAGCAGGATGCTGCCGATGGAGCCGGCGGGGGCCGATACGTCGGAATAGCCATCGAGTGCGAGAATGCCATGGCTCGACATCTCCACCGTGCCGCCGTTGCCGCCCTGCGGACCGCCGCGGGCGGTGAGGGTGCCGGCGATGCCGGTGCCCTGCGCGCTCTGCACGGTGATGCGTCCGCCGTTGCCGCGCTGCGTGGCGTCGGCGGCGACCCGTGCGCCCTTGTCGATCAGCACGGCGTGCGAAAGCGTCGCCGTGCCCGCGGTGGTTGCCGCGGCGCCGAGCGGCAGGCCGAGTGCCACGGTGCCGCCGCCGGCCGCGCCGGAGGCGTTCAGCCGCGCGGTATTGGTCAGCACCACCCCGCCCGAGGCGTTCACCCCGATCTGCCCGCCCGTTTGCCCCGCGGCGAGGCCGGTGGCCGACAACTGGCCGGAGATCTCCACCGAGCCGCCGATGCCGCCGATCACGATGGTGCCGGGATGGGCGCCCACGCTGTTCGCCCGCACCCGGCCGCTGTCGGTCACGAGGTTCTGCACCAGCCCGTCGGCGGCTTTCGCGGTGAGATCGACGGTGCCGCCGTCGGCCAGGATGGTGCCGGAGTTGGTGACGAGCGCAGTGGCGGACTTGCCGCCCGGCCCGGTGGGCACCTGCGTCACCTGGTTCGACACGTCGAGCGACAGCAGCCCGTCGCCGTACAGATCGAGCGTGGTGGTCTTCACCCCGGCCAGCACCACATGGCCGAGCTTCGCCTGGATCAGCCCCGAATTGGCCACCTGAGGGGCAACCAGTGCTGCGAGCCCGGTCTGCTTCACCGTGATCGTGCCCTGGTTCACGATCCGCGCGTTCGGATTGCCGGGCTGGCTGAAATTCATGTGCCCGGCCATGAAGTCTTGGTTGGTGATGTTGGCGGTCGATACCACCACGCTCTGCGCGTTCACCTGCGCGCCCGGCATGAATACCACGCCGGACTGGTTGATCAGCACCACCTGGCCGTTCGCGTTGATGTGCCCGGCGATCGCCGACGGATCGGGCCCCACCACCCGGTTCAGCGCGATCGCGGAACTGTTCGGCTGGTGGAAGTTCACGCTCTGCTGGCTGCCGACGCTGAAGCTCTGCCAGTTGATGGCGGCGCGCTGGGTGGACTGGTCGATGTTCGTCGCACTCGCCGTCGTGCTGATCTGCGCACCGCCGGCCACCACCTGGCCGCCCTGCGGCCGCGCGTTCGGGGCGAGCACCGGCGGCACCTGCGCCTCCGCCGGCAGCGGGGCCAGCACCAGCAGCACCACCGCGCTCAGCGCCGTGCTGGCGAGCAGCGCCGCCCGGCTGCGCCGGCGGATCGCCACCTTGTTCGTCATGCGCATTCTGCGCGGGCTGGCCATCGCATTCATCCTTCCCGTCATGGCGCCTGCTTCAGGCACCATCGGCAGCATCGAGCGGAGAGCGTTCCGGCCGGCTCCGCGCCCGGCCCCGTTCCAGATGGCGCGCGCCGGCCGGTTTTCAGAACCGCAGCAGCACGCGCCAATAGAACGACGCCGGGCTCAAAGCCGGCACAGTGGGCGAACCGGCATCCACCCGGCGGGTGAAGCGGGCCACGCCTTCCAGATCGACCTCGGCATAGCGCGTGAGGTTGAACCGCACGCCGCCGCCGGCCGAGGCGACCCGGTGGTTCGGGTCGAGCTTCTGGTTCTGCCACGTCTCGCCATAGTCGTAGAAGCCATAGAATTGCGCGGCAATATTGTACGGGCGGCCGAAGGCGTGCACCTGCATCCCGGTGTTCAGCTGCAGCTCGACCGTGCCGGCCAGCGCGTTGTCTCCGGTCACCTCGCCGGCGTAGAAGCCGCGCGTGTACTGCGATCCGCCCAGGTAGAACTCCTCGGCGGTCGGCAGCACGTCGCTCGTCACCTGTCCGGCCACGATCCCTTCCAGCGCCACCGTCGCGCCCTGCCAGGGTTCGAACAATGTCTGGGTACGGCTGACCTGCGCGTTGAGCTTCCAGAAATCGGTCCGCTCGTTCAGCCGTCCGGCCTGCGGATCGCCATCGCGGGTTGCGCCCAGTATCGGCAGGCCATGGGAGAAGCGCAGCGTGGCGACGTTCACCGCGCTGCGGTTGGCCCCCAGCAGCACATCCTCCCGTGCGTAGGTGATGCCGATCCGCGCCACCCGCAGCGAATCGAAGCTCGCCCGCACGTTGCCGCCGCCGACCGCGGAAGCGGTGTCGATCTCGCTTTCCAGCGCGTCGAACGAGGCCGTGAGGTCGAGCGTCTGCTGCCGCCGCCGGATCACCGGATAGGTGGCGGAGGCGCCAAAGACGTCGGTATAGCCGTGATAGCCGATGGCCCGGAGCTGGCCGGAGGGCGTGGCCTGTCCCGCCCCGCCGTACAGCCGGACGCGCAGCCCCGAATCCCCCACGAAGAACGAGCTCGCCACCTGGCCGAAGGTCTGCGTGTTGTTGAAGGTGTGGAACAGCGAAACCTCGGTCTTGTCGCCGAACTCGGTCACGCTGTTCAGATCGAAAACGCCCAGCTCCTCCTCGGGGCCGGTGTTGACATAGCCCCGGTTGTCCGCGGTGTACAGGCCGGAGACCGCCTGCCGGCTGACCTCGGCGACCAGGGTCAGCGCCCCCGGCTCGGCGGCGGAGGGGCGCAGCACGGTCCGCAGCGTCACCCCCGGCACGCTCTGCGCCAGCAGCAGCCACCGCTCCAGCCCAGCGATATTCACCGGGCGTTCATGCGTCAGATGGTTGAGGAAGCGCAGCACCATGGTGCCGGCGGGCCCGATATGGCCCTGCAGCTTCACCGCGACCACGCGCCCCTCGGTCACCGAAAAGCGCAGGTCCCCAGTCTTGTCGAGCGAGGCGGACACGGCGGTCAGCAGATAGCCATCCCGGCGGTACAGATCGAGGATCGCCTGCCGCGCCGCCTCGATCCGCGCGAGCTTCACCGCCGGCCCGATCAGCCCGGCAGTCAGCTTCGCCAGCCGCGCCGCGGGATAGGCGGTGGCGCCGTTCACCGCCACATTCCGCACCAGCACGCTGACGTTGGGCACCGGCCCGCTGGGGCCCGCCTGCGGCAGCGGCGCCGGCCCGGCCCCGACCGAAGGCGGCGTTCGCGGAAGCAGGCGCGGAATGGGTGAACCCTGCGGCACCTGCGCCGCCGGCCGCGTCGCCTGCGCCCAGGCAGGGCCGGCCGCGAGCAACCCGAGCAGGGCGGCACATGCCGCGCGCGGCAAGGAGCCCGCACGGGCGGCGTGCGCAGCCTGTGGTTCAGCCGGCCGGACAGAGCCCGGCCGAGCGCCACGCCCCAGGGGGGTGTTCAGATGCAGTTATGCCTCCTGCTCTCCAGACGTTCGGACTGCCTTGATCCGGAACCGCGATCGTTCCGCCAGAGCCTTCCCCGCCGGCACGCCCCTTGCGACACGCGCCGCAACGCCTAGAGTATTCGGGAAATGCACCGAACGCCAATGGTCAATTGGTGACATGGGAGGCAGCGCGTGGCCCAGCCCGGCAAGGCGGTCGAACCCGGTGCGGAGGCGGGCATCTTCGCTCAAAACCTTCCGCCGACAGCGGCGAACCACGTTCCACTCTCGCCGCTGAGCTTCCTTCGCCGCGCGGCCCGCGTTTATCCCGGCCACGTGGCGGTGGTCCATCATGGCCGGTCGATCACTTACACCGCCTTCGCAGACCGCTGCCGGCGCCTCGCCGGGGCGCTTCTCGCCGCGGGCGTGCGGCCGGGGCAGGCGGTGGCGGTGCTGGCGCCCAACATCCCCGCACTGCTGGAGGCGCATTACGGCGTGCCGCTGGCCGGTGCGGTGCTCTGCCCGATCAACACCCTGCTCGACCCGGAGGCGATCGCCTTCATCCTGGACCACGCCGGCTGCGCGGCCCTGATCGCGGACCGGGACTGGCTCGGCCGCGTCGGCCCCGCGCTCGAAAAACTGGGGCGGCCGATCCGGCTGGTCGAGATCGCCGACGAAGCCGCGCCGGACGCGCCGAGCCTGGGTGGCATCGCTTACGAGGCGTTCCTCGCAGCCGCCGACCCGGCGCCCTGGCGGCTGCCGGATGACGAGTGGGACGCGATCTCGGTGAACTACACCTCCGGCACCACCGGCAACCCGAAGGGTGTGGTGGTGCACCACCGCGGCGCCTATCTCGGCGCGCTCGGCAACGCGCTCGCGATGAATCTCCAGCCCTCCAGCGTCTATCTCTGGACGCTGCCGATGTTCCACTGCAACGGCTGGACCTACACCTGGGCGGTCACCGCGCTCGGCGGCACCCATGTCTGTCTGCGCAAGACGGAACCGGGCGCGATCTTCGCGAAGATCGCCGATCATGGGGTGACGCACATGTGCGGCGCGCCGATCGTGCTGAACATGCTGGTGCACGCCCCGGCCGCGCTGCGCCGCCCGCTGCCGGGCAGGGTGCTGGTGGAGACCGGCGGCGCGGCCCCGCCATCGGCCATCATCGCGGGGATGGAGGCGCTGGGCTTCGCCATCCTGCACGGCTACGGCCTCACGGAATCCTACGGCCCCTCCGTCATCTGCGCCTTCCAGCCCGAATGGGCGGGGCTCGATCTGCCCGCGCGCGTGGCGCGGATGGCCCGCCAGGGCGTCAACACCATCACCATCGAGGACCTGACGGTGCTGGATGCGAACGGGGAGCCGGTGCCGGCGGATGCGGCGACGATGGGCGAGATCGCGCTGCGCGGCAACGTGGTGATGAAGGGCTATCTGAAGAACCCGGCCGCGACGGATGCCGCCTTCGCCCATGGCTGGTTCCATACCGGCGATCTCGGCGTGCTGCATCCGGACGGCTATATCGAGGTGAAGGACCGCGCGAAGGACATCATCATCTCGGGCGGGGAGAACATCTCATCGCTGGAAGTGGAGGAGGTGCTGTACCGCCATCCCGCCATCCGCGAGGCCGCCGTGGTGGCGAGGCCCGACCCCACCTGGGGCGAGAGCCCCTGCGCCTTCGTCACGCTGAAGGACGGCGCGGCGGCGGAGGAGGCGGAGATCATCGCCTGGTGCCGGACGCATCTGGCGCATTTCAAGGCGCCCCGCAGCGTGGTGTTCCGCGACCTGCCGAAAACCGCCACCGGCAAGATCCAGAAGAATGTCCTGCGCGATCTGGCGGGCCGCTTGTAGCCGCTCAATCCGCTGTCGCACCCAGCTTCTCTGCAAGCTTGGGCATGCTGGAGCGGCGCTTCGGCACCAGCCAGTGCTGCAGCCGGTCCAGGTACAGATAGACGACCGGCGTGGTGTAGAGCGTCAGCACCTGGCTCACCAGCAGCCCGCCCACCATCGCCGCACCCAGCGGCCGGCGCAGTTCCGCACCCGCGCCGCCCATCAGCATCAATGGCAGCCCGCTCAGCAGGGCCGCCATCGTCGTCATCAGGATCGGCCGGAACCGCAGCAGGCAGGCCTGGCGGATCGCGTCCACCGGCGCCTGCCCGTCCTGCCGTTCGGCGGTGATCGCGAAATCCACCAGCATGATGCCGTTCTTCTTCACGATGCCGATCAGCAGGATGATGCCGATCAGCGCGATCACCGTCAGGCTCTGCCCGGTCAGCATCAGCATCAGCAGCGCGCCCAGCCCGGCGGCGGGCAGGGTGGACAGGATCGTCAGCGGCAGGATGTAGCTCTCGTACAGGATGCCCAGGATGATGTACACCGCGATCAACGCGGCGGCGATCAGATAGGGCTCGGTGGCGAGCGAACTCTGGAACGCCTGCGCGGTGCCCTGGAAGCTGCCGGTCAGCGTGGCCGGCGCGCCGATCTGCGCCGCCGCCTGCTGGATCGCGACCACCGCCGCGCCGAGCGAGGCGCCCTGGGCGAGGTTGAACGACAGCGTCACCGCCGGGAACTGGCTCTGGTGGTTGATGGACAGCGGCGCGACCGGCAGCGTGCTCGTCGTCATCAGCGAAGACAGCGGTACCGTCGCGCCGGAGCTGGAGGTGACATAGAGCTTGTCGATCGTCGAAAGCTTGCCCACCTGGCTCGGCAGCACCTCCAGCACCACATGGTAGGTGTTCACCTGGGTGAAGAACTGCGTCACCTGCCGCTGGCCGAACGCATCGTACAGCGTATCGTCGATCTGCTGCAGGCTCACGCCGAGGCGGGAGGCCGCATCGCGGTTGATGGTCAGCGTCGCCGTGGTGCCGGCCATTTGCAGATCGGTCGCCACATCCCGCAGCATCGGCAGCGTCTTCAGCTTCGCCTCCATCCGCGGCGCCCAGGCGTAAAGCTGGCTCAGGCTCGCATCCTGCAGCGTGTACTGGTACTGCGCGGCGGCGAACCGCGCGCCCACGTTCAGGTCCTGCGCGGCCTGAAGGAACACGTTCAGTCCCTTGATCGTGGCAAGCTTCGGCCGCAGCCGCGCGATCACCTGCTGCACGCTGGATTTGCGCTGCGACCACGGCTTGAGGCTGATGAAGACCTTGCCGTTGTTGCCGGTCTGCGCGCCAAGGCCCGAGCCGATCACGCCGTTGTAGGACGCAACATCGGGATCCTTGCCGATGATCGCCATCGCCTGCACCTGCAGCTGCATCATCTTCTGGAACGACACGTCCTGCCCGGCCTGGGTCACGCCGATCATCAGGCCGGTATCCTGCGCCGGGAAGAAGCCTTTCGGGATGATCACATACAGGATCACCGTGCAGGTCACGGTGGCGAGGAACACCATCAGCGTGATGAAGCGGAACCGCAGTGCCACGCCCAGCGTGCGCTCA
>DATKQI010000310.1:0-43313 GCA_035532755.1 Acetobacteraceae bacterium
GGTGATCTATGACGAGAATGTCTCGTTCGACCATTATTTCGCGACCTACCCGAAAGCGACGAACCCGCCCGGCGAGCCGGCCTTCACCGCCGCATCCGGCACGCCCAAGGTGAACAATCTTGTCACCGCCCATCTGCTGACCAGCAATCCGAACTTCACCAACAAGGCGAATGGCAGCGCGGCGGCGGAGCCGTTCCGGCTCGACCGCACGCAGGCCAACACGGCGGACCAGAACCATGCCTATACGCCGGAGCAGCAGGCGTACGACGCCGGCAAGGCCGACCTGTTCCCGAAATACACCGGCACCGCCACGCCGGGCGGGGTGGGTGCGTTCGGCACCAAAGGCCAGGTGATGGGCTATTTCGACGGCAATACCGTCACCGCGCTGTGGCAGTACGCGCAGCATTTCACGATGAGCGACAACGCCTACACCGACACCTACGGCCCATCCACGCCGGGCGCGCTGGAAGTGGTGTCCGGCCAAACCAACGGCATGCGGATCGTGGCCACGACCAGGAAGTCGTTCACCCTCCGTGCCATCTCGTACTACATCAAGGACGGCCAGGGCGGGCTGACGATGATGAGCGATGTGGACCCGGCGCATGACGTCTGTTCCAACCCCAAGGACCAGGTGATGATGACGGGGAAGAACATCGGCGACCTGCTCAACGCGGCCAGCATCACCTGGGGCGGCTTCATGGGCGGGTTTGATCTGGGCACCAGGAATGCGAATGGCACTACCGGCTGCCACCGCAGCACCCATTCAGTGGTGGTGGGCAAACGGATCACCGACTACATCCCGCACCACAACTGGTTCCAGTACTATGCCTCCACGGCCAACCCGACCCATGCGCGGCCCGGTTCATCTTCCGCGATAGGCTACAGCTTCGCCCATGACGGCAAGCGCGATCCGGCGAACCACGAATACGGGCTGCGTGACTTCTACAAGGCGGTGAAGGCGGGCAACTTCCCATCGGTCTCGTACATCAAGCTGACGGCCTACCAGGATGGCCATGCCGGCTATTCCGATCCGCTGGACGAGCAGACAGGGATCGTCAACGTCGTCAATTTCCTGGAGCAGCAGCCGGACTGGAAGAGCACTGCGGTGATCATCGCCTGGGACGATTCGGACGGCTGGTACGATCACGCCTTCGCCAAGACCACGAATCCCTCGTTCGATCCGCAGGCCGACCAGCTTGACGGCCCCGGCAAATGCGGCGCCGGCACGCCGCTGCCCGGCGTCGCGGGCAAGCCGGTGAACGGGCGTTGCGGCCCCGGCACGCGGCTGCCGTTCCTGGTGATCTCGCCCTGGGTGCGTGCGAACGATGTGAGCCACGCGCGAATCTCGCAGGCATCGGTGGTGCGCTTCATCGAGGACAACTGGCTGCACGGCGCGCGCCTGGGCGGCGGCTCGTTCGACGCCACGGCCGGGTCGATCAACAGCCTGTTCGACTTCGCCTCGGGCGGGCATACGCCGGCATTGTATCTCGATGCGAAGACCGGGGAGCCGCTGCAATCGCCGCCTGCGGCGGCTCACTGATCGGCAGGACATGTTTCGCAATCGCCGCCGCACTGCTCGCAGCGGCGGGGGCGGCGCTGGCAGTTGCCGCGCAAAGCCCGATCCCGCTGCGCGACTGGGTGCGCCACCCGATCGCCAGCGTGGTCCTTGCCCGTGGCGGCAATCCGCATCCGGTGCATCTGGTCCGCCCGCCGACCGCGCCCCTGTCGGCCATGGCGCGGCTGGGGCGGCGGGTGTTCTTCGATCCGGCGCTGTCGTCCTCCGGACGCCTGTCCTGCGCGTCCTGCCATAGCCCGCAGCATGCCTATGGGCCGCCGGGTGGCCAGCCCGCGATGTTCGGCGGGCCGGCGCTGACGCGGCAGGGTGTCCGCGCGGTGCCATCACTGATGTATCTGGAACGCCAGCCGAACTTCAGCGTCGGGCCGGACAGTGCGGAGAACGAGACGGTCAACCTCGCACAGCTTGCCGCGCGAGGCATGGTGGCGGCGCGAACGCGGAAGACCGCGCAGGACACGGCGCAGACGGCCGCCAACATGGTGCCGCAGGGCGGGCTGTTCTGGGACGGGCGGGCGGACACGCTGCAAGGCCAGGCGTTGGTGCCGCTGCTGAATCCGCTGGAAATGGACGGCGGCGGCGTGGCCGTCGTTGCGGCCAAGCTGCGGCACGCATCCTATGCGCCGAGATTCGTGCAACTGTTCGGCCCCGGCATCTTCCACAGCCCGCGCATGGCGGTTGCCGAGGCGCTGTTCGCGGTAGCGCGCTACGAGTTCGAGGATCCGAGCTTCCATCCCTATACCAGCAAGTATGATTTCTGGCTGGAGGGCAGGGCGCGGCTGAGCCGGGCCGAGTTGCGGGGCTATCTGCTGTTCAACGATCCGCGCAAGGCCGATTGCGCCGGCTGCCATCTGGACCGGCCCACAACCGACCATCTGCCGCCGCTGTTCACCGACCACCAGTTCGAGGCGCTGGGTGTGCCGCGCAACGGCGCGCTCGCCGCCAATCGCGATCCGGCCTATTTCGACCTGGGCATCTGCGGGCCGCTGCGCACCGACATGGCGGCGCAGACGCAGTATTGCGGCATGTTCCTCACGCCGACGCTGCGCAATGTCGCGACGCGGCATGTGTTCTTCCACAACGGCATCTACCATTCCCTGCGGCAGGTGCTCGATTTCTATGATTTCCGCGATACCGAATCGCAAAAGATCTACCCGCGGGGCCCGGGCGGGAAGGTGGAGAAGTTCAACGACATTCCGCCGCAATACCGCGGCAATGTCGATGTGACCGATCCGCCCTTCGACCGCAAACCGGGCGAAAAGCCGGCGATGAGCGCGCGGGATGAGCGTGACATCATCGCCTTTCTCAAGACCCTGACCGATGGATATCGCCCGGCGGGGCGGTAGCGGAATCGCCGAATCGCCCGTCAGCCGTCGGCGCGCGGAACCCATGGGATCGAGGCGACCTCGATGCCCTCGTCGGCGAGGGCTTCGGCTTCCATCGGGGTCGTCTCGCCGTAGATGCCGCGCGGATCGGCTTCGCCGCGATGGATCTTCCGCGCCTCGTCCGCGAAGCCGGGGCCGACATAGTCGCAGTTTTTCTCGATCTCGGCGCGCATCCGCTGGAGCTGGGCGCGGACCTGATCGGGCAGTTGTGCTGCGGAGATCGCGACCGGCGCGGCGGCCGGGGCGGGCGTCGTGACGGGCGCTGGCGCGGGAACCGGCGGCGGCGTACGCGCGCCGGTCCTGGCGACGGTGGGGGCCATCAGCGCACGGGCTACCTGCGCATCGCCGCAGACGGGGCATTCCAGCAGGCCGCGCTTCGCCTGCCGGTCGAAGGACGCGCTGTCCTTGAACCAGCCGTCGAACTCGTGCCCCCCGCTGCAACGCACCGCGTAGTGAATCATGCCCTCACCTGCCATGCTCCTTCATCCAGGAGATAGCGGCTTTGGCAGTGTCGGCAAGGGATTGCCAGCGATGTATGGCGGAAATGTTACGCCTGTTGCCGGTCTGCCACGTTCAGCAGCGAATCGAGTGCGCCCTGCGCGTTCAGCGCCATCAGATCGTCGCAACCGCCGATATGCTGCCCACCGATGAAGATCTGCGGCACGGTGGTACGGCCGCCGGACCGTTCCCGCGCCTCGGCCCTTGCGGCGGAACCGTGCGGTGCGTCGATCTCCCGATACGCCGCGCCTTTCTTCGCCAGCAGGTTCACCGCCCGCATGCAGTACGGGCAGAAGGGCTGGGTGTAGATCTCGACATCGGGCATGGTCTTCTCCTGGCCCGCACAGGTTTGTGCCTTCGGGGCGGAAGGCAAGAGGTGGCCTGCTAGTTTCCGTTTGTCCAGACCGGGCCGCCCAGGTCCAGCGTCTGCGGCGTCGTGCTCGCAGCCGTGATCGCCCCGGCGCCGCCGCCGATCACCCCGCCGACGAGCACGCCCACCGGCCCGCCGACCAGCCCGATTCCCGCGCCGGTAGCCGCACCGCTGGCCGCGCCGCCTTGCACGCGGCCGGGCTCGGTCGCGCCGCAGCCGGCCAAGGCGATGGTTGCCAGCAGGAACGCTGCCGAACGAAATCTGGTCATTATCGCCTCCTGCTCATGCCAGAAATGAACAAGAACGCGCTTTTGTCGCGATCGGCAAGCAAAACCGGATGAGACGGCAATGCGCGCCACGGTTAGTCTGGCTTTCGACGTGGCCGGTCCGGTATAACCGGCCTGCAACGAACCGGGGGAGAACGCGCATGCCGCCATCGCTCAACCTGCCGAGGACGCCGGGCTGGATGGACGAATTCCGCGCCTTCATCCTGCGCGGCAACGTGGTCGATCTGGCAGTTGGCGTCGTGATCGGCGTTGCCTTCACCGCCATCGTGACCAGCCTGGTGAAGGACCTGATCAATCCGCTGATCGGGCTGGTCGTGGGCGGGGTGGATTTCTCCAACGTCTTCGTCACGCTCAAGGGCGCGCACGAGCCAACGCTCGCCGCCGCGCAGAAGGCCGGCGCGGTGACGCTGAACGTCGGGGTGTTCATCAACGCCGTGATCAATTTCGTGATCGTGGCGTTCGCGATCTTCTGGCTGGTGAGGCTGATCTCGAAACTCTACAAGCAGCCTGCCGCGGCCCCGCCGCCACCCCCGCGCTCGGAGGTGCTGCTGGAGGAGATCCGGGACCTGCTGAAAAGCCGCGCCTCAGGCTGAGATCAGGCGGCGCACCGTTTCCATCGCGAGGCCGAACGCCTCGTCCGGCGTGAGAGCGGTGGTGTCGAGACCGATGGCATCCGGCGCCGGGCGAAGCGGGGCGGCGGTGCGGGCCAGATCCGCGGCATCGCGCGCCTTGAGATCGGCCTCCACGGCTTCCAGGCTGGTGGCATCGCCGCGTGCCTGCATCTCCCGCCAGCGGCGGCGGGCACGGGCGGGCAGGCTCGCGGTCACGAACAGCTTCACCGGGGCATCGGGGAAGATCACGGTGCCGATGTCCCGTCCGTCCAGCACCGCACCGGTTGCGGTTGCGAAGCGGCGCTGGAAATCGAGCAGGGCGGCGCGCACGCCGGGCACCGAAGCCACCTGGCTCGCGGCGCGGTCCGCGTCCGGCCCGCGCAGGTCCGGCCGGTCGAGGTCGGCAGGATCGAGGGCGCGGGCGGCGGCTTCGGCCACGGAAGGGTCCGCCGGATCGCCGCCGGCATCCAGCACGCGGCGGCCGACCGCACGGTAGAGCTTGCCGGTGTCGAGATAAGGCAGGCCGAGCGCATCGGCGAGGCGGCGGGCGAGCGTGCCTTTCCCGGCGGCGGCCGGGCCGTCGATGGCGATGACGAGCTTCATGCCGCTTCCAGCATGGCCCCGGTGCTGCGCATCAGTGCCGCGAAGCCGGGAAAGCTGGTTTCGATGAAAGCGGTGTCGTCCACCCGCACCGAGGCAGAAGCGGACAGGCCGAGCACCAGCCCGCTCATCGCCAGCCGGTGGTCCATGTGGGTTTCCACCAGCCCGCCGCCTGCCGGCGGCCGGCCGGTGCCGTGCACGATAAGGTCATCGCCGTCGATCTCCACCCGCACGCCATTGGCGGCGAGCAGGGCGGCGGTGGCGGCGAGCCGGTCGCTTTCCTTCACCCGCAATTCGGCAAGGCCCCGCATCCGCGTGACACCCTGCGCGGAGGC
This sequence comes from Acetobacteraceae bacterium, assembly GCA_035532755.1. Lineage (GTDB taxonomy): Bacteria > Pseudomonadota > Alphaproteobacteria > Acetobacterales > Acetobacteraceae > DATKQI01. Next base: position 5,660 of record DATKQI010000310.1, read on the forward strand.
CGCGGCGACGGCCAGGATCGGGTATTCGTCGATCATGCTCGGCGCGCGGCCGGGCGGGATGTCGGCGCCGCGCAGGGGGCCGTGGCGGGCGGTGACGTCGCCCACGGGTTCGCCGCCTTCGGTGCGCGGATTCACGATCGCGAGATCGGCGCCCATCTCGCGCAGGCAGTCGAGCAGGCCCGTGCGCAGCGGGTTCAGCCCGACGCCGGTGATGGTGATCGCCGAGTCTGCCACCAGCAGCGCCGCGACCAGCGGGAAGGCGGCGGAGGACGGATCGCCCGGCACCAGGATGTCGGCTGCGCGCAGTTCCGGCTGGCCGGCGAGGGTGACGATGCGGCCTTCGCCTGCCGCCTCCACCGTCAGCGTTGCGCCGAAATGGCGCAGCATGTTCTCGCTGTGGTCACGCGTGGCCGCCGGTTCCTCGATGCGGGTGAGGCCCGGCGCGTTCAGCCCGGCGAGCAGCAGGGCCGATTTCACCTGGGCGGAGGCTACCGGCACGCGGTACTCCAGCGGCAGCGCCTCCCGCGCGCCTTCCACCGCCAGCGGCAGCCGGCCGCCCTCGCGCGCGGTGAAGCGGGCGCCGCAGGCGGCGAGCGGATCGGTGACGCGGCGCATCGGCCGCCGGCGGAGGGAGGCATCCCCGGTCATCACCGCGAAGATCGGGTGGCTTGCCAGGATGCCGCACAGCAGCCGCGCGGCGGTGCCGGAGTTGCCCATGTCCAGCACGTCCGCCGGTTCGATCAGGCCGCCGATGCCGCGCCCGGCGACGCGCCAGGCATCAGGGCCGTCCTGGATCACTTCCGCCCCCAGTGCGCGCATGGCCGCGGCGGTGCGCAGCACGTCCTCGCCGTCCAGCAGGCCGCTGATGCGCGTTTCGCCCACCGCCAGCGCGCCGAACATCAGCGCCCGGTGGCTGATCGACTTGTCGCCGGGCACGCGGATCGTGCCCGACAATGGCCGGCTGCCGGGGTGCGCAAGAAGGGGGCGGGCGGCAGGCGGGCGGGGTTCGGGTGCTGTCATGCTCGGTCTCGTGATCCGGTGCGGCGCTTAGCATGGGAGGTGCGTGTTTGACAGCGGGCTCCGGCGGTGGCATGGCCGCGCCCGCTCTGCTCTGTCTGACGGGGATTCCAATGGTCAAGCCCGAACTCGGCACCAAGCGTATGTGCGTCTCCTGCGGTGCGCGTTTCTACGACCTGGGCAAGACCCCGGCCGTGTGCCCGAAATGCGCCACCGAACAGCCGCCCGAGCAGCCGCGCCTGAAGCGCGCGCAGGGCAACCTCGCCGAGGAGAAGCGTGTGAAGAAGCCGGCCCCGGTGCCGGGGCTGGAAGATGCGGATGTCGAGGTGGCCGGCGCCGACGACGAGGCAGCCGAGGACGACGTGCTGGAAGATGCCGCCGACCTGGAAGACGATGCCGACGCGATCGATGGCGAGATCGAGGTGGCGCCCGATACCGAAGAGCGGGACCGCTAAAAGAGGTCAGCCGGTGTGGCCAAAGGCGCGGCCGTGGCCCGTGGGGCAGGAACACGGGCCGCCGATCGGGGTCGGCCGGTCGGTCTGGCACATGTACGGCCCGGCATAGCAGGCCTGGCCGGCGGGTGCGTAAACCGGCGGCGGCGGGTAATAGGCTGATGGTGGATAGTACGCTGGCGGCCCCGCATAAAGCGGAACGTTGAACCCCAGGAAAACGCCGCCCCCACGCCACCAGGCCCGCGCCGGTGCAGGCGGCAGCAACGCCGCCGCGATTCCTGCCGCCGCCAGCACGGCCCGCAGGCCGGACGCCTTCGTCGTCATCTCGCACCTCCCGCCGGCCGTTCCAGCCATTCGCTCAACAGATTGGTGACCCGGGCGGGCTCTTCCAGGGGCGGCAGATGGCCGCAGCCGGCGATGATCTGGAGCTGTGCGCCGGGGATGCCGGCGGCCATCTCGGCGGCATGGTCCGGCGGGGTCAACGCATCGTCGCTGCCGACGGCAATCAGCGTGGGCACGGCGATGCCGGGCAGGTCCGGCCGGCTGTCCGGGCGGCCGAGGATCGCCGACTGTTGGCGCAGGAAGCCTGCCTGACCCACCGCGCCTGCCATCGCCATGACCATGCCGGCCAGATCGGCGTTGGCGAGGTTCGCCGGATGCAGCAGGCGCGGCAGCAGCCTGGGCGTCACCCCGCGGAAGCGGCCGCGGCGGGCGAGGTCCATCAGCCCGCGCCGCTGCCGCGCCTGATCGGGCGTGTCCGGCCGGGCGGAGGTGTCGAACAGCGCGAGCCGGCTGACCCGATCGGGCACTGCCCGCAGCAGCGCAAATGCCACGTAGCCGCCCATCGACAGCCCGGCGACCGAGAACCGGTCCGGTAGGCCCGCCAGCGCGCGGGCGGCCATTGCCTCCACCGTATCGTCCTGCGTGACATCCGCTACCACGCACGCCGCGCGGCCGGCGAGGCCCTCGATCTGTTGGCGCCACAATCGCGCATCGCACAGCAGGCCAGGGAGCAGCAGCAGGGTTTCGATCATGCGGGGAAGATCACACCAGATCGCGAAGCCGGTTGACAGGGGTGGGGGCGTGGCCTGATCGTAAGCATACGAATGATCTGGCTGGCAAGTTGGATACGTCCAAAGGGAGTGCTGCGCATGGGGGCCTATCTGCGCCCTGCCGCGTTGAACGACGCCCTGAAGGCGTTGGCCGACCATCGGCCGGCGATCCTGGCCGGTGGCACCGACCATTTTCCCGCGCGTGCCAGTCAGCCGCGCGACGAGGACATTCTCGACATCACCGCGCTGCCGGGCTTGCGCGCCATCACCGAAGCCCCCGATTACTGGCGCATCCCCTGCCTTGCCACCTGGACCGATCTGATCGAGGCCGACCTGCCGCCGCTGTTCGACGGGCTGCGTGCCGCCGCGGGCCAGATCGGCGGGGTGCAGGTGCAGAACGCGGGTACGCTGTGCGGCAATCTGTGCAACGCGAGCCCGGCGGCCGACGGCATCCCGAACCTGCTGGCGCTGGATGCGGTGGTGGAACTGGCGAGCTTCTCCGGCACGCGCCTGCTGCCGGTCCACGGCTTCGTGCTTGGCAACCGCAGCACCGCATGCCGGCCGGACGAGATGGTGCTGGCCCTGCGCATTCCGCGCCCGGCCCTGCCGTCGCGCGGCGTGTTCGGCAAGCTGGGCGCGCGGCGTTATCTGGTGATTTCCATCGTGATGGTCGCCGCCACCGCGCAGTTTCATCCCGATGGCCGCATTGCCGCCGCGCGCGTTGCCATCGGCGCCTGCGGGGCGGTGGCCTGCCGTCTGCCCGGGCTGGAGGCGGCATTGTCCGGCAAGCGGCCCGATCCCGCCCTGGTCGATCCCGCGCATCTGGACCCGATCACCCCGATCGACGACGTGCGTGCCACCGCCGCCTATCGCCGGGAAGCGGCGATGGAGATGCTGCGCCGCGCCGTCAGCGCACTGGGGGCGCAATGATGAGATCACCCGATGCGCCGCTCGCCTTCACGCTGAACGGCGCTCCGTGTGCGCTGCACACGGATCCTGCGCGGCGGCTGTCCGATCTGCTGCGCGACGATCTCGGCCTCAACGGCACCAAGATCGGCTGCAACGCGGGCGATTGCGGCGCCTGCACGGTGCTGCTGGACGGGCGGCAGGTCTGCGCGTGCATGATCCCGGCCGCGCAGGTGGCCGGCCGTGCCGTCGTCACCGTGGAGGGCCTTGCGCAGAAGGGTGCGCTGAACGCGCTGCAGCAGGCCTTCCTGGCTCATGGCGCCGCACAATGCGGCATCTGCACACCGGGGATGCTGATGGCGGCGACCGACCTGCTCGCCCGCTGCCCGAGCCCCACCGAGGCACAGGTGTGCGACGGTCTGGCCGGCGTGCTGTGCCGCTGCACGGGCTATCGCAAGATCATCGACGCGGTGCTGGATGCGGCTCACCCCTCTCGCACGCCGCCGCCTCTGCCGGGGCACGCCGTGGGTGCGCGCATGGCGAAGGTGGATGGTGCGGCGCGGCTGACCGGGACGGAGCGGTTCGGTGCCGATGCGCTGCCGGACGAGCCGTTCCTGAGCCTGCGTGCGGTGCGCAGCCCCCATGCCCATGCGCGCTTCACGCTGGGCGATTTCGCGCCGGTCTTCGCCGCCCATCCGGGCCTCGTCCGCGTGCTGACGGTGCGCGACATCCCCGGCCGCAACCTCTACGGCATCTACCCCACCGGCAAGGACCAGCCCGTGCTGGCGGAGCGCCACGTGCGCCATCGCGGGGAGCCGGTCTGCGCCCTGGTCGGCCCGGCGGAAACCCTGGCGGCGATCGAGGATTCCAGCCTGCCGATCGTGTGGGAGGTGCTGCCGCCCATTGGTTTCGGCGACGCCGAGGCGCCGGACGCGCCGCAGATGCATCCGCATGCGCCCGGCAACATCCTCTGCCGCGGCCGCGTGGCCACCGGCGATCCCGACGCGGCATTGGCGCAGGCCGCCATCCGTGCGGAGATCGCGGTCGAGACCGGCTTCGTCGAGCATGCCTATATCGAGCCGGAAGCCGGCTATGCCCGTCGCGTGGGCGATCGCATCGAGGTGGTCGCCTCCACCCAGACGCCGTACATGGATCGCGACGAACTGGCGCTGATCCTCGGCCTGCGCCCGGATCAGGTGCGCGTGATCCCCACGGCCGTCGGCGGCGGCTTCGGCGGCAAGCTCGACCTGTCGGTGCAGCCGCTGGTCTGCACCGCGGCCTGGCTGCTGAACCGTCCGGTGCGAATGGTCTATTCCCGCGCGGAGAGCATGGAAGCGACCACCAAGCGCCACCCCGCCCGCATCCGCGCGAGTGCGGCAGCGGGTGCCGACGGCCTGCTCACCGCGTTCCGCTTCCACGGCGATTTCAACACCGGTGCCTACGCAAGCTGGGGCCCGACCGTCGCGAACCGCGTGCCGGTGCATGCCATGGGGCCGTATGCGGTGCCGCATGTGCGCTGCACCTCGGCCGCGATTCACACCACTGATCCGCCTTCCGGCGCGTTTCGCGGCTTCGGCGTGCCACAGGCGGCCATCGCGCACGAAGCGCTGATGGACATGCTGGCCGGCCGGCTCGGCCTCGATCCTCTGGAATTCCGGCTGCGCAACGCGCTGCGCCCCGGCAGCCGCACCGCGACCGGCCAGGTGCTGGGCGCCGGCGCGGCCCTGCCGGCGTGCCTGGAAGCCCTGCGCCCGCGCTGGCGGCAGTGGCGGGCCGAGTCCGGGGCGTTCAACCGCGCTGCCTCCGGCAAGCTGTGCCGCGGGACGGGCATTGCCTGCATGTGGTACGGAATCGGCAATACGTCCCTGCCCAACCCTTCGGAAATGGTGGTCGGGATCGACGCATCGGGCCGGGCCACGCTGTTCTCCGGTGCTGTCGATATCGGCCAGGGGTCGAACACCATCATGGTGCAGATCGCCGCCGATGCCCTCGGCATTGCCGCGTCCGACATTGCGCTGGTGACGGGCGATACCGACCGCACGCGCGATGCGGGCAAGACCAGCGCTTCCCGCCAGACGTTCGTCAGCGGCAATGCCGCTCGCGCCGCCGCCGAGGCGCTGCGCGGGGCCATTCTGCGCCATGCCAATGCCGGCCCCGCGGCGCGCATCGCGCTGCATCCCGGCCGCATTGTCGTCAGCGAGAACGGCATCGACAGCGCGATCGACCTCGCACGCCTGCCGGCGGGCGCCGATGGGCTGGTGCTGCGCGGCGAGGGGCGGTTCGACCCGCCGACCACCGCACTCGATGCGGACGGGCAGGGGATTCCCTATGCCGCCTTTGCTTTCGCGGCCCAGATCGCCGAGGTGGAGGTGGATATCGCACTCGGCACTGTGCGCGCCTGCCGCATCGCCGCCGCGCACGATGTCGGCCGCGCGATCAACCCGACGCAGGTGGAAGGACAGATCCACGGCGGCATCGCCCAGGGGCTCGGGCTTGCGCTGATGGAGGAGTTCATCCCCGGCCGCACCGCGAACCTGCACGACTACCTGATTCCCACCATCGGCGATATTCCGCCGATCGAGACCATCCTGATAGAGGAACCCGATCCGCTCGGCCCGTTCGGCGCGAAGGGTGTGGGCGAGCCGGCGCTGGTCGCCACCGCGCCCGCCATCCTGAACGCCATCCATCACGCGACCGGCGTGCGCATCACGCGCGTGCCCGCGACGCCGGATCGGATGCTGGCCGCGCTGAAGGCGGGACGATGAACACGCATCTCGGCCCGCCGGGACCGGACGAGGCGGCACTGGACGCTGCGGCGCACACCGAGCCGGGCATCGTCACCTGCGATGCCTGCCCGGTGCTCTGCCGCATCCGCCCCGGCCACACCGGCGCCTGCGATCGCTATGGCAATGTGGACGGGCAGTTGCAGCGGATGGACCCGCTCGTCATCGCGGCGCGCAGCCAGGAACAGGTGCGCCTGCTGGATGTCGGGTGGGGCGGCAACCCGGTCGCGGCGAAGGACCTGTTCGTCACCGCGATCGGCGCCGGCACCACCTATCCCGATTACAAGCCCGCCCCGTTCATCGTCGGCGCCGAGATCGACGGGATCGACATGGTGACGATCGTGACCGAAGGCGTGTTCAGCTATTGCGGGCTGAAGGTGAAGATCGACACCGACCGCCATGTCGGCGCCGAAACCGCACCCGTGCGCGCCGAGGGTGAGCAGGTCGGCCATGTCACCACCGCCGAATATGGCAGCCAGATGCTGGCCATCGGCGGCGTGCGGCACCTCACGGGCGGGAGCAAGCGGGAAGGCGTGGCGGCCTGCCGGACGATGCTGCGGCTGGCCAACCGCGAAGCCGTCGATCTTGCCATCGACGGCGGTGCCAGCCTGCGCGTGCACGCGGGGACGGCGCCGGTGATCGACGGCACCCCCGAGACGCGCATGCGTGTCGGCTGCGGTTCGGCCACCATCGGCATCTTCGCCCCGCAATGGCAGGGGCTCGCCGACGAAGTGATCGTGGTGGACGACCACATTACAGGTGTGCTGACCGAGCACCAGGCCGGCCGCTTCCTCGGGCTGCCGCCCTCCGGCATCCGCGTGCGCGGCCGGCGTTCCACCCCGGGCCGCTATTTCCAGGTGGCGAACCCCGGCGCCGGCTGGGGCGGGACCGATATCGCCGAGCCGCTGTCCATCATCGAGCGGATCGATCCTCGCATCGCCTGGCCCGGCCTGCGGCTGCTGATGGTCTCCACCACCGGGGAGCATGCGGCCTGGTTCGTGCTGGACGAGGCGATGACGCCCCGGCCGGTGCCGATGCCTGAGCCGATCGCAGCCATCGTCGCGCGCATCGGCGAGAATTGCGAGCCGGCCCTGTGCAGCGTGCTGTTCATGGCCGGCGCCGGCGGCTCGCTGCGTGCGGGGGTGACGGAAAATCCGGTGCTGCTGACGCGCAGCGTGCAGAAGCGCCTCACCCGCGTCACCATGGGCGGGGCGCCGGTCTATGTCTGGCCGGGCGGCGGCATCACCATCATGGTGGATGTGGCGGCCATGCCCGCCAATGCCTTTGGCCATGTACCCACGCCGGCCCTGGTCGCACCGATCGAGTTCACCCTGCCGCGCGCGGACTATTTGCTCCTGGGCGGCTACGGCGGGCGGGTGCGAAGTTTGGCCGATGTTCTGGCAGCGGGCGCGGTGCGCGGCGCCAGCCTGCCGCCGGGCACGTTATTTCCGATCGCCGAATGAACGCCACGGCGTCGTTTCTGTCGGGCGGGCGGCTGCATCTGCGGCACGGGCCGATCGACTGTCTGGTACGAGCCTGGGGCGAGCCCAGGGAAGTCGCCGCGGCATATTCGCAGGCCGAGGCGGCGTTTCCCGCGATCCTGCCGGCGCTATGCCAGGAATTGCGGCGGCTGCGCGCACCCTTGCCGTCGATGCCGCCGGCCGGGCCGATCGCGCAAAGGATGCATGGGGCCTGCATGCCGTACGCAGACCGGTTCATCACCCCGATGGCGGCGGTGGCCGGCGCGGTGGCGGATCATCTGCTGGCGGCGCTGTGCACCGGGCGGCGGCTGAATCGCGCTTTCGTCAACAACGGCGGCGATATCGCCTTCCACCTCGCGCCAGGGCGAAGCCTGCGATGCGGCCTGGTGGCGGACCTCGGCGCACCGGCGCTGGACGGCGTGTTCAGGCTGGAAGCGGCTTTTCCGGCGCGCGGGATCGCCACATCCGGCCGGGCCTGCAAGGGGCGCGGCGGGCGCAGTTTTTCGTTAGGCGTCGCGGACGCGGTCACGGTGCTGGCCGCCGATGCCGCGCGGGCCGATGCGGCGGCGACGATGATCGCCAATGCGGTCGATCTGCCCGGCCATGCTGCGATCATCCGCCGTCCGGCGCGCACGATCGACCCCGACAGCGATCTGGGCGAGCGGATGGTGACGCTGGATGTCGGCATTCTATCGCGTGACGAAATCGATGCCGCGCTCGACAGCGGGCTGGCGCGCGCCAAAGCCGCGCGCGCGGTGGGGTTGATCGGTGGCGCGGTACTGGCGCTGCGCGGCCGGATGCGCTGCGTGGGATTGGGCGAACTCTTGTTGCAGGAGCCATCATGATCCGCAAACTGCTGACCATCATCGAGGAAACCCATCGCGAGCAGGACCAGGCGGTGCAGCCGCCGACCCGCAAGGCGGCGGCGATCGCGGTGATCGGCAACCCCGCCGCCGGCCGGCACGTGGAGGACCTGGGCGAACTGATCGAACTGGGAGAGATGCTCGGGGCGCTGCTGGGCGAGCGGGCGGTGCGCGCTCTCGGCATCCGGCCGCAGGACGTGCAGAGCTACGGCAAGGCGGCGATCGTGGGCGAGGATGGCGAGCTGGAGCATGCCGCGGCGATCCTGCACCCCAAGCTGGGCGCGCCGCTGCGCCACGCGGTGGAGAAGGGCGCGGCGCTGGTGCCGAGCGCGAAGAAGCGCGGCGGCATGGGGGCGGCGATCGACGTGCCGCTGGGCCACAAGGATGCCGCCTTCGTCCGCAGCCATTTCGACGCGATGGAGGTGCGCGTGCCGGATGCGCCGCGGCGCGACGAGATCGTCGTGGCGGTGGTGATTACCGATTCCGGTCGGCCGCTGCCGCGCATCGGCGGGCTGCGGGCCGACCAGATCGAGGGAAAGGATGGGCTGCGGTGAAGCGCCGCAGCCTCATCCGTCAGCGATAATAGTAATAATTGTAGGGATGTGGGTGATAGTAGCAGCAGGGCCGGCCGGGTGCGACCACGCAGCCGGACAGGGTGGCGGCCATGCCGACCAGGCCCACCAGCGCCATGGCGCGGCGGACCAGAACGGTTCGCGCCAAGGAACCGATCCCGTAATAAACCGTTCCGTGCATTCCCTGCTCCTGTGCTGACCGGATCGACATTACGATCATATGGCAAAGGGCATAACGTGCCGGCGGCGTTTTGTTTCCATCGGTAACGCGCTGGAGCATGTTCGTTTGAAACGAACCTGCTCCAGTTCGTATTTCGCGAACATTTTCATCGGCTTGGAATCGCTGCGCGGTTCCAAGCCGATAATGCTCTATGCAATGATTTCCGGCACACGCTCGGCGGGCGGGGTGTTGCGGCTGCGGGCGCAGCGGACCACGCCGTCGATGATCACCATGCCGATGCCCGGCAGATCGCCCTGCCGCACCGAATCGAGCAGATCCTTCCCGGCCGAATGCTGGGCACGGTCCATCAGCACGAAATCGGCGGCGCGGCCGGGTTCGATGATCCCGCAATCGAGCGTACGCTGGCGGGCGGTATTGCCGGTGGCGCAGCAGAAGGCGAGTTCCGCCGGCAATTCGCCCAGGCTCGACAGCAGCGCGATCATCCTGAGGATGCCGAGCGGTTGCACGCCCGATCCGGCGGGGGAGTCAGTGCCGAGGATCACCCGGTCGAGCTGGTCGAGTTCGCGGGCGAAGCGCAGCGCGGACAGGCCGGCCAGTTCGTTGCCATTATGCACGATCTCGATGGACCGGCCGCAGCCTTCGCACAGGCAGCGGATCTGGGAGAGCGGCAGGGCGGTATGGCCGCCGTTGATGTGACCGATCACGTCGGCATCGGCCTCCAGCACCGTGTCCGCGTCGATGTAGCCCGAGCCGGGCACGCTGGGGCCACCGGTGTGGATGGTGCTCTGGATGCCGTATTTCCGCGCCCAGGCCACCATCTCCTTCGCCTCGTAGCCGGCCTTCACCGTGCCGAGGCCGACCTCGCCCAGCAGCGTCACGCCGGCGGCGGCGAGGTCAGCGAAATCCTGCTCCACCATGCCCTTCTCCAGCACCGGCGCGCCGCCATGCAGCTTTACCCCGCCCGGGCGGAAGGCCGAGGATGTGCGCTGCGCGGTGACGGCGAGCGCCTTGAGCCCGACGATGTCGCGCGGACGGCCGGGCAGGTGTACCTCCCCGGCCGAGATCATGGTGGTGACCCCGCCATGCAGGAAGCTGTCGATCCAGCCGATCTGGCCCTGCCGCGGCGTCCAGTCCCCGAACACCGGATGCACATGGCTGTCGATCAGGCCGGGAGCCAGCGCGCAGCCTTTGGCATCGATCGTGACGCGCGCGCCCGCGGTGTCGCAATCGGCGGCACGCCCGAGTGCGACGATGCGGCCGCCTTCCGCCACCAGCGTGTCCGCATCCAGGATGGGCGCCTCCAGCTTCCCTGACAGCAGCAATCCGATATTGCGGATGACGAGCCTGCCCTGCTGGGCTTCGGGTCCGGCGGACAGCGCCATGGCGATCTTCCTATTCGGCGGCGATTGCGGGGCGGGCGTGCAGGCGCTTCAGGGCGCGGTCGATCCACTGGGCGGAAAGCTTTTCGGCCAGGCTGTTCTGCAGCAGCCGGTCGTGCAGGGCGGGGAAATCGACCCGGTCCAGCGCTTGGTCCTGATTGAAGCAGGAGAACACCACGCTGCGCGCGCCGGTCGCCGGATCGGTCTGCGGTTGCAGGCACTGGGCACAGACTTCCTTCATCATGCATTGCATGGGGCTGTTGATGGAGCCGATGGCGGTGTGGCCGGGAGCGAGGAGCGGCGCCAGCACGCCGTGCCTGGCCGCGCCGACCGCCTGCATCATCCGGTCGGAGCCGATGGCGATGAGGTGCGCGGCATCGGACAGCTTCACCGGCTGGGAGCCGAGCCGCCCGGCACCGTAGGCGGCCATCGCCTGCACGATGTTGCCGATGAAGCTGAGATCCTGCGGGCGCGTCGGGGTGAAACCCGGCGCCTCGTCGCAACACCAGACGATGACGTCCGCCGCGCGCTCGATCTCCGCCACCTTGTAGCGGTCGGCGTGCTTCTTGTAGCCGGCGAAATACAGCACCCGGCTGCCCGCCGCCCGCAATGCCGCGCCGATGCTGAACAGCACGGCGTTGCCGAGGCCGCCGCCGATGAGGGCGACGGTGCTGTTCGCATGGATCTCGGTCGGCGTGCCGGTCGGCCCCATCAGCACCACCGGCTCGCCGGGCTTGAGCATCGCGCACAGATCGGAACTGCCGCCCATCTCCAGCGCGATGACGGAAACGAGGCCGGCCGCCGGGTCGGTCCAGGCCCCGGTCATCGCCAGGCCCTCCATCGCGAGCGTAGTCGTTCCGATACCGGTTTCTGTAACACGCGGGGCGAGAGTCTCGAAATTCTGTAATCTATAGAATTGGCCCGGCCGGAAGGCGCGCGCGGCGGCCGGCGCGCGCAGCACCACCTCCACGATGGTGGGGGTCAGCCGGTTCACCGCATGCACGCTGGCCGTGAGGTCCGTCCGGCAGGCGGCGATCAGCGCCGCACCCGTGATGTGCGTGGCCGGGCGGGCGGCGAGGGCGGCGGAGACCAGCGGATACCCGCGCTTGGCGCTGCCCATCGCCTTCACCACATTGCCGAAGAAGCTCGGGTGCAGATCGCCGAAGAAGCTGATCATCCGCCCGTCATCAGCGCGGTGCATGAAGATCTGGGTCTCGGCGGGCTTGGCCACGCCCCGCTCGGGGCGGACCGGGGCACCGGCGGGGTCGATCGCCTGGAAATAGCGGCCGTCGAGCGCGATGCGTCCGTCCTCACGCGCGAGGATGGTGTTGGGCTGGGTGCCGGCGGCGACGAGGATGGCGCGGGCGGGCAGCACGGCTTCGGTGCCATCCGTGCGGGTGAAGCGCAGGGTGGCGGCGTGGCCGAAACGGTCGGTTTCCACAGCCCGCGGAGTCAGCCCCTCGGCGAAACAGACGCCTTCCTCCAGCGCCTTCGCCACTTCCTCGTGGTTCAGCGTGTAGCTGGGCGCGTCGATCAGGCGGCGGCGATAGGCGATGGTGGCCCCGCCCCAACGGTCCAGAAGCTGCGCGAGGCGGGGGGCGCGACCCTCCGCGGCGGCGGCGGCGCGCTCGGCCGCGATCTGCACGGCGTGGGCGAGGAATTCGTCGGCGATCGCGCTTTCCTCCTCGCTCCAGCCGGCGCGCACCGCGGCTTCGCCGCGCTCGGTGGCCAGGACGCGGTGGCGGAGGGCAAATTTCTCCACCTGGCGGACGTAGTAGGCGAGGCTTTCGGTGGCGGTGTCGATCGCCGTCAGCCCGCCGCCAATCACCACCACCGGGAGGCGGAGCTGCAGGTTGGCGATGGAGCCGGATTTCGCCGCGCCCGTGAGCTGCAGCGCCATCAGGAAATCACTCGCCTGCCGCACGCCGCGGGCGAGGCCGTTCGGGATATCGAGCACGGTGGGGCGGCCGGCGCCCATGCACAGCGCGATGTGGTCGAAGCCCATCGCCCAGGCCTCGTCGATCGAGACCGTGGCGCCGCCGCCGAAGCGGATGCCGCCGTGCATGGAGAAGCCCGCCCGGCGCTCCAGCAGCAGGCGGATCAGCTTCAGGTAGTTCTTGTTCCACCGCACCGTGATGCCGTACTCGGCGACACCGCCGAAGCCGGCCATGATCCGGTCGTCCAGGTTCTCGAACAGGTCTTCGGCGTCCCGAACAGGGGCGTTCGGGTCGAAACCCAGCGGTTCGATCTTCAGCCCGTCGATCGCGACGATGGTGTGGCCGTCGTTCAGCAGGTGATGGGCGAGGGTGAAGCCGGCCGGCCCGAGCCCGACGATCAGCACCTTGCGCCCAGACTCCGGGCGGGGCAGAGGGCGGCGGGTGTCGAGCGGGTTCCAGCGTGTCAGCAGCGCATACAGCTCGAACCCCCAGGGCAGCGCCAGCACGTCGCGCAGGATCGAGGTCTCGGCCTGGGGGATGTCCACCGGCTCCTGCTTCTGGAAGATGCAGGCCTTCATGCAATCGTTGCAGATACGGTGGCCGGTCGCCGCCATCATCGGGTTGTCGATGGCGATGGTGGCGAAGGCGCCGAGCAGGGCGCCGCCGGCGCGCAGCTCGTGCATTTCGCTGATCTTCTCCTCCAGCGGGCAGCCGGCGAGGCTCACGCCGAAGGGCGAAGGACGGAAGCCGCCGGTCTTCGGGTCGCGCAGACCCTTGGAGCAGGAGTCCTTGTTCTGGTGGGCGCACCAGATGCAGTAGTTCATCTGGTCGAGTGCCGACTGCGGCCCCATGCCGGGGTCGGTCAGGGCGAAGCCCTCGCGCACCCGCCAGTCGTGCTCGGGCAGGCGCAGCATGGTCACGCCGTCCCGCTCGATCGTCTCGACCGGCACCAGATTGGCGGGGTCGATCTTGTGCGGGATGCGGAACAGCGTGCCGTCGCGATGGCGGGCCTGGCCTTCCGGCGTCAGCGTGGCCCAGGCGGCGTAGCGCATGGCCAGATCCAGTGCTTCCGTGTCGCCCGCCTTCTCCCAGGCGGCGACGGAGTCCGCGAACAGCTTCTCCGACAATACATGCCCGGTGCGGGCGTCGATGGCCGCGCGCAGGATGTCATCGTCGAAGCCGGACGGGTCGGGGTATTTGCGCAGCGCCTGGCGCTGCACGAACAGACGCTTGCAGGCATGGATGGGATCGAGGGCCGCGGTGGCGGCGGCGATTGCATCCAGCGCGCCCGCGATGCCGAACACCTCGCCCAGCCAGGCATCGAGATGAGGGCCGAGGGCGAGGATCAGCTCCGATTCCTCCTTGGCCGCGAGCGCGTCCGGGGCCGCGCGGGCGGCGAGCAGGCGGGCGTGCAGAGGCGCATCGGCCCCGGCCAGATGAGCGAGGAACAGCCGGTCGAGCCGGATCAGGCCTTCGCGGCTGGCCAGTTCGGCGAAGGTGAAGCCATGGGCGAGAGAGGCGTCGGCCATACTCAGATCATCCTGCGCAGCAAGGCGAGAAACTGGTGGCGCTCGGCGGGGTCGAGCGGGGCGAGGGTCGCCTCGGTGATATCGCGGCCTTGCACGACGGCGGCAAGGGCGAGGCGGACGCCCTCCGCCGTGGGCACCAATGCCACCATGCGTCGGTCCGTCGGGTCTGACGCGCGTTCCACCAGCCCGCGGGCGACCAGCCGGCCGATAACGCCCTGGATGGTCGCGGGATCCATCCCGGTCAGCCGGCCGAGATGGTTCTGCGTGGCGCGGCGCAGTTCCACGAGCTTCACCAGCGCGGCGAACTGGGTGGGGGTGAGATCGGCACCGATCGCAGACTGGAAGATCGCCACATGGCGCTGGTGCGCCCGCCGCAGCAGATGGCCGACCTGGTCTTCGAGGACATAGCCGCTTAGCGGGTCGGGCGCGGGTTGCGGTGGGGGCACTGCGGTCTCCGGTGCCGGCGCATGGCGGCGCGGCGGATTGTTCGCATACGAATGATCGCGCGGAACGTCACCGAGGTCAATCGACACCCGCCCAAGGCAGGGCCCTGGCAGAGCCGCCCGATCGCCGGTAGCCTTTGCCGCCAATTATGGGGGAAACGCAATGCTGGGTGGTGATTTCGAGGTATTCGACGAACGCGGGCGTGGCCTGTTCCTGCTGAACGCGGCGGTTGAGCGCATCGCGACCGGCCTGCGTTGGGCCGAGGGGCCGGTATGGTTCGCCGACGGGCGGTTTCTGCTGTGGAGCGACATACCGAACAACCGCATCATGCGCTGGGTGGAGAGCGCGCCGGGCCAGCCGGGCGAGGTGAGCGTGTTCCGCCAGCCGGCCAACAACACCAACGGCCATACCCGCGACCGGCAGGGGCGGCTCGTGTCTTGCGAGCATGGGGCGCGGCGGGTGACGCGAACGGAGCACGACGGCCGGATCACGGTTCTGGCCGATGCCTGGCAGGGGCGGCGGCTGAACTCCCCCAACGATGTGGTGGTGAAATCGGACGGTTCGGTGTGGTTCACCGACCCTGATTACGGGATCATGACCGACTATGAGGGCAACCGGGGGCAGAGCGAGATCGGCGGCTGCCATGTCTATCGCATCGACCCCGACAGCGCCGCGGTTGAGCGCATGACCGACGACTACGAGCGGCCGAACGGCATCGCCTTCTCCCCCGACGAATCCCTGCTCTATGTTGTCGATACCGGGGCGACGCACCGGCCTGACGGGCCGCACCATATCCGCGTGCACGAGGTGATCGACGGCCGGCGGCTGGGGCCCGGGCGGGTGTTCGCCGTGGTCAGCCCGGGCCTTGCTGACGGGCTGCGGCTGGACGAGAACGGCAATGTCTGGACCTCTGCCGGCGATGGCGTGCATGTATAC
Organism: Acetobacteraceae bacterium; assembly: GCA_035532755.1. GTDB lineage: Bacteria > Pseudomonadota > Alphaproteobacteria > Acetobacterales > Acetobacteraceae > DATKQI01. The sequence goes on from DATKQI010000310.1 coordinate 21,192, forward strand.
GCCCCCGACGGGACAAGGATCGGCCGGGTGAAGGTGCCCGAGGTGGTGGCGAACCTGGTCTTCGGCGGCGCATGCCGCAACCGGTTGTTCATCTGTGCCACCACATCAGTCTATTCCGTGTATGTCGCTCCGCGCGGTGCGCAGGTGCCCTGACGGAGAGGCTTCTATCTCTCGATGACGAGGTTCGAGCGGGGCTTCGAACAGCAGAGCAGGATGAGGCCTTGCTCGATCTCGCGTTTGCGGATGCCGCCGGCGTGGTTCATGTCCACCTCGCCGTAGATCAGGCGGCTTTTGCAGGTGCCGCACATCCCTTGGGTGCACGAGGAGGGCAGGTTGAGCCCGACGGCGGCGGCGGCATCGAGGATGGTGATGTCGGCGCCGCCGTCTATGATGCGGCCGGCGCGGGTGAATTCGATGCGGTAGGCCGGGGCCGCGCCACTGGTTGCCACCGGGGTTGCGGCGGGCTTGGCAAGGTCTTCGAAGGTGAAGCTTTCCTCGTGGTAGCGGGCGGGATCATGGCCCGCCTCTGCGCAAATGGCCCGGGCAGCGGCCATGAAAGGACCGGGGCCGCAGGTGAAGATCTCCCGCTCGGCAAGGTCTGGCGCGATCAGTTTCAGGGAGGGCAGGGAGAGCCGGCCGCGGTGGCCGGGCCAGGTGCCGTCGGCGGATTCGACGATGTGGGCGATGCGCAGGCGGGGCGTGGTGGCGGCGAGCAGGTCGAGCTCGGCGCGGAAGATGATGTCTGCGGGGGTGCGCGCGCAGTGGACGAAGACCGTGTCCTGCTCGTCAGCCCGATCGCGCAGGAAGCGGGTCATCGACATCAGCGGCGTGATGCCGCTGCCGCCGGAGAGGAACAGGCATTTCGGGCTTGGGTGGCGGGTGAGGGAGAAGATGCCTTGCGGGGCGAGTGCGTGGATTTCGCTGCCCGCGCGCAGGTTGTCGTGCAGCCAGTTGGAAACCGGGCCGCCGGGAACGCGCTTCACCGTGATGGAGATGCGGTCCGGCCGCGTGGGCGGGGAGGAGACCGTGTAGCAGCGGTTGATCTCCTGCCCGCCGATGTTCAGCAGCAGCGTGATGAACTGGCCGGGATCGAAGCGGAAGCGGGCAGGGGTGCGGGGGGCGAAGATGAAGCTGCGCACATCGTGCGTTTCGTCGATGACGTGCCGGCAGACCAGCACGTCATCGGTTTCGGAATCCCAGATCGGCGTGTCGGTGCACGGAGCGGTCATGCGGCTTTCGCGCGCACGCCGGCCTGCCCGGCCGCCAGGCGCTCGATGTACCAGGTGACGAACTTGTCCACCATGTACTCGGCCGGGGCGTAGGGGCCGGGCTCATAGGCAGCGCTGCCGATGCCGGTCTGGGCGTAGCCGACGAAAGTGCCGTCCTGTTCGTTCGTCGCGCGCCATACCTTGGTGAGATTGTCGAGATCGTAGTCCACGCCTTCCACGGCATCCTTGTGGACCATCCATTTGGTGCGCACGAGCCCCCGGTCGGCGGCGAGCGGCAGGACCGAGAAGGTGACGATATGATCGCCGAGGAAATGGTACCACGCGTTCGGCTGGGTATGCAGGTGCAGCGTGCCGAGCTTCGCGGAGGTGAAGGCGCCGAGCAGCTTCTTCGATGCCGCCTTCGTATCCATGGTGTAGGATTCGCCGGCATCGTCCAGCGGCAGCCGCTCCGTGCGGAAGCCGGTGGGGCGGCCATCGAGCTGCTCGATCGCCTTCCAGGGCAGGCCGGCGGCATCCCAGATGCCTTCGAATTCGGCGGAGGTCTTGCAGAACCGCTCGTAGTAGGCGCGCTGGTTCGGGGCCACCGCATCCTCCGTATAGCCGAAGAAGTGGAACAGCGAGCGCAGCAGCTCCGGATGGCCGCCGCAATGGTAGCATTCGCGGTTGTTCTCGATGGTGAGCTTCCAGTTGCCGTGCTCGATCAGGTCGATCGTGGCGGCGACCTTGAGGTTCGGCAGGTCGTGCGGAGCGAGATAGGGGGTGAGGATCGCCGCCATCTCGTCGAAATCCGCCGGCGGTTCGTCTGCGAGGCAGACGAACAGCAGGCCGGCCATGTTGCGCACATGCACGGGTTTCAGGCCATGGCAGGCGGGATCGAAATCCTTCTGCATCGGCAGCGTGTGGATCAGCGCACCCGTGAGGTCGTACGTCCATTGATGGTAGGGGCAGACGAGGTTGCCGACGAAACCGGCCGTGTCCTGGATGAGCCGCGCGCCGCGATGGCGGCAGACGTTGTGGAAGGCGCGGATCTGCATGTCGTCGTCGCGCAGGATGATGATCGAGTTGGTGCCGATATCGACGACCGTGTAATCCCCCGGCTCCGTCACGTCCGGCTCAACCGCCGCGAAGACCCAGTTGCGGCCGAAGATCAGGTCCACGTCCAGTGCGTGGATTTCCGGGCTGTTGTAGAACGGCGCTTCCAGCGTGTGGCCGGGGCGGCGGCGGGCGATCAGGCGGGGGATGTCGAGCGGCGAAGACGGCATCGTGACTCTCCTGCGGGCGGCGATGATTGGCGGAGCGTAACGCGTACTGCCGCCAGCATTCCTGTCAATTTACGACAGATTCGTGCCTGTTTGCGACAGAACGCCCCTACAGATCCTTGCCCAGCCGCAACGCGTCGAACACGCCCGCATGGACGTTGCGGCTGGCCACTGCGTCGCCGATCCGGAACAGACGGAATTTCCCCTCCGGGTTGCGGCTGATCGTCTGCGGTCGGCCGCCGAGCAGGGCCTTGTAATCCACCTCGCCGAGGTTGACCGAGAGCGGCTTCAGCGCGTCGTACAGATCCGTCACCGGCAGCGTGCCGTGCTCTACCACCACCTGGTCCACCCGCCGCTCCCGCCGCTCCGGGCCGTGGTCGCTGCCGATGGTCGCGATCAGCGCGTTGCCGTCACGGCGAACGGCCATCAGGCGGGAGTGGATGGTGATGCGGACGTCGTGCTTATGGAACGCCTTAGCGTAGAGTGTGTGGTTCAGCCCGCCGATCTCGGCGGCGAAATAGCGCTCGGGGGTGACGATCTCCACCTTCGACCCGGCATCGGCCAGGAACTCGGCGGCTTGCAGGCCGGGGTGGGCGGCGTTGTCGTCGAACACGAGCACGTTCTCGCCGGGCTTCACCTCGCCCGAGAGGATCTCCCAGCTCGTGGTGACGAGGTCGGACCCGGTTTCGAGGAACTCGGTGTTGGGCAGGCCGCCGGTGGCGACGAACACCACATCCGGCGCCTCGGCCAGCACATCCTCCGCTTCGGCCCAGGTGTTGAAGCGCATCGTCACGCCGTGCCTGGCAAGCTGCTCCATCCGCCAATCGACGATGCCGATCATCTCCTTCCGTCGCGGCAGGCGGGTGGCGAGCAGAAGCTGCCCGCCGGGCTTCTCCGTCGCCTCCAGCACCGTGACGGCGTGGCCGCGTTCGGCCGCCACGCGGGCGGCTTCCAGCCCGGCCGGGCCGGCGCCGACCACCACGACCTTCTTCTTCGCGCCCTCGGTGCGCACGATCACCTGCGGCATGGTGGCCTCGCGCCCCGTGGCCGCGTTGTGGATGCACACTGCGTCCTTGCCCTCATAGATGCGGTCGAGACAGTAGGTGGCACCGACGCAGGGGCGGATGTCCGCCTCGCGGCCTTCCATGATCTTGCGCACGATATGCGGGTCGGCGATGTGCGCGCGTGTCATCCCCACCATGTCGAGCTTGCCTTCCGCCACCGCGTGGCGCGCGGTCGCCACATCGGCGATGCGCGCGGCGTGGAAGGTGGGGAACTTCGTCGCGGCGCGCACCTCGCCGACGAAATCAAGATGCGGGGCGGAGGGTGTGCCCTGGATCGGGATCACCTTCTGCAACCCGGCATCGGTCTCGATATGGCCGCGGATGATATTGAGGAAATCGACCTGGCCGGAAGCGACGAGGCGGCGGGCGATCTCCAGCCCTTCCTCACGCGAGAGCCCGATCGTCCAGTCCTCGTCGGCCACCATGCGGATGCCGACGATGAATTTCTCGCCCACCGCCTTGCGAACCGCATCGAGGATCTGGAAGGTGAAGCGCAGGCGGTTGTCCAGGCTGCCGCCGTAGTTGTCGGTGCGCTTGTTGGTGGCCGGAGACCAGAACTGGTCGATCAGGTGGCCGTAGGCGTCGAACTCGATGCCGTCGAGGCCGGCTGCCTGCATGCGCTGGGCGGCAGCGGCATAGTCGGCCACGATGCGCTCGATATCCCAGGTCTCGGCCTCTTTCGGGAAGGAACGGTGAGCGGGTTCGCGGATCGGCGAGGGGGCGAGGACGGGCAGCCAGTCGTCGGAGCTGAAGCCGGTGCGGCGGCCCATGTGGGTGAGCTGGATCATCACCGCCGCACCGTGCTCATGGCATTCGTCGGCGAGCTTCCTCATCCAGCCCACGATCTCGTCGCGATAGGCCAGCAGGTTGCCGAACGCCGGCGGGCTGTCCGGAGAAACGACGGCGGAACCCGCCGTCATGGTCAGCGCGATGCCGCCCTTTGCCTTCTCCACATGATACAGTCGGTAGCGGTCCTTCGGCATGCCGTCCTCCCCGTAGGAAGGCTCATGCGAGGTGCTCATGATCCGGTTGCGCAGCGTGAGGTGCTTCAGCTGGAAGGGCTGCAGCAGCGGGTCCTTGGAGTCGGGCATCGTGCGTGTTCCTGTCGGTCGGCGCGGGCGGCGCAGCATGGCACCGGCCGGGCACGCGGTCATCAGCCTCGCATCATCGCCGTGCGCCGGGCGGGCCGCTTGGATGGATCGGTCGGCGGTATTGAACGGATACGACAGAACAGGGGCGGCGGAATGTCGGATGCATTCAATCGAACCGGCGTTCGTGTTCTTGCCGCGTGCCGGGTGCGAGTGGATGATGCCGCTGCGGTCGGAGTGGGTCGATGCAGAAGTTTTCCGCCTTTTCATTACTGCGCGGGGCGCTGGGCGGCCATCGCGGCTGGCAGCCGCAATGGCGCAGCCCGGAGCCGAAGCCGGCGTACGACGTGCTGATCATCGGCGGCGGCGGGCACGGGCTGGCGACCGCATACTATCTCGCGAAGGAGCATGGGCTGCGCAACGTCGGGGTGCTGGAGAAGGGCTGGATTGGCGGCGGCAACACCGGGCGCAACACCACGATCATCCGCTCCAACTACCTGTTCGACGAAAGCGCGCGGCTCTACGACCATGCGGTGAAGCTGTGGGAAACGCTGTCGCAGACGCTGAACTACAACGTGATGTTCTCCCCGCGCGGGGTGATGATGCTGGCGCACACCGTCCACGATGTGCAGGTGTTCCAGCGCCATGTGCACGCGAACCGGCTGAACGGCGTGGACAACGAATGGTTGGATGCCGCCCAGGCCCGCGCCTTCTGCCCGCCGCTCAACACCGACAATCTGCGCTATCCGGTGCTGGGGGCGGCGTTGCAGCGGCGCGGAGGCGTGGCGCGGCACGACGCGGTGGCCTGGGGCTATGCCCGGGCGGCCGATGCGCTGGGCGTGGACATCATCCAGAATTGCGAGGTGAAGGCGATCCGCCGCGGTGCGGACGGCATGGTGACCGGGGTGGAAACCTCGCGCGGGCCGATCGCGGCGCGCAAGATCGGCGTGGTGGCGGCGGGCAATACCTCCGTGGTGATGGGCATGGCCGGCGTGCGGATGCCCCTGGAGAGCTACCCGTTGCAGGCCCTGGTGTCGGAACCGGTGAAGCCGGTGGTGCCGTGCGTGGTGATGTCCAACACCATCCACGCCTATGTCAGCCAGTCCGACAAGGGTGAGCTGGTGATCGGCGCGGGCACCGATTCCTATGTGTCCTACACCCAGCGCGGCGCGCTGCACGTGGTGAACCACACGCTGGAGGCGATCTGCGAGCTGTTCCCCGCCTTCCGCCGGCTGCGGATGCTGCGCAACTGGGGCGGCATCGTCGATGTCACGCCCGATCGTTCGCCGATCATCAGCCTCACCCCCGTGCCTGGCCTGTTCGTGAATTGCGGCTGGGGCACCGGCGGGTTCAAGGCGACCCCGGGTTCGGGTCATGTGTTCGCCCACACCATCGCGCGGAACGAGCCGCACCCGATCAATGCGCCGTTCGCCCTGCAACGCTTCCGTGACGGGCGGCTGATCGACGAAGCCGCCGCCGCGGCCGTGAGCCATTGAGGGCCATGCCATGCTGCTGATCCCCTGCCCGCATTGCGGCCCGCGCGCCGAGATCGAGTTCCGCAACGGCGGCGAGGCGCATCTGACACGCCCGGCCGATCCCGCGTCGCTGAGTGACGACGAGTGGGCGGCGTTCCTGTTCATGCGCACCAACGTGAAGGGCGTGTTCGCCGAGCGCTGGCGGCACGTGCATGGCTGCGGGCGGTTCTTCAACGTATTGCGCGACACCAGGACCGACCGCATCCTGCGCGCCTATCCGGCCGGCACGCCGCGTCCGGCGGAGGGAGCGTGATGCGCACCCCATCCGGCGGCAGGATCGACCGCGCGCGCCCGCTGCGGTTCCGGTTCGACGGCCGCGCACTGAACGGTTGCGCCGGAGACACGCTGGCTTCCGCGCTGCTCGCAAACGGGATTCACCTGGTCGGCCGCTCCTTTAAATACCATCGCCCGCGCGGAATCATGGCGGCCGGGGCGGACGAGCCGAACGCGCTGGTGACGGTGGCGCGCGATGCGGCGCGGCACACGCCCAACCTGCGCGCGACCCAGGTGGAGCTGTACGAAGGTCTGGCGGCCGAGAGCCAGAATCGCTGGCCCTCGCTCGCCTTCGACACTGCGGCGGTGAACGACCTGATCTCCCCGTTGCTGCCGGCCGGATTCTACTACAAGACCTTCATGTGGCCGCCGCGCGCCTGGCACCGGCTGTATGAGCCGAAGATCCGCGCGATGGCCGGCCTCGGCCGCGCCGCGGAGTTGCCGGACCCGGATCGCTATGCCCAGCGCTACGCGCATTGCGACGTGCTGGTGGTCGGCACCGGCCCGGCCGGGCTGGCCGCAGCACTTGCCGCCGCCGCCGCGGGCGCGCGCGTGGTGCTGTGCGACGAGCAGGCGGAACCCGGCGGCTCCCTGCTGGCCGAGCCGCATGCAACGATCGAGGGACAGCCGGCGCAGGCCTGGCTTGCCGAGGCGCTGCGCCAGATCGGTGCGTCCGGACGGGTGCGGCTGCTGCCGCGCACCACCGCTTTCGGCTATTTCCCGCACAACATGATCGGGCTGCTGCAGCGGATCACCGACCATCTGCCCACCCCCGGGCCGGACCTGCCGCGCGAGGTTCTGTGGCAGGTGCGCGCGAAGCAGGTTGTGCTGGCGGCCGGCGCCATCGAGCGGCCGCTGGTGTTCCCCGGCAACGACCGGCCTGGGATCATGCTGGCGGATGCGGGGCGGACGTATCTCAACCGCTACGGCGTGCGGCCGGGGCAGACCGTGGTCGTGGCGACAGCGCATGATGCCGCCTATCAGGCCGCGCTCGATCTGGCGGCGGCGGGCGTGCGGATCGCGCTGATTGCCGATCTGCGGCGGGAGGCGGAAGGGGTGCTGCCACAGGCTGCCCGTGCCGCCGGGCTGCCGGTTTCGGTGCGGACGGTCATCACCGGCACCAACGGGCGGCTGCGCATCAGCGCGGCCCGCACCGGGCATGTCGAGGGCGACGGCAGCGTGAGCGCGCGCGACGCAGTGCCCTGCGACGCACTGCTGATGTCCGGCGGGTTCACCCCCAGCATTCACCTGTTCTCCCAGTCGCGCGGCGCGTTGCGCTTCGATCGCGACCTCGCCGCCTATCTGCCCGATGCGCCGGCCGAGGCGGTGCATTGCGCCGGGGCTTGCGCCGGCATCTTCGGCCTGGGTGCGGTGCTGGAGAGCGGCTATCGCGCCGGGGCGGAAGCGGCCGTGGCGGCCGGGCATGGCGCCGCGCCGGCACGCGCCATGCCGGTGGATGCGGCGGTGGAGGCGACAGGCGGGTTTCTTGGCCAGGTACCGCAGGCGATAGCCGGGCGCGGGCGGGCCTTCGTCGATTTCCAGAACGACGTGACGGCGAAGGATCTGAAGCTCGCCGTGCGCGAGGGCTTCCAGTCGGTCGAGCATGTGAAGCGCTACACCACCACCGGCATGGCGACGGACCAGGGCAAGACGTCGAACATGAACGCGCTCGGCATTCTGTCGGACACGCTCGGCCGGCCGATCCCGCAGATCGGGCTGACCACGTTCCGCATGCCCTACACGCCGGTGACGTTCGGTGCCTTCGCCGGCCATGCCCGTGGCGCGCAGTTCGATCCGGTGCGACGGACGCCGATCCATCCCGCCGCGGAGGCCGCGGGGGCGGTGTTCGAGGATGTGGGCACCTGGAAGCGCGCGCGGTATTTCCCGCATGGCGGCGAGGGCATGCACGCGGCGGTCAACCGCGAATGCCTCGCGGTGCGCAATGGCGTGGGGATGTTCGATGCCACCACCCTTGGCAAGATCGAGGTGGTGGGGCCGGACGCGGCGGAGTTCCTGGAGCGGCTCTACGTCAATCCCTGGGCCAAGCTCGCGCCCGGGCGCTGTCGGTACGGGCTGCTGCTGCGCGAGGACGGCAGCATCATGGATGACGGCGTGGTGGGGCGGGTGGCGCCCGATCGCTTCCATCTGACCACCACCACCGGCGGCGCGCCCGCGGTGATGGCGATGATGGAAGATTACCGCCAGACCGAATGGCCGGAGCTGAACGTGTGGCTCACCTCCGTCACCGAGCAATGGGCGGTGGTGGCGGTGCAGGGGCCGCGCGCGCGGGAGGTGCTGGCCCCGCTGGTCGAGGGTATCGACATCTCCGCAAGCACGATGCCGCATATGAGCCTGCGGGACGGGTCGATCGGCGGCATTCCCTGCCGGCTGTTCCGGGTGAGCTTCAGCGGCGAGCTCGGCTTCGAGGTGAACGTACCCGCCAACCACGGCCGCGCGCTGTGGGAGATGATCGGGCAGGCCGGCGCGGCGCACGGCATCGTGCCCTACGGCACCGAGACGATGCACGTGCTGCGCGCCGAGAAGGGGTACGTGATCGTCGGCCAGGACACCGACGGCACGGTGAGCCTGGACGATGCGGGCCTCGCCTGGGCGATCGGCAAGAACAAGCGGGATTTCGTGGGCAAGCGCTCGCTCGCCCGGCCGGACATGCAGAGGGCGGACCGCAAGCAGTTCGTCGGCCTGCTGACGGAGGACCCGGCCGTGGTGCTGGAGGAAGGCGCGCAGATCGTCGCCGACCCGGCGCAGCCGGTGCCGATGACGATGATCGGACATGTGACGTCCTCGTATTTCTCCGCCGTGCTGGGCCGGTCGATCGCGCTGGCCATGGTGGCGGGTGGGCGGGCGCGGATGGGCAGCCGGCTGCATGTGCCGATGCCGGGGCGAACGATCGCGGTGACGGTGGCGGCGCCTGTGTTCGTCGATCCGGAGGGGGAGAAGCTGAATGGCTGAGCGCGCGCCTGCGGCGGAAATCGGCCCGCTCGACGGGCTGCGGATCGACCATGCGGGCACTACGCTCGCCGCCCTGCCGCCGTCCACGCGCCTCGCGCTGCATGGTGCGGCGGAGCTGGCGGGTGCCGTGGGGGCGACGTTCGGCGTTATGCCGATGCACGAAGCCTGCCGGGCGGCATCATCCGGCGCGCGGGCGGCGCTGTGGCTGGGACCGGACGAGTGGCTGCTGCTGGCCGAACCGGATGCCGGTGCCGGCATCTTGCAGGCGCTCACCGCCGCGCTGGCCGGGAAGCCGCACAGCCTCGTGGATGTCAGCCACCGTCAGACCGGCATCGGGCTGGAAGGGCCGGAGGCGCAGGCGGTGTTGAATGCGGGCTGTCCGCTCGATCTCGATCCTGCCGTCTTTCCGCAGGGCAGCTGCACCCGTACCGTGTTCGCCCGCGCCGAGATCACGTTGTGGCGCACCGGCGCGGAGAGCTTCCGCATCGACGTGCTGCGCTCGTTCGCGCCCTATCTGTGGCAATTGCTGGAAGAGGCACTGCGCGAGGCGGCCGCCGCATCCGTTTCCGGCTGATCCGTCAGGGATGCAGCGGGGCGAAGCTCTGCACCAGACTGCCCGCAACCAGCCGCCAGCCATCCACCATCACGAAGAAGATCAGCTTGAACGGCAGCGAGACGGCGGTGGGCGGCAGCATCATCATGCCCAGGCTCATCAGCACGGACGACACCACCATGTCGATCACCAGGAATGGCAGGTAGAGCAGGAACCCCATCTCGAACGCCCGGCGCAATTCGCCGATCATGAAGGCTGGGATCAGCGCGCGCCAGGGCGTGGCCTCAGGTGTGGCCGGCGGCGGCAGACGCGCGATATGCAGGAACAACTGCAAATCATGCGGGCGCAGATTGGCGAGCATGAAGCGACGGAACGGTTCGGCGGTCAGCCGCAGCCCCTCCAGCGTGCCCACGTGGCCTTCGTTCATCGGCAGCAGGCCGGTCTGCCAGGCCTGATGCAGCACGGGCTGCATGACGAAGAAGGTGAGGAACAAGGCGAGTCCGATCAGCACCATGTTGGGCGGCGTGCCCTGCGCGCCGATCGCGCTGCGCAGCAGCGACAGCACGATGACGATGCGGGTGAAGGCCGTCACCATCACCAGCAGGCTGGGCGCGAGGGAGAGTGCGGTCAGCAGGGCGACGAGCTGCACGATCCGGCTGGTGGCCCCGGCCTGACTCGCGCCACCGAGATCGATGCTGACCGCCTGGGCGTGGGCCAGCACGGGGCAGACCAGCAGTGCCAGAAGAACCAGCCCGAATCGCCCGATCATCTTCGTTTGCGCCGCTCGATTCATGGCGGCGTTTCCGGCCGATCCGGCAGCCAGCCCAGCACGACATCCTGCGCCCCGCCCGTCATCAGCAGCACGCGCCGCCCCTCGCAGCCGACCAGCAGCAGGCGGCGACGGGTATCGACGGCCAGCACCTCCTGAACCGACAGCCGGCGGGCCGCGCCCGGGCGTGGCGTGAACCGGCCCCATCCGACGATGCGTCCGGCGAGCCAGATCAGCCCGATCACGGCAGCCAGGGTGAGGGCAGCCGGAAGCAGGGAGCCGGGAGAATCGAACATCCTCATGGGCGCAGCGCCGCGGCAAGCCCATCCAGTTCCGCGAGCAGATGGGCCAGCACCGGCCGCAGCGCACGCCCCGGTTCTGCCGGAAGGTTGAGCGCGAAGGTACACAGCCGGCCGATCCGCTCGTCAAGCCCGGCCAGATCGACCGGCCGCCCTTGCTCGGCCAGCGCGCGGGCGATCCGCAAGATGCCCGACAGCGCGTTGGCCTGAACCTGAGCTTCATTGGCGGCCAGATCGGCGGCGGTGAAATCAAAACCCGGGCGGCCATCGGAGAGAAGGGTCATGCACGCCATTGCATCGCAGGCGTGTTACCAAGTCCTTTCCCGATGGGATGATGCCGGCGGAAAATTGCATCGGCACGGCGTTAATCAGCCGTTCATCGACTCCGCCGCAGAGTGCGAACGCGCCGTTACGGATGAGTGTCCGTCGGCGGGTTTGGCGAGGAAGAATGCATGGACCCGCTTGCGATCGGTCTGTTCGATCTGTCGGACCGCCGATTGGCGTGGCTCGGGCAGCGCCAGCAGGTGTTGGCGCAGAATGTCGCGAATGCCGACACGCCGGGCTATCAGCCGCGCGATCTGCAGCCCTTCGCGCAGGCATTGGCCGGTGCTGATCCGCCACGGATGGCTATGACCAGCCCGCTCGATCTGCCGCCATTGGTGCAGGCCGGCTGGCTCGCCGCGCATGCGGTGCGGCCGGAAGCGATCGCGCCGGACGGCAATGCCGTGCAGGTGGAGGACCAGTTGGCAAAGGTGGCCGATACCCAGAGCGCGCAGCAACTGGTTCTGGGTCTCTACAAGAAATACCTGGGGATGTTTCACACTGCGTTGAGCTGAGGGGCAGCAAGGTGCGCGCGACATTCGGTGATGGAGGATCAAGGTGGATCTCGCGGCTGCACTGACCATTTCCGCGCGGGGCATGGACGCGCAGAGCCTTCGCCTGCGCGTGATCGCGGAGAATCTGGCGAACCAGGACACCACCGGCAGCACCCCTGGCGCCGCACCCTATCGGCGCAAGACGGTCACCTTCACCGACCGGATGGATGCGGTGCTTGGGGCGGATACCGTGGCGGTGCAGAGCGTCGGGCATGATCCCTCGCCGTTTCCGCTGAAATATGATCCATCGAACCCGGCGGCGAACGCACGCGGCTACGTGAAGCTGCCCAACGTCAACAGCTTCGTCGAGATGATGGACATGCGGGAGGCGGAACGCAGCTATCAGGCGAACCTGTCCATCATGCAGGTCTCGCGGGCCATGCTCACGCGAACGATTTCGTTGCTGCAATAGAATACCGGATGGCAATCCCCACCCTTACCGTTTCTCCCGGCTTTGCGGCGAACGCCTATGCGCGGGTGGATTCCGGCGCCCAGGGAGCGGCCGGTGGAGCGGCCGGCGCGGAGGGATTCGGCGCGGCGCTGGACCGTGCCGTCGTTGGGGTGGTGCGGGATGGGCAGCACGCCGATGCCGCGTCGATGCAGGCGGTGGCGGGTGGCGGCAACATCACCGATGTGGTCACTGCCGTCTCGCAGGCGGAACTGGCGTTGCAGACCACGGTGGCGATCCGTGACCGGGTGGTGCAGGCCTATCAAAGCATCATGAACATGCCGATCTGATCACACCCAGGCCGGAAGCAATGTGATGGCAACTCTCCTCGACAGAAGGACGGGGTGATGGCGCAAGCCGATGTGGCGGCATTGCTGCGTCAGGCGATGGTGGTGATGCTGGAGCTGGGTGGGCCGCCCCTGCTGGCCGCACTGGCGGCGGGGTTGCTGATTTCGCTGCTCCAGGCCATCACGCAGATCAGCGAATCGACGCTGGTGTTCGTTCCCAAAGTGCTGGCGCTGTGTGGCGTGCTGGTGCTGATGGGCCCGTTCATGTTCGCGGTGTTGTCGAACTACACGCATCTGCTGTTCGACCGGCTGATAGTGGTCGGCGGTTCGTGAGGGCGCGATGAACGCGGATGCGGTGGTGCTGGCCGCGCTGCCGGGCCTTGCCTATGCGTTCGTCCTGGTGCTGTGCCGGGTGGGGGCGGCAGTAATGCTGCTGCCCGGATTGGGCGAAGCCGGGTTGCCGGCATTCCTGCGCGCCGGCATCACCATCACACTCACGCTGTTGTTGTTGCCGGTCGTGTTGAAACTGATGCCGCCAGCCCCGCCCGGCGTGATCGGCGTGGCGGCGATGGCGGGTGCCGAGATCGCCACCGGCCTATGGCTCGGCTGGCTGGCGCGGCTGATCGTGTTCGCGCTGCCGATGGCCGGGCAGGTGATCGGCACCATGATGGGCATCTCCAGCGTGTTGCAGCCCGACGCCATGCTGGGCGGGCAGGCCAGTGCGCTGTCCCGGTTCTTCGCCCTGCTCGCCCCGGTGCTGCTGTTTGCCTCGGGGCTGTATGCGCTGCCGATCCTTGCCCTGGCCGACAGCTTCACGCTGATCGCCCCTGGTGCGCTGCTGCCGGCCGCGGACGCGACGCAAGGGGTGGTGGCACTCGGCCACGCCTTCGCGCTCGCCATCGAACTCGCCGCGCCGTTCCTGCTTGTGGGAACGGTGTGGCAGGTGGGGCTTGGGCTCGTGGGGCGGCTGGTGCCGCAATTGCAGGTCTATTTCGTGGCCATGCCGGCGCAGCTGCTGGGCGGGCTTGCCCTGCTCGCCGGGCTGGGGGTGACGCTGGCGAGCCTGTGGCTGGCCGCCGCCCAGGCGGGTTTCGCGCATCTTCCTGGCGCCGGTTGAGCGGCGATGGCCGAGGGCGAGGCCGATGACCGCACGGAAGCCGCCACGCCGAAACGGCTGCAGACGGCACGCGATGAAGGCCGGGTGCCGCTGTCGCGCGAGGCGACCATGCTGGCCTCCCTGGGCGCCGGCGTAGTGATGCTGATGCTGCTGGGGCCTGATCTGTCGCAAGGGCTGGCGCTGCGGCTGCGGGCCTTCCTCGCGACGGCGGGGAGGGCCGACGCCTTGGGGCCTGTCCTGGCGCTGCATCAGGCGATGATGGCCGCGCTGCTGGCGGCGGCGCCGCTTGGGGCGGTGGTGATGGTGGCGGCCGCCGTGGCCACGCTTTTGCAAACCGGCATGGCGCTGAATGCCTCCGCGCTGATGCCCGATCTCGCCCGGCTCGATCCGCGGCGCGGCCTGCACCGTGTCGCCAGCTTCAACAATCTGGTCGAGGCGCTGAAGGCGCTGGTGAAGCTTGCAGTCATGGGCGGGCTCGCGTGGCACATGGCGTCCGGCCGGCTGGCGGCGCTGGCCGAGGCGCCGCTATGGGCGCCGGCCATCCTGCTCGGGCGGTTGCTCCAGGCGATGACACGCCTTGCCCTCGCCCTGCTGGCGACCCAGGGGGTGATCGCCGGGTTCGACGTGGTGTGGGTGCGGCTGCGCCACGGGCGTGGCCTGCGGATGAGCCGGGACGAGTTGAAGGAGGAGATGAAGGAGACCGATGGCAACCCGCACGTGAAGTCCCGGCTGCGGCAGGTGCGCACCGCGCGGGCGCGGCGGCGGATGATGGCCGCGGTGCCGAAAGCGGCGGTGGTGGTGACCAACCCGACGCATTACGCTGTCGCGCTGGCCTATGACCGATCGAAAAACGCCGCCCCCCGCGTGGTGGCGAAAGGGGTGGACGACGTGGCAGCCCGCATCCGCGAGATGGCGCAGACGCACAAGGTGCCGCTGGTGGCGAACCCGCCGCTGGCGCGCGCGCTGTACCCGCTCGTGCTGGATGCGGAGATCCCGGCGGAACACTACCGCGCGGTGGCCGAGATCATCGCCTATGTCTGGAAGCTGCGCGGCCGGGCGCGGGGGGCATGACAGAAGGAGCTTCGCCGAACCGGAGGCCGCTGTCCGAGGTCCGGCTGATCGACCGGCTGACCGATCCCGTGGACCCGGCGCTGCGGTTGATCCTGGAGGATGAGGCCGCCGGCGTGCTGGTGCTGGACCGAGCGCTGCGGATCGTGCGCAGCAACGCCGCGATGCGGCTTCTGGTGACGGCGGCGGCCGATTTCTCGCCCGGAGCCGCGGTTGCCGAGCTGGTGGCGGCCGGCTGCCGTGACGACATCCTTCAGGCATTCGCGGCGATCGTGCGAGGGGTCGAGCCGCATCTTCGCTTCTCCCTCATGTTTGCACACCCCGCGGCGGCGGATCAGGTCGTCGTCGCCTCGGCCCGGCCGTTGCGCGAAGCGGATGGCGCGATCAGCGGGCTGCTGCTTCGCCTTGCCGATATCACCCGGCAGAAGCAGTTGGAAGGCCAGCTTGCGCAGAGTCAGAAATTGCAGGCGGTCGGCCAACTGGCAGGCGGGATCGCGCATGATTTCAACAATCTGCTGACCGCCATCTCCGGCGCGGCCGAGCTTGTGCTGGCCCGGCCGGGGCTGGATGCGCAGATCACGGAAGACCTCACCCAGATCCGCGGCAGCGCCGGGCGCGGTGCGGCGCTGGTGCGCCAGCTGCTCGCTTTCGGCCGCCAGCAGACCCTGCAGCCGCGGGTGCTGGAGGTGAATGCCGCGATACGGAACCTCACGGATTTGTTGCGCCGGCTGCTGGGGGAGCCGGTACGGCTGGTGCTCGACCTGGAGGAGCCTGAGCAGCGGGTGCGGGTGGACCCCACGCAGCTTGATCAGGTGCTGGTCAATCTCGCGGTGAATGCGCGCGATGCGATGCCGCGGGGCGGCGTGCTGACGCTGCGCGCCCGGCACGCCACCCTGCCGCAGCCGGTGCATGGCGGGCCGGAAGCTGTTCCGCCGGGCCGTTATGCGATGATCGAGGTGGCCGATACGGGGCACGGCATCCCGCCCGCGCTGCTGCCGCGCATCTTTGAGCCGTTTTTCACGACAAAGCGGGATCAGGGTGGCCACGGCCTGGGCCTGTCCACGGTTCTGGGCATCATCCGCCAATCCGGCGGCTTTATCGCACTGGACAGCCGGCCGGATGCAGGCACGCAGGTGCGCGTCTATCTCTCGCGGCACGAAGGATTTGCGCAGGATGAAGCGGTGCCGGAGCGCACGGCGGAAAACTGCACGATAATCCAGCCGCGGGTGGAACGACGTACGGTGCTGGTGGTCGAGGATGAGGAGCCGGTTCGGCGTCTGGCGGCCCGGGCATTGCAGCAGGCAGGGTGGCAGGTGCTGGCGGCGGAAACGGCGGAAGCGGCGCTCGAATTGCTGCACGCCGCCGCCTTGCCGGAGCTGGCGGTGGTGGTGACCGACATGGTGCTGCCGGGGCTGGATGGCCCTGCTCTCGGCCGCCGGCTGCGCGAAAAGATGCCGGCCCTGCCGTGCATCCTGGTTTCAGGCTATGCCGATGAGGCATTGCGGCGGGAATTGATGGACCAGCAGATGCGCTTCCTGCCCAAGCCCTACGCGCTGAAGGCATTGGTTGCACTGGTGGGCGAGGCGGCTGCGGCCAACCCTGCATCATCCGGCAATGAAGTGGCCAAGCCGGCATGACGTGATCGGGGGAGGTACGACTCGGGGCTGAATTTTTCCGGAATCGGCCCGCTTGCTCGATTCATGTTCCCGGTTTTCCCCCGGCGTGCCAAATCGCGCGGCAGAAAGAGTTAACAATTTGCTTACAATGCAATGTGTTAAGAAGTTTGTGAACAGATCGCGAACAATTTCTTAACGAATACGATCCGGGGCAGTTGCGGCTCTGTTCCGTCCTGTGACAGACTCCTTCCCGAAGCAAAGCGCGCGCGAACATCCCCAGCGGGATGCAGCGCCGGGTTGCATGATGGCGGCCGCACGGGGATATCCGAATGGAAAAGAACAAGGCGCTGGACGCCGCTCTGGCGCAGATCGAGCGGGCTTTCGGCAAGGGCTCGGTCATGCGCATGGGCGCGCGCACCGGCGACGAGCAGATTGAAGTGATCCCCTCGGGTTCGCTCGGGCTCGATCTCGCGCTCGGTATCGGCGGCCTGCCGCGCGGGCGCATTCTTGAAATCTACGGGCCGGAGAGTTCGGGCAAGACCACGCTCGCCCTGCATGCGGTGGCCGAGGCGCAGAAGCGCGGCGGCACCTGCGCCTTCATCGACGCCGAACACGCGCTAGATCCGATCTACGCCCGCAAGCTGGGCGTCGATGTGGACAATCTGCTCATCAGCCAGCCCGATTCGGGCGAACAGGGCCTGGAGATCGCGGACACGCTGGTGCGCTCCGGTGCCGTCGATGTTCTGGTGGTGGATTCCGTCGCCGCCCTGGTGCCGCGGGCCGAGCTGGAAGGGGAGATGGGCGATACCCATGTCGGCCTGCATGCGCGGCTGATGAGCCAGGCGCTGCGCAAACTCACCGGCTCCGTCAGCCGCAGCAAGTGCATGCTGATCTTCCTCAACCAGATTCGTCTGAAGATCGGCGTGATGTTCGGCAACCCCGAAACCACCACCGGCGGCAACGCGCTGAAGTTCTACGCCTCGGTCCGCCTGGAAATCCGCCGCATCGGCCAGATCAAGGACCGGGAGGAAGCGGTGGGCAACCAGACGCGGGTGAAGGTGGTGAAGAACAAGCTCGCTCCGCCGTTCCGCCAGGTCGAATTCGATATCATGTACGGCGAAGGCATCAGCAAGGTCGGTGAGTTGATCGACCTCGGCGTGAAGGCCGGCGTGGTCGAGAAATCCGGCGCCTGGTTCAGCCATGACAGCCAGCGGATCGGCCAGGGGCGCGAAAACGCCAAGCAGTTCCTGCGCGACCATCCGGACATGGCCGAGGCGATCGAGAAGAAGGTGCGCGAGCAATCCGGCGTGGTGGCGAATTCCATGATCGCCTCGCCCGACGACGGCGAGGAGGCCGCAGCGGCTGACTGACCTCCCGCCGGACCCCGCCGGCCTCGCCCAACCGCTCACTGATGATGATCTGGCGCTGATCGAGGCAGCGAGCAGCACGCTGCGGCGCCACTACCGCCCGTTCTGGCACACGGTGGCAGCCGCCGTGCGCAGCCGCGACGGCCGGATCTGGACCGGCATCCACCTCGGCGCGACCGTCGGGCGGCTGTCCATCTGCGCCGAGCCCATCGCGCTCGCCCGCGCCATCCTGGAAGGCGACGGCACGATCGCCACGGCCGTCGCCGTCCGCCACCCCAAACCTGACGAAGCCGCCACCGAGCCCGAAATCGTCGCTCCCTGCGGAGCCTGCCGCGAGCTGATCCTCGATCACGCCCCGAACGCCCATGTCATCCTTCCGGGCCTGCTCAGCCCCATCAAACTCCCGATCCAGGCCCTCCTGCCCATTCCGTATCGCCGTTAGCTCCAGGCACATCGCCCGCACCGAACACGGCGGCCCAGGTGGCGGCGAGGGCCGCGTCCGCTTCGGCCATGGTGGCGGGGACGCCCAGCGCGTGCAGGCTGGTCACCCCGTGGGCGCGGATGCCGCAGGGGATGATGCCGGCGAAGTGGGAAAGGTCCGGTTCAACGTTGAGGGCGATGCCGTGCCAGCTCACCCAGCGGGTGACGCGCACGCCGATGGCGCCGATCTTGGCCTCCGTGTCAGTGGCGCGGTCGGCCACCCAGATGCCGACGCGGCCATCGCGCCGCTCGCCGCGGATATTGAAGCGGTCGAGCGTGCGGATCAGCCATTCCTCCAGCCCGTGCACGTAGGCCCGCACGTCCCGGGCGCGCACGCTGCCGTGGGGGTGGGCGAGGTTGAGCATCACGTAGGCGGTGCGCTGGCCGGGGCCGTGATAGGTCCATTGCCCGCCACGCCCGGCGGCAAAGGTGGGAAAGCGCGTCGGGTCCTGCAGGTCGGCAGCCTGCGCCGAGGTGCCGGCGGTATAGAGCGGCGGATGCTCGACCAGCCAGACCTGCTCCCGTGCCTCCCCGGCATGGATGGCGGCAACGCGCGCGGCCATGGCGGCAAGGGCATCGGGGTAGGGGGTCAGCCCTTCCGCGATCCTCCATTCCGGGCCCGGATGGGCAATGGCGTCAGCGATTGAAGCGGGCGCGTTCATCGGCTATACGCCCTGCCGCACGATGCGGTCGTGGCGGAATGGTAGACGCGCAAGCTTGAGGTGCTTGTGGGGGAAACCTCGTGGAAGTTCGAGTCTTCTCGACCGCATAACCGGCTCCTGGTCCTGCTGCTCGCCTTGGCGCGTTGCAACCGGCGCGCGCCGCGGCCATCCTGCCCATCGTAGCTGGGGATGAGATGGCCATGGACGACGACTTCCGGAAGGCGGCACTCGATTACCACCGCCTGCCGCGACCGGGAAAGCTTGCGATCGCGCCGACCAAGCGCATGGCCACCCAGCGCGATCTGGCGCTGGCCTATTCGCCGGGCGTGGCCGCCGCCTGCGAGGCGATCGTGGCCGACCCCGACAGCGCGCATGACTACACGATCCGCGGCAATCTGGTCGGAGTGATCTCCAACGGCACGGCGGTGCTCGGCCTGGGCAACATCGGCGCGCTCGCCGGCAAGCCGGTGATGGAGGGCAAGGCCGTCCTGTTCAAGAAGTTCGCCGGGATCGACGTGTTCGATATCGAGGTGGATCAGGCGGACCCGGACAGGTTCTGCGACGTGGTGGCGGCGCTGGAGCCCACTTTCGGCGCGATCAACCTCGAAGACATCAAGGCGCCCGAATGCTTCGAGATCGAGCGCAAGCTCCGCGCGCGCATGCATATCCCGGTGTTCCACGATGACCAGCACGGCACCGCCATCACCGTGGCCGCGGCGGTGCGCAACGGGCTGACATTGCAGGGCAAGACGCTCGATCAGGTGAAGCTGGTCTCCTCCGGCGCCGGCGCGGCCGCGCTCGCCTGCATCGACCTGCTGGTGGCGATGGGGCTGAAGCCCGATAGCGTGACGCTGACCGACAAGGACGGCGTGGTGCAGGAAGGCCGGCCCGGCATGGCGCCGAACATGGCCCGCTATGCGCGCCGCACCGATGCGCGCACCCTGCCGGAAGTGCTGGCGGGGGCGGATATCTTCCTGGGCCTGTCCGCCCCGCGCGTGTTGAAGCCGGAATGGCTGAAGCTGCTGGCGCCCAATCCGCTCATCCTCGCGCTCGCCAACCCGGAGCCGGAGATCCTGCCCGAGCTGGTCCGCAGCGCCCGTCCGGATGCGATCATGGCGACCGGCCGCAGCGATTATCCGAACCAGGTCAACAACGTGCTGTGCTTCCCCTTCATCTTCCGCGGCGCCCTGGATGTGGGCGCCACCACCATCAACCAGGAGATGGAGGTGGCAGCGGTGGAGGCCATCGCCCGGCTGGCTCGGGTGGAGGCAAGCGAGGTGGTGGCGGCGGCCTACGGCGGCGCTGCGCCGGTGTTCGGGCCGGACTACATCATCCCCAAACCGTTCGATCCGCGGTTGATCCTGGAGATCGCCCCCGCCGTGGCGCGCGCGGCGATGGAATCGGGTGTCGCGCGCCGCCCGATCGAGGATTTCGCCGCCTACCGCCGCGATCTGGAACGGTTCGTCTTCCGTTCCGGCCAGTTGATGCGCCCGGTGTTCGAGGCGGCGAAGAAGGCACCTGCCCGCATCGTCTATGCCGAGGGCGAGGATGTGCGCGTGCTGCGTGCGGTACAGACGCTGGTGGATGACGGCATTGCCGAGCCGATTCTGCTGGGCCGCCGCGCGGTGATCGAGGCACGGGTGCGCGAGCTTGGCCTGCGGCTCGACATGCAGGCCGGCGTACGGATCCTGGACCCGGAGCAGGACGAGGCGGCGTTCGCCCCGCTGGTCTCGGCCTATCAGTGCCTGGTGGGCCGCCGCGGCGCCCCGCCGGATGCGGCCGAGCGGCGGATGCGCACCCGCCCCACCGCGGCGGCGGCCATGCTGCTGCAGACAGGCCAGGCGGATGCGGCAATCTGCGGCGGGCTGGGCGACTGGTGGCGGCACATGCAGTACGTGCTGCCGGTGATCCCGCGCCGGGCAGGCGTGCAGCGGGTGTACGCGGTGTCGGCCATCGTGCTGCAGGCCGGCGTGCTGTTCATCTGCGACACGCACATGACGGTGGAGCCCACGGCCGAGGAGGTGGCGGAGATGACGCTGCTGGCGGCGCAGACGGTGCACGGCTTCGGCATCACGCCGAAGGCTGCGCTGCTGTCCCATTCGTCCTTCGGCTCGTCCAACACCCCGTCCGCGCGGAAGATGCGCGCGGCCCTGGCGCTGATCCGCGCGCGGGCGCCGGAGCTGGAGATCGACGGGGAGATGCACGCCGATGCAGCGCTGGTGGAAGTGATCCGCGACCGCGCGGTGCCCGACAGCCGGCTCGCCGGCACCGCGAACCTGCTGGTCATGCCGAACCTCGATGCCGCGAACATCGCCTTCAATCTCGTGAAGGCGAGCGGGGAGGGGCTGACGATCGGTCCGCTGCTGCTCGGGCTGTCCCGGCCGATCCATGTGCTGGCGCCGAGCGTGACGGCGCGCGGCATCGTCAATATCAGCGCGCTCGCCGCCGTGGAGGCGCAGGCGGCGGCCAGAACCGGATGATTCTCGATCTGCTGCTGGCGGCGGGGGTGCTGTTCCTGCTGTCGGGCGGATACAGGCTGTTCAGCCGGCGCAACCGCGAGCGGATGTTCGGCCGCGGCAACGGGGCGAACGTGAAATCCGTGCTGGTTGGCCTCGCCATTCCGCTGGGGCTGAGCATGGCGGCAACACTGCTGCTTTCCGGGCGCGGCGTCGTGCTGCTTGCCGCTCTGCCGCTGATCGGCCCGATCGCGTGGGAATGGTGGCGCGGCCGGCGCCCGGCGGCGGGCGCGCCGGCGGCCCCGACGGGGCGGATGACGGCAGCCGAGGCGCTCGCCGTGCTGGGCCTTCGGCCCGGGGCGCAGGAGGTGGAGATAAGGGCGGCCTATCACCGGCTGATGCTGTCCTGCCATCCCGATCGCGGCGGATCCGACTGGATGGCGGCGCGGCTGAACGAGGCGCGGGACACGCTGCTGGGGCGGAGGTAGCTACGCCGGGGCCACCGCATCCCCGACGCGCACCGCGCCGCCTTCCAGTATTCGGCAATTGAGCCCGGAGCGGTTCAACAGCGGCTTGAACACCGGCAGGCCGGTAATGTCCTCCAGGTAGCGGCAGGGCACGGACAGGCGGGTGGCCTCCAGCAGCGCGGGGCCGAGGCGGAAGCGGCGGCCGACCAGATGGTTCAGCGGCACCCCCCGCACGGTCAC
>DATKQI010000311.1:0-3474 GCA_035532755.1 Acetobacteraceae bacterium
GTCTCATCGCCATGCAGCAGATCGGGCAGGATCGTCGCATCCGCCACGTTCGCCGCCGTCGCCACCACCGCGTGGATCACCTTGCTCCGGCTGTCCACCCCGACATGCGCCTTCATCCCGAAATACCACTGGTTGCCCTTCTTGGGCTGGTGCATCTGCGGATCGCGCGCCTGCGCCGCGTTCCTGGTCGAACTCGGCGCGTGGATGATGGTCGCATCGACGATCGTGCCGGCCGAAAGCCTCAGCCCATGCCGCATCGTCCCCGCCTGCTGCTTCCCAACAGGATTCTACCCCACGTTCCACGATCAGGGGCAGCGACTTGTTCAGAGATTCCCTAACCGTTCGGCGATCCGTCCGAACTGAACCTCTCCACCATGGCCATGAAATCGCGCAAGCGGACATCATCTCACTTCGCTCCAGGGTCTTTTCCCAACTCTACCCTGTTCTCTTCCGCGCCGGTGCTCACGTTGCGACGCGGTTCGTCGTGGCGGGCGAATCAGGTGATGCAATCCGCTCTAGGCGCGGCTTTGCGAGCGCGAGGTAGTCGGCGGTCCGAAGGGCGATGGACCGGTCAAGGTGGGCGGCGTTGAAGAAGATCTCAGCGTGATCCCGCAATGACGGATCCGCGATCAGAGTCAGGTCGGGATGGAAAGTGAAGGGGAGCACAGTACCCGCAACGCTGCCTGCGAGCCGTTCGGCGACGTCGGCCGCTGCAAACCCGACATAGGTCGCGCCGAGCAAGGAACGGATCTTGCCCGTATTAACGCGGGTGTCACCGGGCACGACAGCGAGCACGAAGCGGGTGACCTTCTTGCCCAGCTTGACAATAAGCACGATGCACTTGGCCGCAGCGGCGACGTGGTGCCCACGCAGCGCGCTCACTAAATCAGTCTGCCCTTCGGGCGGATGGTCGATCAGCCGGTAGGCCGCACCGTTCCGGTCGAGCAAGGCGATGAGATTGTCGTAGGTATCGTCCATAGCGTGGTAGCCTAATCCTTTACGACGACGTCAATTTCCACCACGGCCCCGAGAGGAAGTGCCACCACGCCGATCGTCGTGCGGGCCGGGTACGGCTCCGCGAAGTACCGGGCGTAAATGCCATTCACGGCCGCAAAGCTGCCGATGTCTGTCAGGTACACGGCAACGCGCACCACGTCCGCCAAGCCCTTACCGGCGGCATCGAGGATGGCGACCAGGTTCGTAAGTGCCTGCTCGGTCTGGCGTTCTACGCCTCCGTCCACGAGCTTGCCGGTGGCAGGGTCCTGGCCGATCTGTCCACTAACGTAGATGAACCCTTGTGAGCGGATGGCGGGCGAGAACGGGCCGGCCGCCTTGGGCAACTTGTCAGAGAATATGACGTGCTTGGTCATTCCTGGTTTTCCCGCATGTGAAATAATTTGATGGCAGTCGCCGCTCGGGTCTGGAGGCATGGCAGTCATCATTCGAAATGAACCGCTGTTGTGTTCGCGCCGCAGACCAGCACTGCCACGCGCTCCTCCAGTGCAGGCCGGTAACGGCCGGAGAGAAGTGCGGCGAAGGCGGCTGCACCCCCCGGCTCCGCCACGATCCGCAGCTCCGACCACAGTGCCGCCTGCGCCCGCCGGATGTCATTGTCCGTCACCAGCACCACTTCGGGCGCCACATGCGCGCGGGCGATCGGGAACATCAGTCGGCCAACGCGCTTCGGCGCCAGGCTGTCGGCGGCGATTCCGCCTGCGGGCGCATCCACGGGTTCGCCCGCAGCGAAAGCGGCGTGCAACGTCGGCGCCCCGTCTGACTCCACGGCGATGATCCTGGCCCTGCCCGCGTACCACGCCGCGATGCCTCCGATCAGCCCACCGCCGCCTACCGCCACCAGGAGGCTGTCCACATCGGGCGCATCCGCCTCCAGCTCCAGCCCGATCGTGCCCTGGCCGAGCAACGTCTCGGCTTGGTCAAAGGCATGGACTTGCATCGCACCGGTCGCGGCGGCGTGAGCCTCGCTGGCGGCGAGCGCGTCGGCATAGCGTTCTCCGCCCACAACCAGTTCGGCGCCGTAGCTCCGGATGCGCTCGAGCTTGGCCGGCGAGGAGATGCTTGGGACGAAGATGGTCGCGGGCACGTCCAGCCGTCGGGCAGCGTAAGCCACGGCGGCACCGTGATTGCCGCCTGAAGCGGCAATCACGCCGGCTTTCGGCACTTCCCGAAGCAGCAGATTGGCGAAGGCACCTCGCGCCTTGAACGAGCCGGAATGCTGCAGCAGCTCAAGCTTGAACAGCAACCGACCCGCGGTGAGGCCGAACTCGGTCGCATCCACCTCAACCAGCGGCGTGCGGCGGATGTAGGGGCGGATCGTGCGCTCTGCGGCGGAGATGCGCTGGCGGGTGATCAGGATTGCCTGGTCGGTCAAACTGTCTTTCATGGCAGATACACCTTGACATAGTTTAGTCGATTGGCAAAGTTCCTAAATGAATGCCGTAGACATTTTCCGTGCCCTGGCGAACGACAGGCGGCTCCAGATCCTGGAGTGGCTGCGCGACCCGCGCGCGCATTTCCCGCCGCAGGTGGATGGCGACCTGGTGGAAGACGGCGTGTGTGGCGCGCTGATTGCCGAGAAGCTGGGCGTGAGCGCTCCCACGTTGAGCGAGCACATGCGTGTGCTGATCGCGGCCGGGCTGGTACAAGCCAAGCGGATCAAGGGGTGGACAATGTACCGGCGCGACGAAACGCGGATTGCAGCCGCCAAGCAGTCCATCCAGGATTGCATATGAGGAGCGCAGGAGGAGCAGGTGGCATATCCTTGGACGATCTCCGACCGGGGCTGCGGCACACCGAGGCGATCACGGTGAGTGAAGCCCTGACCGTGCCGGCTGTCTCGACCGGCTTTGCCGGCATGCCGGCGGTCTTCCCGACCGCTTTCATGGTCGGCCTTGTGGAGTGGACCTACGTCGAGGCGCTGCGGTCCCACCTCGCCGCGTACCAGCGCACAGTGGGTACACACGTGGACATGAGCCACACAGCCGCAACGCCGGTCGGGATGCAGGTGACGGCCGACGTCGAACTGCTCGCGGTCGAGGGCCGGCGCCTTCGCTTTCGGGTCGAGTGCCGCGACGCGCGCGAGGTGATCGGCAGCGGATTTTATGAGCGCGCCGTCGTTGACGGCGACAAATTCCTGGAGCGTGTGCGGCGCAAAAGAGGCCGGCGATGTTCGAAGAGTTTGAGCGTCGGCGGATCGAAACGGGCGGTGGCATCACGATCAACTGCGCGGTCGCGGGCAGCGGCCCGCCGGCGCTGCTTTTGCACGGCTTTCCCCAGAACCTCGCCATGTGGGCCGGCTTCACCCCGAGGCGCTGCATGATTCGGTGACGATGCGCCGGTTCGCGGGCATTGATCTGGGTCGGGAGCCGGTGCCGGACGAGACGACGATCTGCAAATTCCGCCATCTGCTGGAGCAGCACGACCTGGGCCGGGCGATTTTCCAGGCCGTGCATGAGC
>DATKQI010000312.1:0-11728 GCA_035532755.1 Acetobacteraceae bacterium
CTGCACCTCGGCGTTGGCGCCCTGGTGGCTGTTCACCGCCTGCTCGGAATAGATCGGCCGGGCGGGGCCGGTGACGGGGGCGTTGGTGCCGGCATAGGCGACCGAGCCGGTGGCGAGCATGGCGGCGGCGGCGAGGGCGAATAGTGTCTTGGTCATCTTCAGTCTCCTGTCTGTGGGCTTTTGGCCCGGAAGGGGTGGCGGGGCGTGTCCCGCTGACAGGGCGGAAGATGGCCCATAACCACGCAAACGATAATGCGCGTCGTTGTCCTATGATTTATGCGTGAAAGTATGGAATAGAGGGTGTTTGCTGCCCGAAGCTGCATGGGGCAGGCTGTGCGGATGAAGGCGATCCTGTTCGATACGTTCGGCACGCTGGTGGACTGGCGTTCCAGCCTGATCGACGAACTCGGCGGCTTCGGTGCCGGGCGCGGACTCACCGCCGATTGGGCGGCGTTCGTCGATGCGTGGCGGGGCGAGTATGTGCCCTCGATGGAACGGGTGCGGCGGGGCGCGCTGCCATGGACCGTTCTGGACGATCTCCATCGCGCCTCGCTCGATGCGCTGATCGACCGTTTCCATCTTGTCGGCCTCACCGCGGCGGACCGTGTTCATCTGGTCCGGGCGTGGCACCGGCTGCGACCGTGGCCGGACGTGGTGGCGGGTCTGCGGCGGCTGAAAGCACGCTACGTCATCGCCCCGCTGTCGAACGGCAACGTCGCGCTGCTCACCCATCTCGGGAAATTCGCCGGCCTGCCGTGGGATGCGGTGTTCGGCGCCGATCTGTTCAGGCACTACAAGCCGGATCCCGAGACCTATCTTGGCGCCTGCGCGCTGCTGGACCTGCCGCCCGGCGAGGTGATGATGGCTGCCGCCCACAACGCGGACCTCGCCGCCGCCCGCGCCGCGGGGTTGCGCACCGGGTTCTTTCCGCGCCCCACGGAATACGGGCCAGGCCAGACCGACAATCTTTCCGCCACCGGCGCGTGGGATGTGGTGGCGGCCGACGTGACCGACTTCGCCACCCGCCTGGGTGCGTAACCGCTACTCCACCCGCAACGCCGAACGCCGTTCCCGTGCGCCCTCGGGGTCCAGCACATCCGACAGGCGGGCGGCGGCGGTCCAGGCGAACAGGTGCAGCAGCGCCCGCCGCCGCGCCGGCGCCAGGGGATGCGACGGCGCTTCCCGCAGGATCTCCGCCATCCCGGCCTCGGCCACCACAACCCCCACGTCGTCCGGCAGCAGCGCGCGCGGGAAATCCGGCTCCACGGCGAAGAAGAACGCATCGCAATATCCGCGATAGGCCGGCCACTTCCCGTCCGTCATGAAATCCCGCACACCGGATTTCACCTCGATGCACACGAACCCGCCATCGGGCCGCAGGGCCAGCACGTCCGCCCGGTGCCCGTCCGGCAGGATCACCTCGTGCAGCGGCATCCAGTTCTGCCAGCGGCATAGCCGATCGACCGCCAGATGCACCCGCTCCGCCACCTCCCCCATCGTGACGAGGGATCAGCCCGGCGGGGCGAGGGCGTCGATCGCCTTGGCCAGGGCGATGTCCTTTTCGGAAAGCCCGCCGGCATCGTGGGTGGTGAGGGTGATGTCCACGCGGTTCCAGGCGTTGCGCCATTCCGGGTGGTGCTGGTGCTGCTCGGCGAGCAGGGCGACGCGGCACATGAAGCCCCAGGCGGCGGAGAAATCGGCGAATTTCAGGTGGCGCGTGACGGCGTCCTGGTTTTTGGCCAGCGCCCAGGCCGGCAGCGTGGCGGGCAGGGCGGCGCGCTGCTCGGTCGTCAATCTGGCCACCATGTCGGGTGCTCCTTTGCTGTGGTCCGGCAAGGACGATAACCCATCCGTGCGGGCATCAGTTCGCCGGCTTCGTCGCTCCCGGTTTCTCCACCGTCAGCATCACCTGCGTCGGTCCGGCATGGGTGAAGTTCAGCGTGCAGGGGATCGTCCCGCCGGGATCGAGGCGGAACCGGGTGCCGATCAGCATCAGGTGCAGCCCGCCGGGCTTGAGCTGCACGGTCTTGCCGGGGGGCAGGGTGATCGCTTTCACCGGGCGCATCTTCATCACGCCGGCCATGTCCATGTTCTGATGGATCTCGGTCGATTTCGCGATGGGGCAGGATGCGCCGATCAGGCTGTCCGCGGTGGTGCCGGTGTTGGTGATGCTGAGATAGCCCACGGCCGAGGCGCCGGCGGCCGCGGTGGCGCGCGTCCAGGGATGGGTGATGCGCAGCCCGTTGACGCTGTAGTCGTATGCCCATGCCGGCAAGCTCGTCAGCGCCAATGCCATAATGGCGGCCAGGACCGTCCGGTTCATCGCGTCCTCATCGACATGTGAGCCTCATCTTCGCGAAGTGGCGCCATCCATTCACGGCCGGGTTTCGTATTTGTCGAGCAGCCATGCCGCCGGCTCGGCCGCCGCGGCCTCGTACCAGGCGGCGACCAGCGGGTGCGCGCGCACGGCGTCGCAATAGGCGCGCGCCGTGGCGGACAGTTCGGGCCGATAGGTCAGGAAGCGGGCCACGATCGGTGCGTACATCGCATCCGCGGCGGTGAAGGCCGTGCCGAACAGGAACGCCCCCCCGGCGCCGAAGCGGGTGCGGGTCTGCTGCCAGATCGCCTCGATCCGGGCGATGTCGGCCAGCGCGCCCGGGGTGCGGCCGTGGCCCGTGAACTCGCGGCCGAGGTTCATCGGCATCGCCATGCGCAATTCGCGGAAGCCCGCGTGCATCTCGGCCGCGATGCTGCGGGCATGGGCACGCGCGGCCGGATCGGCCGGCCACAGCGCCGGATGCTGCTCCGCGCAGTATTCGCAGATCGCGAGGCTTTCCCACACCTCCACGCCGCGATGCACCAGGAACGGCACAAGCCCGGCGGGCGTGGCATTCCGCAGTGCCGGCGTGGCGCCGCCGGCCAGCGGGATCAGCACTTCCTCCACATCGAGCCCCGCGAGCTTCACCGCGAGCCAGCCGCGCAACGACCACGACGAATAGCGGCGCGTGCCGATCACCAGACGACCTTCGGACATGTTCCCCCCATGACGATGCGCCGGCACTCTGCCATGGCGCGCGAGGCGGCGGAATGGGGGGTCAGCCGGCTGCGCCGCTTATGGAGTTCAGCCGGCTGCGCCGGCGGGGCTCGTCTCGTCGGCCGGAGTCTCGGCGCCGGCGCAGGCGGTGATGAAGGCGGTCACGTCCGCCACCACGCGGCGGCGGCGATGCAGCACCGGGGCGAAGGCGCCGATAATGCCGAGATGCCCCATGCCAGGATACACCCGCGTTTCCACCATTCCGCCCATGGCGCGGATGCGGGTGGCGAGGGCGGCGGTGTTGCGCGGCGCGACCACCCGGTCGCGCACGCCGGCCGCGAGCAGCATCGGCGGGTTCTCGCCGTCCACATGGTTGATCGGCTGGGTTTCGGCGAGGTCGGCGGCGGAGGCGAAGATGGGCTGGATGTCCGGGTCGCGGATCGGCAGGAAATCATACGGGCCGGCAAGGCCGATCACGCCGGCGAGCTGGGTGCGGTCCACCCCCGTTTCGGCCAGCCACCGCGGATCGAGCGCGAGCATCGCGACGAGGTAGGCGCCGGCCGAATGCCCGGCCAGGATGGGCTGCGGCGCGGCACCCAGTGCGGCTGTTCGCGCCATCAGCCACGCGGTGGCAGCGGCGGCGTCGGCGATGAAGCCGGGAAAGCGCACTTCCGGGAACAGCCGGTAATCCGGCACCGCCACCACCGCCCCGCCGCGGGCCAGCCGGGCGGCCAGGAAGCGGTAGTCCTGCCGGCGGCCGAAGCTCCAGCTTCCGCCATAGAAGAAGATCACCAGCGGCTGCCCCGGCCGCGCCACGGCCAGGCGATAGACATCGAGCTTCTGCCGCGGATGCGCGCCGTAGGCGAGGCCGCGAGCAACCTGCAGCCCGCGCAGGCTGGTGCATGCGTTCACCAGATCCGCCGGCGCCGGAAGCGGCAGGCGGGAAAGGGCGGAGCCGATGGACCGCAGCAGCGAACCGTTCGCCATTCCGCAGCATATGCCCCGCGCCGCCCCGACTGCAACGCGGCGGAGCGTGCCGGCCGGCACAAACTGCCGTGCGCGCCGCCCCGCGGGCCGGGCTGGCTGGCCGCGCAACGAAGGGTTTCGTTCCTTCCCGCCTCTGGCATGCAAGCTGCACTGCCGGCAGCACCACATGCAGGGAGTCGAGCCCATGACCATCGCTTCAGCCACGGCCGATCCGCGGTCGGCACAACAGGTTCATCGCCACCACCATGCCGGCGGCACCAAGGGGGCGAACGATGCGGGCAGCATCTCCACCCCGTTCGGCCTCGCTTCCGCAACCGCCGGCGCCGGCACAACGGCTGCGCCCAACGGCACCGGCGGCGTGTTGAGCTCGCAGATCGAGGCCTTGCTGGTCCAGCTTCAGGCCACGCAAGGCGGCAATCCCGCCACGGCCACTGCCACGGCCACTGCGGCAAGTGCCGATCCATCCGCCGCCACGCGCCAGCCCGCGCAAGCCATGCTGTAGCGCCCGGGCTCCCCCAACAACCCGGGCTGCCTTGAAGGCCGGCGGCGGTGCCCCGGCCTTTTTTGTTGGCTGCCACCGCTCCGACATATCGCCGCGTGCCGCGCAGGACCGCCCGGATTGCTTTGCATGACTGGAGCCGGATTTCGCACTGGCAAACTTATGATAACGCACCTTATGAATGCACGGCCTGAAAACCCCTTCCAACGGTGGCATGCGATGCCCGATTTCAAGCGTGACCTGCTGTTCCTGCTGCACGACGTCGCGCGGCTGCTGCGGGTGGATGCGGACAAGCGCGCCCGCGCCCACGGCATGACCCGCGCGCAGTGGGTGATGCTGATCTGGCTGGAGCGGCGGCCCGGCCTGTCGCAGAAGGAGCTTTCGGAACTGCTGGAGGTGGAGCCGATCACGGTCGCCCGCCTGGTGGACCGGCTGGAGAGCCGCGGCATGGTCGAGCGCCGGCCGGACCCGAAGGACCGGCGCATCTGGCGCCTGCATCTCACGGCTTCCGCCACGCCCCTGCTGGACGACATCCGGATCCAGCGGGAGGAGATGCGTGAAATGGTGCTGGCCGGACTGCCCGAACAGACGATTGCGATGATGATCGAGGGATTGATGACGATGAAGACGACGTTGTGCACCGAATTGCGCGGTGCCGCACGGCCCGATGTTGCGCCTCCCGGGTCCGTGCCTGGCACGCCGGTCAGCGAAACGGCGGCCGCGTGATGTCCCAGGCGACCACTGCCCAGCGCGTCGGCGCCGAGGATATCGCCGTGCGCCCGGCCGCTCCGGCCCGCAGCCGCGCGCGCGCGCTGCGCCCGTTCCTGATGATCGGCGGCATCGTGATCGTCGCCATCGGCGCCGGGGCGATGTGGCTCGCGGGCGGCCGTTACGTCTCGGTCTCGGACTCCTACATCCAGGCCGACAAGCTCGCCGTCTCGACCGATGTGTCCGGAATCGTCCAGCAGGTCGATGTGCATGAAGGGCAGGCCGTCGCGAAAGGGCAGGTGCTGTTCCGGATCGACCCGTCGCAGTTCCAGATCGCGCTCGACGGGGCGAAGGCCAGCCTCGCGCAGACCGAACTGGATGTGGAGGCGCTGAAGCGCGACTATCAGCGCATGCTGTCCGACACGGCCGTGAAGCAGGCCGAGACGCAAAACGACCAGATCACTTTCAACCGCTATTCGGCGCTGGTGCGCGGCGGCAGCGTCACGCGGTCCGCCTACGACGCGGCGCGCTTCAAGCTGATGGCCGACCAGAGCCAGCTCAAGAGCCTGCAGGACCAGGCGAAGGTGCAGCTTGCCCGCCTCGCCGGCAACGCGAACATCGCGGCGGACCAGACCCCGCAGTACCTGGCCGCCCAGGCGAAGGTGAACGAGGCGGCGCGCCAGTTGCGCCACACCGTGGTGCGCGCGCCCTTCGCCGGCGTGGTGACGCATGTCTCCAGCCTGCAGCCCGGCCAGTACCTGGCCGCCTCTACCGCCGCGTTCGGCCTTGTCTCCAACACCGACGTGTGGGTGACGGCGCATCCGAAGGAGACGGTGCTGACCTGGGTGAAGCCGGGCGACAAGGCGAACGTGCGCGTGGATACCTACCCCGGCCGGGTGTGGCACGGCACGGTGCAGAGCATCAGCCCGGCCGCGGGGTCCGAGTTCTCGATCCTGCCGGCGCAGAACTCGTCCGGCAACTGGGTGAAGGTGGTGCAGCGCATTCCGCTCCGGGTCGTTTTCCGCAACGCGGCCGGCGATCCGCCGCTGCGGGCGGGAATGACCACGGAGGTCAGCATCGACACCGGCCACAAGCGGACCCTGTCGGATCTGTTCTCGGGCCTGTTCTGATCATGGCTGAAGGGGGGGCTGAGGCTGGCGGCCTGTTCGAGAAGGTACCGCATCGCGGCATCATCACCGCATGCGCGATGGTGGCGACGCTGATGCAGGCGCTCGATTCCACCATCGCGAACGTGGCGCTGCCGTACATGCGGGGCGGGCTGTCCGCCTCCCCGGACCAGATCACCTGGGTCCTCACCTCCTACGTGGTGGCGGCGGCGATCATGACCGCTCCGGTCGGCTGGCTCACCGCCCGGTTCGGGCGGAAGAACCTGTTCCTGACCAGCCTGATCGGCTTCACCATCGCCTCCATGCTCTGCGGCATCGCCGGATCGCTGACCGAGATGGTGCTGTTCCGCTTCCTCCAGGGCGTGTTCGGCGCGGCGCTGGTGCCGCTGTCGCAATCGACCATGCTGGACATCTATCCGGCGGAGCAGCGCGGCTCGGCGATGGCGCTGTGGGGCATGGGCGTGATGGTGGGGCCGATCCTGGGCCCCACGCTCGGCGGCTACCTCACCGATTTCTACAACTGGCGCTACGTGTTCTTCGTGAACCTGCCGTTCGGCATCGCCGCCGTGGCGGGCCTTGCCCTGTTCCTGCCACGGGCGGGCAAGCGGGCGAAGATGAGCTTCGACTGGACCGGCTTCGGCCTGCTCGCGCTGGGGCTGACCGCGCTGCAGCTGATGCTCGACCGCGGCGAGACGAAGGACTGGTTCAGCTCGTCAGAGATCATCACCGAGGCGGTGCTGGCGGCGCTCGGGTTCTACCTGTTCCTGGTCCATATGGCGACCGCGAAGAAGCCGTTCATCAACCCCCGCGTGTTCTTCGACCGCAACTGCGCGGCGGCCATGGCGATGATGTTCTCGATCGGCATGGTGCTGCTGGCCAGTTCCGCGCTGCTCGCGCCCTATCTGCAGGACTTGGCCGACTATCCGGTGCGCACCGCGGGGCTGGTCATGGCGCCGCGCGGCATCGGCACCATGGCGGCGATGTTCCTCGCCGGGCGGCTGTCCAACAGGATCGACGCGCGGCTGATGATGGGGTTCGGCCTCGGCCTGCTGCTGCTGTCGCTGTTCTGGATGATGGGATGGACGCCGGTGGTCTCTCAATGGGATATCATCGTCACCATCATGGTGCAGGGCGCGGGCCTCGGCCTCGTGTTCACGCCGCTGCAGGTGGTGGCGTTCGCCACGCTCGATCAGGCGTTGCGGACCGAGGGCGCGGCGATGCTCAGCCTGTTCCGCAACGTGGGCAGCGCCATCGGCATCTCGATCTTCGAGTTCCTGCTGGCGCGCAACACGCAGGTGGAGCATTCGGTACTGGCCGGCTTCATCACCCCGTTCCACCGCGTGTTGCAGGCAGGAGGTGCCGTGACCCGGATGCTGAACCCGGCGACGCCGGGCGGGGCGGCGATGCTGAGCGGCATGATCGACCAGCAATCCCAGATCATCGCCTATATGGACGATTACAAGGTGATGCTCATCACCTCCCTCCCGGCGATCCTGCTGCTGTTCTTCATGCGCCGCGCCGCCCGTGTGGCACCTTCGCCCGAGCATTCGGTGATGGAATGATCCGCGCCGATTGACCGTCAGGCCGTCGCGGCCCCACCCTGCCGCCGCAATCACTGGCGAGCGGATGGGCAGAGGGTGGCGGTACGGAGCACGGCGGAAACCAGGGCGGCGAACGACACCGCGGATCACGACGCGGCCGCGCTGCGCATCATCCGCGATTCCGGCCTCGTGCTGGGCGACTGGTACCGCGAGGTCTATCCCGAGCTGGCCGGCGAGGCCGATCCGGCCGCCCACTACGCCCGGCAGGGCTGGCAGGAGGGCAGGCGGCCCAACCCGTATTTCGACACCGCCTGGTACCTGGAGCAGAACGCCGACGTGCGCGGCAGCGGCGGCAACCCGCTGCGCCACTACATCGCCCATGGCGACGCCGAGGGCCGCCATCCCAGCCTGTGCTTCGATCCGGCCTGGTACCGGCAGGTGCAGGGGCTCGGCGCCGAGGTGCCCGCGCTTGCCCACTACCTCGCCCGCCGGCGCAGCGGCACGGTCAGCCCGATCCCGGAATTCGATGTCGCGTTCTACCTCGAAACCTATCCGGACGTGGCGGTCGCGAAGGTCGATCCGTTCGAGCATTTCCTGGCGCACGGCTTCAAGGAAAGCCGCAATCCCGCGCCGGGTTTCGACACGCGCTTCTATCGCCGCCGCTACCTGCGCGACGCGCCGGATGTGAACCCGCTGCTGCACTACCTTGCCCATCGCGGCCAGCCGGGCATCCATCCGCGCAAGCCGGAGACCGAAGGCACCATTCCGGCCCAGGTGCGCCGCTTCACCCGCCCCGGCCCCGATTTCGAGGAGTTCCACCCCCTGCCGGCCACGGCCGAGCGGCGGGCGCGCGTGCTCGCCTACTACCTGCCGCAGTTCCATCCGGTGCCGCAGAACGACGCGTGGTGGGGCAGGGGCTTCACCGAATGGACCAACTTGCCGCGCGCGCTGCCGCGCTTCGTCGGCCACTACCAGCCGCGGGTACCGCGCGACCTCGGCCACTACACGCTCGCCGGGACCGAAACCCTGCGCCGGCAGATCGGGATGGCGCTGGGCGCGGGCCTGTCCGGCTTCGTGTTCTACTTCTACTGGTTCAACGGCGCCCGCCTGCTCGACGCGCCCACCGAGGCGTTCCTGGCGGACGCCACGCTCGATTTCCCGTTCTGCCTGATGTGGACGAACGAGAACTGGACGCGGCGGTGGGACGGCGCGGACGACGACGTGCTGATCGCCCAGCACTACCGTGAAACGGATGACGGCGCGCTGATCGCCGATTTCGCCCGCCACTTCGCCGATCCCCGCTACATCCGTCTCGATGGCCGGCCGCTGCTGATGATCTACCGCCCCGGCCTGATCCCGGACGCGCCCGCCACCATCGCTCGCTGGCGCGAACGCTTCCGCGCGCAATGCGGCGAAGACCCGGTGCTGGTGATGGCGCAGGGCTTCGGCGACACCGATCCGCGCCCGTTCGGCCTGGATGGCGCGGTCGAGTTCCCGCCGCACAAGGTCTGCGCCGGCCTGCCGCCGCGCAACCAGGGCCTCGAATGGCTGGACCCGGATGCGAGCTGCCTGGTGTTCGACTATGCCGACGTGGCCGCCTCGGCGCTCGCCGAGCCCGCGCCGGATTTCCCGCTGATCAAGGCGGCGTTCCCCGGCTGGGACAACGATGCGCGGCGCGAAGGCCACGGCATGGTGGTGCACGGCGCGACCCCCGCCGCCTATCAGGCCTGGCTCGCCACCCTGGTCGAACGCGCGCGCGCGGCCCCGTTCATGGGCGAGGCGCTGGTCTGCATCAACGCCTGGAACGAATGGGCCGAAGGCGCCTATCTGGAGCCCGACCTGCATTTCGGCGCGGCCTTCCTCAACGCCACCGCCCGCGCCATCTCCGGCCGCATGCCCATCGCCGATCGCGGCAAGCTGCTGCTGATCGGGCATGATGCGCACCGTCACGGCGCTCAGACGCTGCTGCTCGCACTCGCCCGGCAGATGCGGCGCGCGCATGGCATCGCGGTCGAGATCGTCCTGCTCGATGCCGGGCCAATGGCCGCGGAATATGCCGCCGCCGCGCCGTTCTGCGTCGCCCCGACGGAGGAGGCGCTGGCCGCCCAGCTTGCCGCCGCGCGGGATCGCGGGTTCCGCGCCGCCCTGGTCAACACCTCCGCCGCCGGCCGCGCGGTGCCGATGCTCGCCCGGCTCGGCATCGCCCCGGTGCTGCTGGTGCATGAGCTGCCGCGCCTGATCGCCGAGAAATCGCTGCTGCCGCAGGCCCGCGCCGGCGCGCTCGCCGCCCGCCACATCGTCTTTCCCGCGCCCTTCGTGGCCGAACGCTTCCTCGCGCTCACCGGCGCCGATCCGGCGCGCGCGGCGATCCTGCCGCAGGGCGCCTACCGCCAGATCGACACGCTGCCGGCGGACCGCGCGGCGATCCGCGCCGAACTCGGCGTGAAGGGCGATGCCGTCCTGGCACTCGGCATCGGCTTCGCCGACCTGCGCAAGGGATTCGATCTGTTCCTGCAGCTCTGGCGCACGCTGCACCGGCGCGGCGCGAATGCGCATCTCGCCTGGGCGGGCGGAATGGAGCAGGCGCTCGTCACCTATCTGGCGGACGAGATGAAGGCTGCCGGCGCCACCGGCACCTTCCACCATCTCGGCTTCCGCGACGACATTCCCGCCCTGCTGGCGGCGGCGGATGTGTTCGTGCTGCCCTCGCGCGAAGACCCTCTCCCCTCGGTCGCGCTGGAGGCGATCTCCGCCGGCCTGCCCGTGATCGCCTTCGCCGGCACCGGCGGCATCCCGGACCTGATCGCCCGGCACGAGGCGGGTGCGGCGGTGCCGCTCGGCGATCTGGATGCGATGGCGGATGCCATCCTCCGTCATGCCCCGCCAAAGCCGGCCGAGCGCGCCCGGCTCGCGGCGCTGGCGCGCGCGGAGTTCCGCTTCGATGCCTACGCCGCCCGGCTGGCGAGCCTCGCCACCCCCGGCCTGCTCGACATCTCGGTGGCGGTGCCGAACTACAACTACGCCGCCCATCTGCCGGCCCGGCTCGGCTCCATCTTCGGCCAGACCCATCCGGTGCGGGAGGTGATCGTGCTGGACGACGCCTCCACCGACGACAGCCTCGCCGTCGCCGCGGCCACGGCGGGCGAGTGGGGGCGGGCCATCCGCATCGTGGCGAACGAGACCAATGCCGGCTCGGTGTTTCGCCAGTGGCAGCGCGCGGCCGAAACGGCCGAGGGCGCGTATCTCTGGATCGCGGAGGCCGACGATTCGTCCGATCCGCGCTTCCTCGAAACCCTGGTCGAAGCGCTCGCCCGCGCCCCCGATGCGTTGCTCGCGTTCACCGACAGCCAGCCGATCGGGGCGGACGGCGCCCCGCTCGGCCCGGACTACAAATCCTACTATTCGGAGGTGGAACCCGGTGCGCTCGCCATCGACGGCACCTGGCCCGCCGATGCCTTCGCCCGCCGCTTCCTGGCCGAGCGGAACCTGATTCTGAACGTGAGCGCGGTGCTGTGGCGCCGCGCCGCGCTGCTCGAAGCGCTTGAACGCTGCCGGACCGACCTCGCCGACCTGCGCCTTGCCGGCGATTGGCGGCTTTACCTGGAGCTTCTGGCGGGCGCCCCCGGCACTGTCGTTTATGCCGCCGCACCCCTCAACCGCCACCGCCGCCACGCCGCCAGCGTGACCCACGCGCTCGACCCCGCCCGCCATCTCCAGGAAATCGCCCTGGTGCAGGGTGTTGCCGCCGAGCGGCTGAGCCTGCCCTCCGCCCAGCGCGACCGGCAGCAGCGCTACCTGCGCGCGCTGGCGATCCAGCTCGGCGCGGTTCGCA
>DATKQI010000313.1:0-4629 GCA_035532755.1 Acetobacteraceae bacterium
CGGGCCATGACAGCAAAGACCTCCGCCACGCCTGACCGGAAGACGCTGCGGGAGGCGGCCGAGCCATGGCTGTTCATCGCGCCGTCCTTGATTCTGCTGCTGGGCATCGGGCTCTACCCGATGGTCTATACGCTGTTCATCTCGTTCCATCAGTTCGTGATGGGCATGGGCGCGCCGACGTTCAACAGCGGCGTGAACTACATCACCGCCATCGAATCCGGCGGCTTCCTGCACGCGATCCTGCGCACGCTCGCACTGCTGGCGATCACTCTGCCCGTCGAGCTCGCGCTGGGCCTGCTGATCGCGATCGCGCTCGATTCCGAATTCAATCCCCTGCTGCGCAAGCTGCTGCAGATCTGCCTTGTCATCCCCATCGCGATCACGCCGGCCGTGGTAGGGCTGTTGACGCAGCTGATGTTCAACGACCAGCTCGGCATCATCAACCATTTGCTGCATGCCGTGGGCATCGGCCCGATCGACTGGCTGGGCGGGCTGCGCAGCGCGTTCGCGACCGTCGTGTTCGTGCATATCTGGGAATGGACGCCTTTCGTCGCACTCGTGCTTTCGGCGAGCCTGTCCACCGTGCCCAAGGACATCGAGGAGGCGGCGATGCTGGAGACCGAGCATTGGTGGCCGCGCTTCAAGGGCGTGCAACTGCCATACATGTGGCCCGGCATCACCGCCGCTCTGGTGTTCCAGACCGCCTTCACGATGAAGGAGTTCGACATGATCTATGCGATCGAGAAGGGTGGCCCGGGGGCGGCAACGCAGATGGCGATCCTGCATATCGAGCGTCTTGCCTTCCGCGGCTTCGATATCGGCGTGGCGGCGGCGGAATCCATCCTGATGCTGGTGCTCTCGATCGTGCTCGCGCGCATCTATATCCGGCTGTTCTACAGCGAGGTGGAGTAGGCCGCGATGCTCCGAACCCGAATCCTTCGCGTGGTGCACGCGGCCGGCATCCTCGTCACGCTCGCGGTCATCCTGTTTCCGCTGTACTGGATGGTTTCCGGCTCGTTGAAGACGGAGGCAGAGCTTTTCCGGATTCCGCCAGTGTGGCTGTGGAAGCCGGATTTCTCGGCCTATGCCAGCGTGATCGGCGATTCAGGGATTCTCCGCGCGCTGTTCAACTCGGCGCTCGTTACATTCTGCGCGGTCGGGCTGGGGCTGCTGGTCGGCGCGCCCGCGGCCTATGGCATCGCGCGCTACCAGTTCCGCGGCCGGCGGGACGTGTGGTTCTGGTACGTGACCAACTGGATGCTGGTACCGGTTGTGGTGCTGATCCCGTTCTACTTCACCGCGGCGAAGCTGCACCTGATCAACAACCCGATCACGCTGATCCTGGTCTATCAGGTGTTCATCGTCCCGCTGGTGGTGTGGCTGCTGGTCGATCAGTTCCGCTCGGTGCCGGTGGCGCTGGAGGAGGCGGCGCAACTGGACGGGCTCGGCCGCTTCGGCATCTTCCTGCGGATCTGCCTGCCGCTGGTGAAGCCGGGCATCGCGGTCTCCGCCATCCTGTCCGGCATCTTCGCCTGGAACGACCTGCTCTATGCCTTCATTCTCACGCCCGGGCCGAATGCACGCACCGCGCCGACCATCATGCTGTCCTATCTCGGCGGCTACATCGTGCCCTGGACGAAGGTGATGGCGAGTGCCACGCTGATCTGCGCGCCGGTGATCGTGGGTGGGGTGATCGTGCACAAATATATCGCCCGCGGCCTGACGCTGGGCGCGGTGAAATGAGCGCGACCGGCGAGGAGGAGCAGCTTCAGGCCCGCGTGGCGTGGTATTATTATGTCGGCCATCTGACCCAGCAGCAGATCGCCACACGGCTTGGCACCAGCCGGGTGCGGATCAACCGGCTGCTGTCCGCCTGCCGGGAATCCGGCCTGGTGAAGATCAGCATCAACAGCCGGCTCGCCGAGTGCGTGGAGCTGGAGCAGGCGCTGGTGACAGGTTTCGGCCTGCGCGCGGCGGTGGTGGTGCCGACGCCGCCCGACCCCGATCTGGTGCGCGAGGCAATCGGCGTGGGCGCCGCCGCATGCCTGACCGAATTGATTCATGACGGGCATACCGTCGCGATCGGCTGGGGCCGCACGCTGACGCACATCCGCCGCGCACTGCCCGCGCGTTCCTGCCGCGCCACGGCGGTGGCCTCGCTCCAGGGCGGGCTGTCCCACTGTTCCGAGATCAACACGTTCGAGATCGTGTCGGATTTCGCAACCCTCTTCTCCGCCGACTGCTACTTCTTTCCGGCCCCGATCTATGCCGCGAGCGAGACGGCGCGCGACGTGATCCTGGCGCAGGAGGGCATCCGCGAAACGTGGCACAAGGCGGTCGCGGCGGATGTCGGCATCGTCACGGTCGGCGACATGCGGCACTCGCTGATCGCGACCTACGGCCTGTCCGGCGCGGACGAGCTGGCGGCCCTGATGCGCGCCGGCGCGGTGGGCGACCTGATCGGCCATTTCATCGATGCCGAGGGAAAGCTGGTGGATCATCCGCTGAACCGCCGCATCATCGCCGTGGGCCTCGATGACCTGCGGCAGATCGGCACGGTGGTCCTGGCCGCCGGCGGGCAGAGCAAGGTGCCGGTGATGCGCGCCGTGCTGCGGGCCGGATACGCGAATGTGCTGGTCTGCGACGAGGCGGCGGCGCGCAAGCTCGTCGCCACGAAGTAAGCTCAGCCGGCGTCCGGCCTGGCAGCGTTCATCGCCGCATTCATCGCCCGCACGCCGGCAGCGGGGCCGTCGGGATGGCTCCACACGGCCCCGACCACGGCCAGGAAATCCGCCCCCGCCTGCACCAGCGGCGCGCAATTCGCGGCCGTGATGCCGCCGATCGCCACGCAGGGCAGGGCCATCAGCTCGGACCACCATTGCAGGATCTCCGGATCGGCCCGCGTCGGCGTTTCCTTGGTGCCGCTCGGGAAGAACGCGCCGAAAGCCACGTAGTCCGCGCCGGCCTCGCCCGCCGCCATCGCGAGGTCGCGGCTGTCGTGGCAGGTCACGCCCAGCGTCAGATCCGGGCCCAGCAGGGTCCGGGCTGTCGGGGCAGGCGTGTCGGTCTGGCCCACGTGGGCGCCGTCGCAGCCGCTCGCGCGGGCCAGATCGGGGCGGTCGTTCAGCAGGAACGCCACGCCGCGGGGCTGCACCACCGGCCGCAGCGCGTCGATGGCCCGCCGCAGCGTGTCGTCGTCGGCGTCCTTCAGCCGCAACTGCACGGCGGCGACATCCCCGGCATCGAGTGCCGCGGCAAGCTGGTCGGCGAAGGCAACCGGATCGAGCCGCGGCGGGGTGACCAGGTACAGCCGGCAGCCGTCCCCGCCGCTGCTCATCAGGCCTTGCCCTGGTAGATCTCGATGATCTTCCCGAGCATCGCCAGCGCCTGCTCCTTCGGGCGCTGGAAGGTGTTGCGGCCGATGATGCTGCCGCTGGCCCCGCCATCGCGCAGGCCGCGTACCTGCTCCAGCAGCCCGTCCGTGTCCTTCGCTTCGCCGCCGGAGAACAGCACGATCCGCCGGCCATTGAAGGCACACTGCATCACATGCTCCACGCGTTTGGCGAGCGTGGTGCCGTCGATCTGCTGCTGCTCGTACACCTTCTTTGCCGCTTCGAGAGCGATATGGGCGGTGGGCGGCTTCACCTTGATGATGTGGGCGCCCATCAGCGCCGCCATGTGTGCGGCATAGGCGCAGATATCGAGCGCCGTCTCGGCCGCCTTGTCCAGCTCCGGCCCGCGCGGATAGCTCCATACCACCACGGCCAGCCCGGCGGACTTGGCTTCCTCGGCCAGTTCGCGCAGCTCCTCCATCTGTTCGAAGGCATATTCGCTGCCCGGATAGATGGTGAAGCCGATCGCCGCACAGCCCAGCCGCAGCGCGTCGGACACCGACGCGGTGACCGCCTGGTCCTTTTCCGTAGCGAGCGCATTGCTGCTGTTCATCTTCAGGATGGTGGGGATCGCGCCCGCAAAGCTGCCGGCCCCGGCCTCGATCATCCCGAGCGGGGCGGCATAGGCCGACAGCCCCGCATCGATCGCGAGCTGGAAATGGTAATGCGGATCGTAGGCCGGCGGGTTGGGGGCGAAGCTGCGGGCCGGCCCATGCTCGAACCCCTGATCGACCGGCAGGACCACCAGCTTGCCGGAGCCGCCGAGCTTTCCTTCCATCAGGATGCGGGCGAGGTTGCCCTTGGAGCCTGGATTGTCGCTCTCGTACCAATCGAGGATCTTTTTCACGCGTTGGGTGATGCGCATCGGGTTTCCTCCGGTCGGGCTGTCGCGGTGTCGCGTCCTACCTCAAGCGCCCGGGCGTGTCACGGTTGCGACAGCCAGGCGACAATCTGGCGTGCAGCACCCGGGCGCGCGAGATCGAGCGCCGGCGGGCGCTGCCGCAGCACGGTGGCGCCGGATTCGGCGGCAAGCGCGGACAGGGATGCGAACAGGTCGTCCGGCACGGCCGCGATGACGGTCTTCAGCCCGATCCGCAGCGCTTCCGCGGCCCGGCCGGGGGCGTCGGCGCAATCCAGCATGTCGGTGATCGGCACGCCGGGATGCTCGGCGCGGGCAATGCCCACCAGGGCCCGCCACCAGCCGCATCCGGCGAACAGCGCGGCACCTGGCGCGGAG
>DATKQI010000314.1:0-5927 GCA_035532755.1 Acetobacteraceae bacterium
CCACGCTCCACCCCCCCTGCATCAGCCCAGTCGCAGTGTGGTGGCGGTGGGCAGGGGCAGGGGCAGGTGGGTGGCGGCGATGGTGAGGCCGCCGGCGGCGTGGTGGGTTTGGAGCATGGCGCCGAAGCGGGTGATGGCGGCGGTGTCGAGGCCGAGGGTGGGTTCGTCGAGCAGCCAGAGGGGGGCGGTGGTCAGGGCGAGGCGGGCGAGGGCGAGGCGGCGTTTCTGGCCGGCGGAGAGCATGCGGGCGGGCAGGTCGGCGAGCGGGGCGAGGTCGAGCGCGGCAAGGGCGTCGGCGATGGTGCCGGTGCCGAGGCGGGCGGCGAAGCGGAGGTTCTCGGCGGCGGTCAGGCCGGGCTTGATCGCATCCTGGTGGCCGAGATAGGCGAGGCGGGTGGCGTGCAGGGGCGGGTCGGCCAGGGCGTTTTCCCCGTTCCACAAAACTTGGCCGGCGGCGGCGGGAACGAGGCCGGCGAGCAGGCGCAGCAGGGTGGATTTGCCGGCGCCGTTGGGGCCGGTCAACAGCAGCGCGTGGCCGGGTTCGAGGCGGAAGGACAGGTCGCGGAAGACCAGCCGCTCCCCCCTGAATACCGCCAGTTCGTGGGCTTCCAGCACGCCGTTCTCCTGCATGGCCGCCGCCCCTGCCCGGCATGGACGGAGGGGCCTTCTATGGTTTAAGCCCGGCACCGGTTCGATGCATCCGCCCCACCGCACCTGCGGCGCGTTTGGCATAAAGGAAGGCGCATTTCCATGAGCACGATCGGCAAGGACACCCTTCATACCCGCCGG
Organism: Acetobacteraceae bacterium; assembly: GCA_035532755.1. Classification (GTDB taxonomy): domain Bacteria; phylum Pseudomonadota; class Alphaproteobacteria; order Acetobacterales; family Acetobacteraceae; genus DATKQI01. The sequence goes on from DATKQI010000314.1 coordinate 790, forward strand.
ACGCTGACGGTCGAGGGCAGGGACTACGAATACTTCTCGATCCCGGAGGCTGCCAAGACGCTGGGGGATGTCTCCCGCCTGCCGGTCAGCCTCAAGGTGCTGCTGGAGAACGTGCTGCGGTTCGAGAACGGCACGTCCTACAAGGTGGAGGATGCGAAGGCGATCGCCGGCTGGCTGGAGGGCGGTCATTCGGCGAAGGAGGTGCCGTTCCGCCCGGCGCGCATCCTGATGCAGGATTTCACCGGCGTGCCGGCGGTGGTGGACCTGGCGGCGATGCGGGATGGCATCCTGGCCCTCGGCAGCAAGCCCGAGAAGGTGAACCCGCTCGTGCCGGTCGATCTCGTGATCGACCATTCGGTGCAAGTCGATGTGTTCGGCAAGCGCGATTCGCTGGAGAAGAACGTCGCGATCGAGTTCGAGCGCAATGCCGAGCGGTACACCTTCCTGCGCTGGGGCCAGAACGCGTTCGACAATTTCCGCGTGGTGCCGCCGGGCACGGGCATCTGCCACCAGGTGAACCTGGAATATCTCGCCCAGAGCGCCTGGACCGCGAAGATCGACGGCAAGGAGTTCGTCTATCCCGACACGCTGTACGGCACGGACAGCCACACCACCATGGTCAACGGCCTCGGCGTTCTCGGTTGGGGCGTGGGCGGGATCGAGGCGGAGGCGGCGATGCTCGGCCAGCCCATCGCCATGCTGATCCCCGACGTGATCGGTTTCCGCCTGACCGGAAAGCTGCCGGAGGGCGCGACCGCGACCGATCTGGTGCTGACGGTCACGCAGATGCTGCGCAAGAAGAGCGTGGTGGGCAAATTCGTGGAGTTCTATGGCCCGGGCCTCGACCAGCTCGCGCTCGCCGACCGCGCGACGATCGGCAACATGGCCCCCGAATACGGCGCCACCTGCGGATTCTTCCCGCTGGACAAGGTGGCCGTGGAGTACATGCGGCTGACCGGGCGGGATGCGCACCGCATCGCACTGGCCGAGGCCTATGCGAAGGCGCAGGGGATGTGGCGCGATTCCGCCACGCCGGACCCGGTGTTCACCGACACGCTGGAGCTGGACCTGTCCACCGTGCAGCCCTCGCTCGACGGGCCGAAGCGGCCGCAGGACCGGGTGCTGCTGAAGGACGCCTCCGCTGCCTTCCGGGCGGAGCTGACGAAAAGCCTCGGCGTGCCGGCGAACGATACGGGCACGAAGGCGAAGGTGGCGGGCAGGAACTACGAGATCACCCATGGCGATGTGGTGATCGCCGCGATCACCAGCTGCACCAACACCTCCAACCCCTCGGTGATGGTCGCCGCCGGGCTGGTGGCGCGCAAGGCGCGCGCGCTCGGGCTCGCGCCGAAACCCTGGGTCAAGACCTCGCTCGCGCCCGGTTCGCAGGTGGTGACGGAGTATCTGGACAAGGCGGGGCTGTCCGCCGATCTCGATGCGCTCGGCTTCGCCACCGTCGGCTACGGCTGCACCACCTGCATCGGCAATTCCGGCCCGCTGGACGAGCCGATCGCCGAGGCGATCGAGGACCATAAGCTCGTCGCCGTCTCAGTGCTGTCGGGCAACCGCAATTTCGAGGGGCGGGTGCATCCGAACGTGCGGGCGAACTACCTCGCCTCCCCGCCGCTGGTGGTGGCCTATGCCCTGTTGGGCACGATGAACGAGGACATCACCACCGCATCGCTCGGCACGGGCAAGGACGGCAAGCCGGTCCATCTGAAGGACATCTGGCCGACCAATGCCGAGATCGCCGCGGTGGTGCAGAGCAGCGTGAACCGGGAGATGTTCCAGGACCGCTATTCGGACGTGTTCAAGGGGCCGAAGCAGTGGCGGGCGATCGAGGTGGAGGGCGGCAGCGAGACCTACGCATGGTCCGACAGCTCCACCTACGTGAAGAATCCGCCCTATTTCGAGGGCATCACGATGGAGCCCGCGCCGGTGGGCGACATCGCGGGCGCACGCATCCTGGCAGTGCTGGGCGATTCCATCACCACCGACCACATCAGCCCCGCCGGGTCCTTCAAGAAGACCTCGCCGGCCGGGGAATACCTGCTGGAGCATCAGATCCGGCAGAACGATTTCAACAGCTACGGCGCGCGGCGCGGCAACCATGAAGTGATGATGCGGGGCACTTTCGCCAACATCCGCATCCGCAACGAGATGGCGGCCGGCACCGAGGGCGGGGTGACGACGCACCAGCCCTCGGGCGAGGTGATGCCGATCTACGACGCGGCGATGCGCTACAAGAAGGAAGGCGTGCCGCTGGTGGTGTTCGGCGGCAAGGAATACGGCACCGGCTCCTCGCGCGACTGGGCGGCGAAGGGCACGCTGCTGCTGGGGGTGAAGGCGGTGGTGGTGGAGAGCTTCGAGCGCATCCACCGCTCCAACCTCGTCGGCATGGGCGTGCTGCCGCTGGTCTTCAAGGACGGGATGGACCGCAAAACCTTGGGCCTCACCGGGGCTGAGACCATCGACATCACCGGTCTCGACAACCTGAAGCCGCGGATGGAGGTCATGCTCGTGATCCACCGGCCGAGCGGAAATACGGACACGGTGCCAGTCATCTGCCGCGTCGATACGCTGGACGAGGTTGCGTACTACCGCCACGGCGGCATCCTGCACTACGTGCTGCGCGGCATGGCGAAAGCGGCCTGAACGGCCGTGCCGGGGCGGCAAGCCAACCGTCCCGGCCGACCTGTAGCGCGCGGAGCGGCCGACCTTGCGTGGTCGTCGATCCGGTTCGATCCCCGCGCCATCAGCATCGCCGAGGGGGTGCGGGCGGCGCTGTCCGTCGCGGTGATCGTCGCCGCCAATGAATGGCTGCGGTGGCCGCCGCTGATGGAGGCGGCGCTGGCTGCGCTGCTGACCTGCATGTGCGATCCGGGCGGCCCGGTGCGAAGCCGGGTGCGGCCGCTGGCCACCTTCGCGGTGCTGGGCGCGCTGGCGGCCGGCGGGTTCGGGTTCGCCCGCGCCGGCGGGGTGTGGGTGGCGTTGCCGCTGGCCACCGTCGGAATCTTCCTGGCCAGCTTCGCCCGCATCTACGGGCAGGCGGGGCTGCAAGTGGGCAACCTGATGACGGTGGTCATCATCTTCGCGCTGGATCGCGCACTGCCCGTCCCTGCCGCCGCCCTCACCGGCGCCATCTTCCTGGCCGGCGGGCTGTGGGCGGCGCTGCTGACGCTGGTGATCTGGCGGCTGCACCCGTTCCGCCCCGTGCGCCGGGCCGTGGCCGATTGCTACCGCGCGCTCGCCCTGCTGACCGGCGACCTGCGCGTGGTGCTGCAGCACCCGGAATCCAACGAGGCGGCGTGGGAACGCCACGCCCGCGCCCATCGCCGCGCGGTGCGGGAGGCGATCGAGGCGGCGCGGACCGCCATTCTCGGCATCCTGCGTGCACGCGGGCCGGTCAGCCCGCGCGCCACCCAGGCGCTGATCCGCCTGGAGGTGGCCGACCAGAGCTTCGGCGCGCTGATCGCGCTGTCGGAGATGCTGGAGCAGGCCGACCCGGCCATCCGCGCCCCGGCGGCCGAAGTGCTGCGCCGGCTGCGCCCCATCCTTCTGGTGCTGGCCGAGGTGATCCAGTCGGACGACACGCCGCACCTGCCCCGCATCGGCCGCAGCATCGATGCGATGGTCGCCTCCGCCGGCGATGCGTCCGGCGGCCGGCTCGCGGAGTTGACCGGCTCCATCGCCGAGCGGCTGCGCATCGCGCTCACCCTGGCCGCCCCGGCCGATCTGCTGGCGGGCAGCCCGGGCGCCGCCGCGGGTGGGCCGACGCTGCGGCAGCGCCTGCTGGGCCCGGTTTCGGCCAATCTCCGCTGGCATTCCGCGCCGCTCCGCCATGCGCTGCGGGCCGCGGTGGCGGTGGTGCCGGCGCTCGCCTACACGCTGACCCACCCGACGCCATACGGCCATTGGCTCACCATCACGCTCGTACTGACGATGCAGCCCTATTTCGGGCTCACCTGGCTGCGCGCGCTGGAACGCATCGGCGGCACCGTGCTGGGCGGGCTGATCGCGGCCGGGCTTGCGGTGTTTCTGCACACGCCGCTCGCCATCGCCGCCGCGCTGTTCCCGCTGGTGATCATCGCGATGTCGCTGCGCACCGTCAGCTACGCGCTCTACATCACCGGGCTGACCCCGATCGTCGTGCTGCTGGTGGAGCTGGGCCTGCCGGGAACGAGCGAGCTGACCATCGCCCTGATGCGCGCGCTCAACACCATCGCCGGCGGCGCCCTGGCCGTGGCGGGCTGCCTGATCCTCTGGCCAAGCTGGGAACCGGCGCGGGCGGCGATCGAGGTGCGCACCGCCATCGAGGCGCACGCCCGCTACGCCGCCGCGGTGTTCGCCGCCCTGCTGGGCGAGGCGCCTGCAGCCGCGGTGAACGCGGCGCGCGGGGCGGCCGGCGTTGCCAGCAACAACCTCGAAGCCTCCCTCTCCCGGGCGATGCTGGAGCCGCGGCCGAACGCCGGCGCGAAACTGGAACCGGCTCTCGTGATCGACGCCGCCCTCCGCCGCATGGCGGGCCGGCTCGCGGCCATGCAGCCGGACCTGACGACGGCCGCCGCGCTGCACGGGACGAGCCTGCCGGCGTGGCGGGACTGGACGCTCGACAGCCTCGGCCGGCTGGCCGCGCGCTCCGGCGCCATCCCCCCGCGCCCGGCGGAGCTGCCTTCGCCCGGGCTGGCCGATTCGCTGCTGCGGATCGCCCGGCAGATCGAGCTGATGGAAGGGATCGTCGCTCCAGTATACGCCTGACCGGCCGGTTTCGTCAGGCGGCCGTGGGCTCCGTCATCGCCGCCACTTCGCGGATCTTCCGCGCCATCGCGGCGATGCCGTTGCCGCGATTGGTGGACAGCGCCTCGATCAGGCCCAGGTCCTTCAGGAACACGGCGTCGGTCGCGCCGATCTCGGCCGGCGCGCGGCCGGAATAGACGCGCAGCAGCAGCGCCACCAGGCCGGAGACGATCGCCGCATCCGACGCGCCGGCGAGATAAAGCCGCCCGTCGCGCAGCGCCGCCTCCATCCACACCTTGCTCTGGCAGCCCGGCACGCGGTGCGGATCGTCCATCCAGCCGGGCGGGAACGGCGGCAGTTTCTGGCCGAGCTCGATGATGTACTGGTAGCGGTCCATCCAG
>DATKQI010000315.1:0-2482 GCA_035532755.1 Acetobacteraceae bacterium
CGTGCGGGCGGCGGTTTCGTCGGCGGCCGGGGCGGCCGGGCGCAGGATGCCGGGCAGCGCGAGCAGCGCCTCCGCCCGCGGGGCAGGTGCGCCGGGGATGCGCGCGGCAAGGCCGAGCGCGAGGTGCAGCGCCTGATCGAGCGCCACGGGGTCCGCCGCCAGCACCGACTCCTCCCGCTTCACGGCGAGCGTGGCGGAGACATTGCCGCGTTTCAGCCGCTTCGCGGCCTGTTCGCGCAGGCCGGGTTCCAGCGCATCGAAACCGGGCGGCAGGCGCAGGCGGATATCGAGCCCGCGCCCGTTCACGCTGCGCAGTTCCCACACCCAGCCGAGGCCGCCCTCGGCGCCTTCGGTGCGGGCGAAGCCGGTCATGGAGGCGATCGGCGGGAGACTCGATTCATTTGACATGCGGCCTTCTAGCAGCGGCAGGCTATCCTGCGAACATGGAACGCTTCACCCGCGTGCTGATCACCGGCGCCTCCAGCGGCATCGGCCGCGCGCTCGCCGAGGCGCTGGCCCGCCCCGGTGCCGTGCTGCATCTGGGCGGCCGCGACCCAGGCCGGCTGCGCGAGGCGGCCGATGCCTGCCGCAGGCGCGGCGCGGAGGTGCACGAGGCGCTGATCGACGTGCGGGATGCGCCGGCCATGGCCGGCTGGATCGGCGGGGCGGGGCGGCTTGACCTCATCATCGCCAATGCCGGCATTTCCGCCGGGGCGGAGGGCGGGGCGGCCGAGCCGGCGGCGCAGGCGCGGGCGATCTTCGCGACCAACCTCGACGGCATGCTGAACACGGCCTTGCCGGCGATCGAGGCGCTGGCGGCACAGGCGCCGGATGCGAAAGGCGTGCGCGGGCATCTGGCGGTGGTGGCCTCGATCGGGGCCTTCGTGCCGGCCCCTGGCGCGCCCGCCTATTGCGCGGCGAAGGCGGCGGTGGATGCCTGGACCATCGGCAACAGGCAGGCCGCGCGCCGGCGCGGCGTGAAGCTGACCAGCATCTGCCCCGGCTATGTGCGCACGCCGATGACGGCGGCCAACCGTTTCCCCATGCCCGGGCTGATGGATGCCGAGCGGGCGGCGGCGCTGATCCTGCGGGGCCTCGCGGCGGGGCGCGCCCGGATCGCCTTCCCCTGGTGGCTGTATGCGGCCGCCCGCCTGGCCGCCCTGCTGCCGCCGGGGCTGCTGACCGCGCTGCTGGCCACCGCGCCGGGCAAGGCTGCCGCGCCGCAGCATTGATGACATCGGCCCGGTTTGCGCCTATTTCCTGCGCTGATCCCACCCAGCAGGCCCGCATGACCGATACGCCGATCGAGAACATCCGCAACTTCGCGATCATCGCGCATATCGACCATGGCAAATCCACCCTGGCCGACCGCCTGATCCAGGCGACCGGCGGGCTGAGCGCGCGCGAGATGACGGAGCAGGTGCTCGACAACATGGAGATCGAGCGCGAGCGCGGCATCACCATCAAAGCCCAGACCGTCCGGCTGAGCTACGCGGCGAAGGACGGCAAGACCTATGCGCTGAACCTGATGGACACGCCCGGGCACGTGGATTTCGCCTATGAGGTGAGCCGCAGCCTTGCCGCCTGCGAGGGTTCGCTTCTGGTGGTGGACGCGAGCCAGGGGGTGGAGGCGCAGACGCTGGCCAACGTGTACCAGGCGATCGAGGCGAACCACGAGATCGTGCCGGTGCTGAACAAGATCGACCTGCCGGCCGCCGAGCCGGACCGGGTGCGCCAGCAGATCGAGGACGTGATCGGGCTCGACGCGTCGGACGCGGTGATGATCTCCGCCAAGACCGGCCTGAACATCGACGGCGTGCTGGAAGCGCTGGTCACGCGGCTGCCCGCGCCCAAGGGCGATGCCGCCGCGCCGCTGACCGCGCTGCTGGTGGACAGCTGGTACGACGCGTATCTGGGCGTGGTGATCCTGGTGCGGGTGAAGAACGGGCGGCTGAAGCGCGGCCAGCGCATCCGCACGATGTCCAACGGGGCGGCCCACACGGTCGAGCAGGTGGGGGTGTTCACCCCGAAGATGGAGGCGGTGGGAGACCTCGGCCCCGGCGAGATCGGCTACATCACCGCCGCGATCAAGACGGTGGCGGATTGCAACGTCGGCGACACGATCACCGACGACCGCAGCCCGGCGACCGTTCCGCTGCCGGGGTTCAAGCCCTCCATCCCGGTGGTGTGGTGCGGCCTGTATCCCACGGACGCCGACGATTTCGAGAAGCTGCGCGAAAGCCTGGGCAAGCTGCGGCTGAACGACGCGAGCTTCCATTACGAGCCCGAGACCTCCGCCGCGCTGGGCTTCGGCTTCCGCTGCGGCTTCCTCGGCCTGCTGCATCTGGAGATCATCCAGGAGCGGCTGTCGCGCGAGTTCGACCTCGATCTGATCGCCACCGCCCCCTCGGTCGTCTATCGCGTGCATCGCACGAACGGCGAGATGCAGGAGCTGCACAACCCCGCCGACATGCCGGACGGC
>DATKQI010000316.1:0-4202 GCA_035532755.1 Acetobacteraceae bacterium
TCCTTCATGTCGCCCTCCGGTTGCTCACCCGATCAGAATGGAGGAGAGGGGCGGGCCATTCCATAAAGGGGGGGCGTTCCCGACCATTCCCAGGAATGGCGGCTTTCTGCCGGCAGCATCGCCCGCGGCGCGGCGCCCTACCTTCTTGCCCGGAAAGCACCCGAGCAGGCCGATCTGGGCCTGCGCCAGGTCTTTAACCCGACCCGGAGCCGACGCCAGATGAGCGCGGCCCTGAACATCCGATGCATTGAGCGCCGCTCCATGTGTTCCACACTGCGAAGAAAGGCAGGAAGGAAGGCCCCCAGATAGGCCAGCCCTGGCGTGTCGAGACCTTCAACGAACGTTGAAGCTATTGACACGGCCCCGCCGCAGGGGGGATGGTGGTGCCATCGGCACCACCGGAGCCTGCGCCATGACGGATTATATCGGCTACGCCCGCGTCTCGACCGAAGGGCAGGGCAAAAGCGGCTTGGGCCTTGAAGCGCAGGAGGCGACCATCCGGCGCCACCTGCGCGATGGCGACAAGCTGCTGACCCCGATCATGGTTGAAGTGGAAAGCGGCAAGCGGAGTGACCGGCCCGTGCTGCGGAAGGCACTCGATCGCTGCCGCGTGACGGGCACCACGTTGCTTGTCGCGAAGCTGGACCGCCTGGCACGCAACCGGGCTTTCGTCGGCACCATCATGGCGTCTGGTGTGCCGGTCGAGTTCTGCGACATTCCCGCCAGCAAGGGCGCCACTGGCGCCTTCCTGCTGGGGGTCATGGCCGAGGTAGCGCAGTTGGAAGCTGGATTGATCGGGGAGCGCACAAAGGCCGCCCTGGCGGCCGCGCGGGAGCGTGGCGTGCGTTTGGGTGGCGACCGCGGCCACCGGCACACGGCCGACGATGCACGGCGCTACGGCGCGGCTGGTGGTGCGAGGCGGCAGAAGGCGGCCCGCGAAGCCGCGGACGCGGTTGCCGGCATGATCGCGGAGGTTCGGGCGGGGCTGGCGAATCCCTCATTGCACGCCATCGCCAAGGGGCTGAACGCACTGTGCGCCAAGACCCCGCACGGTGGGGCCTGGACGGCTACGGCTGTCCGGCGCGCGCTGGCGCTGATCGAGGGATGACGGCCGGCAGCGTTCCCAGCGTTCCGCAGCGTTCCCATGAAATGGCGGGTTTCTGCCGTTTTCTACGCTGCGGAACGCTGGGAACGCTCGGAACGCTCTATCTGTTCAGTCTGAGAGGAATGTAGGAAGAAAGGAAGGAAGTGCCCAGGGTAGAAGGGTAGTCACGGCTGCCCCCACCAGCCGCCTTCCCTGGGGGCCTTCCTTGCTTGGGGCGGCACGGCGCGCACCGGCCGATGGGGCATGCAGACGGGCAACCGGCGCTTCCGGTGTGGGCTGGCAGATGGGCCGAACCGCCAACTGAAGAAATAATGCAACTTATTCAACATGTTAGATGGTATATCTGGCGGAGGGGATGAGATTCGAACTCACGATAGGGCTTGACGCCCTATAACGGTTTAGCAAACCGCCGCCTTCAGCCACTCGGCCACCCCTCCGCCGGGAGAGATCGTGCACGGCGTTTGCGGGTCCGGTTCTAGGGGGTCGGCCTCACGGCGTCAATCGGCCGGCCGATTGCGCCAACAGATTGACATCGGGGGAGAAAATCCTGGTGGAGCCAATCGGAATCGAACCGACGACCTCCTGAATGCCATTCAGGCGCTCTCCCAACTGAGCTATGGCCCCGCCAAGGCGGCGCATATAGCGCCCCCTGCGCCGCCCGATCAATACCCCCGTCAGCCCCCCTTTCAGGCGCCCCGGCGGTAGGCCGCCACGAAGCGCGTAAGCAGGCTGGCCGGCGCGCGGGTCGCTGCCCAGAAATCAAGCCGCCCGTCCGTCCAATACCGGATGGCGATCCCGTGATCGGCCGCCGATCGCGGCGGATGCGCCGCCTCGTTCGTCTGCCACACGCACAGAACCACCCGCCGGCGGCCGGCAAGATAGAGCAGCACCACGGCCTTCCGTCCGGCGATCGCGTCCGGCCGCGCCGATTGCAGGTGGAATCCGGCGCTCGCCAGATCCGGTTCCGGCACACGCGGCCATCCTGGCGCCGCCCCGATCCGCGCCGGCAGGCCGGCGCGCAGCACGGCATCCCGCACGCCTGCGATCACCGGCGCCTCGTTCTTCCGCGGCAGCCAGGCCAGCGCGAGGATGGCCGCGAAGGCCGCCGCCCCAACACCGGCCACGAACCACCGCCTCCGCCCCGGCCTCACGGCGCGGACGGGGGCGGGGGGCTCTGCCGCGCCGATCATCGCCTCGATCCTGCGGCGCAGCGCGGCGGGCGCGGCCTCCTCCGGCACCAGCGCCGCCAGCCCGGCCCGCACCTGCGCCAACCCGGCCAGATGGCGCGCGCAGGCCGGGCATTCCGCCAGATGCGCCGTCAGCGCCGCCGTCTCCGCCGCGGGCAGCTCCCCGTCCAGCAGGGCGTTCAGGGCGGGGCCACGCTCCTCGCACGTCATGATCGCGGTCCTTCGTGCGCGGCCAGCCATGCGGCGCGCAGGGCCTCGCGCGCCCGCGCCAGGCGCGACATCACCGTGCCCGCGGGCACGGCCAGGGCGGTGGAGATTTCCGCGTAGGACAGGCCGCCGAATTCACGCAGCACCAGCGCCTCCCGCAGCGTTTCGGGCAACGCGGCGACAAGATGGCGCAGCCGGCGCGCCTGGTCCCGCGCCAGCGCCTGCTGCTCCGGAGAGGGCGCGGGGTCCGGGCATTCGGCTGCATCGTCAGCGAATGCGGCGCCGGGTTGCCGCGCGCGGTCGCGATGGGCATTGCGCATGATGGCGGCAAGCCAGGCGCGCATATCCTCGCCCTGGTGCGTGTCGAAATAGCGCAGCGCGCGCAAATACGTCTCCTGCACCAGATCCTCGGCGGCCGTCCGGTCCCGCGCCAGCGCGCGGGCCAGGCGATGCATGTCGTCGAGCAGCGGCAGCGCGAGCGCGCGAAACCGCCTTGCTGCCCCCTCCTCGGTCGTTGCCATGCAGTCCTTCGACAGATCGCCTTGCCCGTGTCGGCGGTGTTGCAGCTATCTCACCCGCACCATCGCGCGCATCTCCGGATGGATCGCGCAATGATAGCTGTACGCGCCCGCCTTCCGGAACGTGAAACGGAACGATCCGCCGGGATCGAGCGTGCCGGAATCAAGCCCGCCCGCGCCGATCGAGGTCACGGTGTGCGGAACGCTGTCACGATTGGTCCAGACCACCGTATCGCCGGGATGAACCGACAGGTTCGTGGGCGCGAAAGCATAGTTGTCGATCTGCACCTTCATCGTCGCGGCCTGGGCAAGCGGTGCCGCGGCCAGGGCAGCGATGATGGCGCAGACAGGGGCAAAACGAATCATGGGTTGCTCCGGGTTGATGGAGTGCGCGGAAGGGGGTGCTCAGGATTCCAGCGTGTGATCGGTGGTCGCCAGCCGCGCCTGCGTCAGCCGGTGGGTGACGGTGCGGATGCCCAGGCGCCGGCCGATCTCGCCAGCCTTCAGCGTCATGATCGGCCCCGGATGCGGCGCCGAACCCGGGGCCGGCTGCGGGAAGGCGGTAGAGAGCGCGGAATGGAACGCGATATTGCCCTCCACCTTTTGCAGGATCTGGTGGATATGGCCGTTCAGCACCGTGACCGATCCGAACCGGCGCAGCAGCGCGAACGCCGCCGGCGCGTCCGCCGTGCCCCAACCCCATTTCCGGTACACCGTCCACAGCGGCACATGCGCGAACACCACCACGGGCGTGGAAGACGGCACCGCCCGCAGATCGTCGGCCAGCCATCTGATCTGCTCGCCGCCCAGCATCCACAACCCGCCGGGTGCGGTCTCGATCACGTTGACAAGGCCGATGAAATGGATGCCGGCGGCATCGAAGCTGTACCAGCCGCTGCCCCTGGTTCCCTTGCCGTAACGGGCCAGGTACAGTTTCTTCCCCGAATCGAGCACGTCATGCTCGCCCGGCACATGATGGATGTGGAGGCCGGAGGTCGCATTGATCTGGTCGGCGGTGGCGAATTCCTCCGGCTTGGAAAGATGGCTGATATCGCCGGTGTGGATCATGAAGGCCGGGCGGGATTTCAGCGATTTCGCCTGGTTCACGGCGGCTTGCAGGGTGCCCGGCACGTCCTGGTAGGGGCCGGCTTTGAAGCCGATGTGGTTGTCGCTCATTTGCAGGAA
>DATKQI010000317.1:0-2142 GCA_035532755.1 Acetobacteraceae bacterium
CGTGGATCGCGATCTGCTGGCGCAGGAGTTCCTGGCTGGTGGCGGCCTTGCGGCGTTCCAGCTCGGAAAGGGTATCGGCGCAGATGCGCGCCAGCGCGTCGGAAGGATCAGGGCTCATCACGTGTTCCTCTGGCCGGCCGCGATGTCTGCGGGGCCGGCACGGGATTGCAGTCGGGTCGCTTCAACCGGACGTATCGGCCACCGCACTCTCTCCGCGCAAGGTCTCGAGCGCGGCAAGCGCCGCCCCCCGGTCGATCGAACCGGCCGCGCGGGATGCGCCCTCCCTCAGGTCGGCGGCCTGTCCGGCCACGATCAGGGCGGCGGCGGCGTTGAGGATCACGGTGTCGCGATAGGCGCCGGGGGCGCCGCGCAGCAGGGCGTCCAGCGCCGCGGCGTTCACCGCCGCATCGCCGCCGCGGATGGCCGCGACCGGGGCGGCGGAAAGCCCGGCCTCCTCGGCGTTCACGGTGAAATGCCGCAGCCGGCCGCGGTGCATCTCCACCACCTGGTTCTCCCCGGCAAGGGTAAGTTCGTCGAGGCCCTGGCCATGCACCAGCCAGCAGCGCTCGGTGCCGAGGCGGCCGAGCGTCTCGGCCATCGGCAGCGCCCACTCCGGCGAGAACACGCCGGTGAGCTGGCGGCGGACGCCCGCGGGGTTGGCCAGTGGGCCGAGCAGATTGAAGATCGTGCGGGTGCCGAGTTCCACGCGCGGGCCGGCTGCGTGGCGCAGGGCGGCATGGTGGCGCGGGGCGAACAGGAAAACGCAACCGGCAGCGCGCAGAATGGCCGGCAGCCGGGCCAGTGGCGCATCGACGTTCACCCCGAGGGCGGCGAGCACATCCGCGCCGCCCGATTTCGAGCTGAGCGCGCGGTTGCCGTGCTTCGCCACCGGCACGCCGCAGCCGGCAAGAACGAAGGTGACGGCGGTGGACACGTTCAGCGTGCCCGCGTCGTCCCCGCCGGTGCCGCAGACATCCATCGCATCCGCCGGGGCGTCGACGGTGGACATGCGCGCCCGCATCGCCCGCACGGCGCCGGTGAGCTCGGCAACCGTCTCCCCGCGCACCCGCAATGCCATCAGCAGCCCGGCGATCTGCGCCGGCGTCGCCTCGCCCGCCATGATGATGCCGAAGGCGTCCTCCGCCTCCGGCTCGGACAGGTGCTGCCCGGCGGCAAGACGGGCAAGCACCGGCTTGAGATTGCTGGACATCGGCCGGCCGGTCAGGCGGCGCGGGCCGGCGCGTTGCTGCCGCGGGCAATGGCCAGGAAGTTGGCGAGCAGGTCGTGGCCATGCTCGCTGGCGATGCTCTCGGGATGGAACTGCACGCCGAAGATGGGAAGTGCGCGGTGGCGCAGGCCCATGAGAACCCCGTCCTCGGTAAAGGCCGTGGGCACCAGATCGGCCGGCAGGCTCTCCCGCTCCACGGTGAGGCTGTGGTAGCGGGTGGCGTGGAACGGGCTTGGCAGGCCGGCGAAGATGTCGCTGCCCTGGTGGGTGATGGTGCTGACCTTGCCGTGCATCGGCACCGGCCCGCGCACCACCTTCCCGCCGAACGCCTGGCCGATGGCCTGATGGCCGAGACACACGCCAAGCAATGGAATCCGCCCGGCGGCAGCTTCGATCAGGTCCAGGCAGATCCCTGCCTCATTCGGCGTGCAAGGGCCGGGGGACAGCACGATGGCCTCGGGCGCCAGCGCAAGAGCCTGCGCCACGCTCAGCGCATCGTTCCGCCACACCTCGCAGCGCACATCCAGATCGCCCAGGAAATGGACGAGGTTGAAGGTGAAACTGTCGTAATTGTCGATCAGCAGGATCATCCACGCACTCTGCGCGGCGGGCGCGGAGGGGTCAATGCGTGGCGTCGGCATTCGCCGGTTGTCGTAAAGGTGACATATGTGTTATGTTCTGGACATGTTTCTGGAATGTGCCTGATTCGGACAAAATTGTTTTGACCGGATAACGACATCGCGGGCTGCATGGACGATGGGCCGCGGAATGTAAAAACCGGTTCATCTTCCTTCGCCGAGCCTGTGCAGCGCAGCGAGAGGGGGTTATCTGCTTCCGGGCATGAGCGGGCGAGGGTTGTGAGCGCGACGGAAAGCGAGGCGAAGCAAGCCGCCAAGGCGTGGTTGCGGGAGCAG
>DATKQI010000318.1:0-7150 GCA_035532755.1 Acetobacteraceae bacterium
TCGCGGGGCGCTGCCGGTCTTCGGCATCCGGGCCGAGGGCGTGCATGTCAACGGGCTGGTGCATCGGCCGGATGGGCCGCATCTGTGGATCGCCCGCCGCGCCGCCGACAAGCCGCTCGATCCCGGCAAGCTCGACCACATTGTCGCCGGCGGCGTCCCGGCCGGCCTCACGCCCGCCGAAACGCTGGTGAAGGAAGCGGCCGAGGAAGCCGCGATCCCGCCGGCGCTGGCCGAAAAAGCGGTGCCGGTCGGCCGGCTCGCCTATGCGATGGAGCGGCCGGAAGGTCTGCGGCGGGATGTGCTGCACCTGTACGACCTGCTCCTGCCGGACGGCTTCACCCCGAGGCCGGCGGATGGGGAGGTGGAGGCGTTCGAGCTGTGGCCCGTCGCCCGGGTGCTGGAGACGGTGCGGGCGGGTGATGCGTTCAAGTTCAACGTCAACCTCGTGCTGATCGACCTTTTCCTCCGTCTTGGTCTGGTGGGGCCGCCCGAGCGGGAGGCCCTGCGCGCCGGGCTGGATGCGTCGGAATGAAACATTACAAAAAATCTTGTATTCAGAAAAAATTGTAATGGATCAGGCGGAGCCGACCATCAGCTTCACGATCTCATCGTCATCCGTCTGGCCGATCACCCTTTCGCCCGCCTTCTGCCCCCGCCGCAGCACCAGGATGCGGTCGGAGACGGCGAAGATGTCGGCGAGGTTGTGGGAGATGAAAAGCACCGCCTTGCCGCGCGCCTTCAGGCCGCGGATCAGGGCGACCACCTTGCGCTGCTCGGGCACGCCGAGGGCGGCGGTGGGTTCGTCCATGATCAGCACCTCCGCGTTCCAGTGGATCGCCCGGCCGATTGCCACCGCCTGCCGCTGGCCGCCGGAGAGCGCGCGCACCGGCGTATCCATGCGTTCGATCGCGATATCGAGCGTTTCCACCACGCGGCGCGCCTCGGCCCACATGCGCGGCCGGTCGAGCGCGGGGAACAGGCCGAGCAGCTTGCGCATCGGTTCCCGCCCCAGGAACACGTTGGCGCCGACGTCGAGGTTGTCGGCCAGCGCGAGGTCCTGGTAGATCGTCTCGATCCCGGCATCGCGGGCGGCGCGGGGGTTGGCGAAGGCCACGGGCTGGCCGCGGAAGCGGATTTCCCCCTCGTTCGGCTGATGCACGCCCGAGATCGACTTGATCAGCGTGGATTTGCCGGCGCCGTTGTCCCCGGCCAGGGCCAGGACCTCCCCGGGATACAGATCGAAGCTCACACCCTCCAGCGCGTGCACGCCGCCGAAGCGCTTGGAGAGATTGCGCACCGACAAAACGGGTTCATTCATCGCTGCGCACCCCCGAGGTGAGCTGGATCCGGCTCTGATCGACCAGCACCGAGATGACGATGACGATGCCGACCGCGATGAACTGCCAGAACGGTTCCACGTTCACGAACACGAGCCCGTACTGGATGACGGCGATGATCAGCGCGCCGATCAGCGTGCCGATGATGGTGCCGGAGCCGCCGAACAGGCTCGCCCCGCCGATGACCACGGCGGCGATGGAATCGAGCAGCAGCGGCTCCCCGGCCTGGGCGGCGCCGGCGGAGAAGCGGCCGGTATAGATGATGCCGGAGACGCCGGCGCACAGCGCGGCCAGGGTGTAGAGCAGCAGCGTGTGCCGGCCGACGTTGATGCCGGCGCGCAGCGCGGCCTGGCGGTTGCCGCCGATCGCGTAGGTGTACTGCCCGAACCGGGTCTGGCTGAGCAGGTAGTGCAGGAAGGCGACCACCGCGAGCGTGACGAGCACCGGGGCGGGCACGCCCAGCACCTCCCCGGTGCCGAGCCAGACCAGTGCCGCGTTGTTGACCGGCACGGTGGTGCCGCCCGCGGCGAGGAACCCCGCGCCGCGGGCGACCCCGTACATGCCCAGCGTGCCGATGAAGGCCGGCACGCGCAGCCGGGAGATCACGACGCCGTTGACCAGCCCCGGCAGCGCGGCTGCTGCCATGGCCGCCGCCGCGCCGAAGGCGAAGGCCGCGAGCGGCCCGACCGATGGCTCGACCAGCCGCGTTGCCTGCGCCATCACCACCGCGGCGAGGCCCATGATGAAGCCGACCGACAGATCGATGCCGCCGGCGATGATGACAAACGTCTCCCCGATCGCGAGCAGCAGCGGGGCCACGGTGAAGACCGCGATGCTCTGCGCGTTGAAGGCGTTGAACAGGAACGAGCTGCCATAGACGATCCGCGCCCAGCCCTCGAAGAAGGCGAGCAGCAGGAACAGGAACAGCCAGGCCCAGATGCTGGCCAGCGTGGCCAGCACCTGGCGCCCTTTCGACTTCGGCGCCTCCGGGGCGTGCACGGCGAGGTCGTGCGCAGGCATCACGGACGGATCAGTTCGAATAGACGAACTTGCTCACCGCCGGATCGTTCACGTTCTGCTTCGTGAGCACGGTGAAGCCGGTGCCGATGCGGGTGGGGATGCTCATCCCGGTGAGATGGGCGTAGGCCGCCACCACGCCGAAATAGCCGATCTCCGCCGGGTGCTGGGCGATCGCGATGGTGACGAGGCCGGATTTGATGTCCCCCACGATCGAGGGCGGCGCATCGAACGCCACGACCTTGATCTTGCCGAGCTTGCCGACCGCCTTCACCCCGGTGGCCGAACCCAGGGCGGAGAACAGGTTGGCGCCGAACACGCCGGCGAGATCGGGGTTGCGGGCCAGCACCGCCTGCAACTGGGAGGCAGCGGTGTTCGCATCGTCGTTGTTGAACTGGGTGGTGAGCACGGTGATGTTGGGGAAGTGCTTCTTCATCTCCATCTTGAAGCCCTGTTCCCGCTGGTCGGTCGTCGAGATGCCGGGCTTTACGTTGCTGACGTAGACCTTGCCCTTGTCGCCGATGGCCGCGGCCAGCGCGCGGGCGGCGATCTCACCACCCAGCACATTGTCCGAAGCGATGTAGGACAGCGGGAAATCGGCGGGGCCGGTGCCGGTCTGGTAGGTGCCGGTGCCGATGTAGGTATCGACCGTGATCACCGGGATGCCGGCATCCACCGCCTTCTTCAGCGGCTGGATGAGCTGCGTGGTGTCCGTGGGCGCGATCAGGATGGCATCGGGGTGGCGGCCGATCACCGCATCCAGCACCGGCACCTGCTGCACCGGGTTGAATTCCGGCGCGCCTTGCCACACCAGATGCACGCCGAGCGCCTTCGCCGCAGCCTCCGCGCCGCGGTGCATGGTGATGTAGAACGGATCGGTGGTGAGGCCGGGGATGAGTGCGATGGTGATGGTTTTCTCCTCGGCGGGCCGGGCGGCGGGCAGGGCGGCGGCCAGGGCCAGGAAGGCGCCGGCGGCAAGGCCCGGCAGGCGGCGGAACGGTCGGATCATGGTTGTTTTCCTCCTCGATTTTCTTGTGTGCGGCACGGCGAGATGCGTCAGGTAGGCTCCGGTTCCAGTGCCGGCAGGGAACGCCGGGCCAGACCGTCCAGTGCGGCATGCAGCGGGCGCAGCGTGGCGTGCAGGCAACGATAGACGGTTTCGTAGAGATCATCATACGCGGCCCGCAGCGCCGGGTCCGGCGGGATCGTCTGGCCCGGGGCGGTGGTGGCGGCGAGCGCGTGTTCCATGTCGGGGTAGACCCCGGCGGCGATCCCGCCGAGCAGGGCGGCGCCGAGCGCGGTGCCCTCGGCCGCCGGCATGCGGGTGAGCGGGCGGCCGAGCACGGCGGCCTTGATCCGCAGGAACAGATCGTTGCGGCTGCCGCCGCCGATCACCCGGATGGCGTGCGGCGGACCGAGCCCGGGCAGGGATTCCATGCCTTCCAGGACGAGACGGGATTCGAAAGCGAGGCCCTCCAGCACCGCGCGGTACAGGGCGGCGCGTTCGGTGTCGGCCGAGAGGCCGATGAAGGCGCCGCGCGCCGCCGGATCGGGCTCCGGCGCGGTGGACAGGCGCAGGTGCGGCAGGAAGCACACGCCGCGGCTGCCGGGTGGCAGGCCGGCGGCTTCCTCGATCAGCTCAGTGTGGGGGGCGCCATCGGCGCAGGTGCGGCGGAACCATTCGACCGCGGCACCCGAAGTGGGCAGCGCGCCGAGGATGTAATGAAGATCGAGGCCGGGCGCGACCCGCACCAGCCCCTGCCAGTAGCCCCGCGTGCCGGCGGCGGGGGCGAGGATGGGGCGGTCCAGCGTGCGGAACAGCGCCTCGGCCGTGCCCAGGCTGTCCAGCACGATATCCGGTTCAGTGACGCCCGAGGCCAGCGCGCCGCAGACGTGATCGTGCGCGCCGACGCCGACGATGGCGGTGGGCGGCAGGCCGGTCTGTTCCGCGGCGCGCGGCGTGACCGGGCCGAGTGCCGTGCCGGAGGGGCGCAGCGGGACGGGCAGGGTGGGCGGGATGCCGCAGCGTTCCAGCAGGGCGGTGTTCCACGCCTTACCTTGCAGATCGAGCGCGAGGGTGCGGGAGGCGAGGCTGCAATCCGTCGCCGCCACGCCGGAGAGGCGGAAGGCGATCCAGTCCGCCACGTTCAGCCAGCGCGCGGCGCGGCGCATGGCCGGGGCCCAATGGCGCTGCATCCATAGGAGCTTGCACAGGCCGAGCGTGGGATCGAGCCGCAGGCCACTGGTGGCGAACAGTGCGGCCCCGCCCATGCGGCGATCGAGGTCTTCCATCTGCGGCCGGGTGCGTTCGTCGTACCAGGCGATGGCGGGGGCGACCGGATTGCCCGATTCATCGAGCAGCACCGCGCTTTCGCCGAAGCTGGCTGCCGCCACGCCGCGGATCGCGGATGGATCGGGCAGGCCGGCGGTGAGTTGGCGCAGCACCGCGGCGGCGGTTTGCCACAGCGCCTCCGGATCGTGCTCGGCCAAGCCGGGGTGGGGGGATTGGACCGGCGTGGGCTCGGCGGCTTCGCGCAGCGCCTGGCCGGCGCTGTTGAGCAGCACCGCGCGGATGCGCGAGGTGCCGAGATCGATCCCGACGAGCAGGGGGCCGGCCGGCATCGCCGCGGCTCAGGCGGCGCGCCGGCCCATCGCGTCCTCCACCGTCGCGCCGTCGTGGA
Source organism: Acetobacteraceae bacterium (assembly GCA_035532755.1). Lineage (GTDB taxonomy): Bacteria > Pseudomonadota > Alphaproteobacteria > Acetobacterales > Acetobacteraceae > DATKQI01. The sequence continues at coordinate 5,036 of DATKQI010000318.1, forward strand.
TGATGGCGCGCAGGGCGGCCACCACGCCGCCGGGATCCGGGTTCTGCCAGATGTTGCGGCCGAACACGACGCCCTTGCCGCCGCCGGCGATGGAGCCGTGGACGACGCGCAGCGCGGCCTCCAGCGTGTCCATCTTCGCTCCGCCCGCGATCATGCAGGGAGCGGGGCAGCGCGCGGTGACGGTGCGGAAGCTTTGCGCGCTGCCGGTGTAGTAGGTCTTCACGATATCCGCGCCGAGTTCGAAGGCGATGCGGGCGGCGGAGGCCATCGCATCCGCGGCCATCGGATCGGGGATGCGTTCCACCCCCAGGCAGGGCAGCGCCTCGACCATCACCGGCAGCCCATCCGTGGCGCAATCGCCCACCACGCGGGCGACGGTTTCGTAGGTGCGCATTTCCACCGGCCCGCCCATGAAGCCCATCACGCACACGCCATCCACGCCGAGGCGCCGGGCATCCTCCACTGTATGCAGCAGGCTCCATTCGCTGTAGCGCAGCCAATCCTCCCGGTAGGTGCTGGGACCGCCATCGAGCCGGAGATAGGTGGGGATGCGGCCGATCAGCCGGCTTCCGCAGTGCTTGATGACGCCATAGGAGGTCATGATGGCATCGGCCCCGGCGGCGATCACCCGATCCAGCACCGCGCCGGGATCATCGAGCCCGGGTACGGCGCCCATGGTGCGGGCGTGGTCCATGGCGATGACGATCGCCTTTTCGGGCAGCTTCATCCTGGACATCGCGTTCTCCTCGGGTCCCCGGGTTGTTTCCGGGGTTGAAGAAATGTGGGCCGGTTGCGGGTGGGTTGGCAAGGGGGCGGGTGGGGGACTTGGGAAATTGCCGGGAGGGTTGTGCTTTGTCCAGGCGCCAGCATTGGAACGAAGGTGCCTATCGGGTCCGGTGGGCTGTGCTCGTGCATGACGTGCCTCAACACGATCGCTTCACGGCGGGCACCAGCAATACGCGGCTCGGTCATGGCCCTGATGAGTTGTTTCACATATAATGCTGCCATTGCCGCGCCCGCTGTGCTTGGGCCGATTTATCAGGACCCGGCATCTGGTTATCCGGCTATTGGGATTATCTGCGGACTTAAGCCAGGGAATCTCGCAATGGCGACCGAGACCGACGGAAGTTCCAGGCGATCTGGTGCCAAGCAATCCGAGCAGGCTGACGCGCCGCAGGATATTTCGTCGCGAGGATGGAAAGATATTCTGCTGCGCGCATGGAACGGGAGCAACGAGAAAAACATCCCGCTGGTCGCCGCCGGGGTGACCTTTTATGTGCTCATGGCGCTGGTCCCCGGTTTTGTGTCCCTTGTTTCCATTTATGGGTTGCTTGCCGACCCGCATCAGATCGAACGGCAGGTCAACGCCTTGTCCGGGTTGCTGCTGCCGTCGGGGCAGACGACGATCAATCACCAGTTGCACATGATTGTCGCAACCGATCCCCGAGCGCTTGGCTTCGGTGTCGTGCTTGGGGTTCTCGTCGCCGCGTACACGGCTTCCCGCGGCATGGGCGGCATGATCGAAGCGCTGGACATCGCTTATGGCCAGAAAGAACGACGGGGTCTTATGCGGTTCTATCTGACCGTGTCTGGTTTGGTGGTCGGCGGAATGATCGCCTTCACGCTGGTCGGCATATTGATCGTGGTAGCTATCGACGCGAACGTCGATCCAATCGTGAAATGGATGATGCTGATCGCGGGCTGGCCGGCACTGGTCCTGGTCATGATCGGGCTGCTCGCGCTGCTCTATCACTATGGGCCGGACCGCCCGGCGCCACGCTGGCAATGGACGTCACCAGGAGCCATCGCCGCGTCAATTCTTTGGGCAGTCGGGACGTCCTTGATTTACGTCTATGTCTCACATTTTGGTGACTACAATAGAATTTACGGCTTGCTGGGCGCCGTGATGGTGTTTCTGTCCTGGCTGTGGTTCTCGATATACCTCGTCCTGCTGGGGGCCGAGATAAACGCTGAAGCGGAACGTCGACCGGGCGGCAGCGCAAGATCTCCTTAGGGCCTGACGCGGAACAAGCGAATCGGGGGCTGGGAATCGGGCCGCGACCCGTACTAGCCTGACTGGGTGATCGACACCGAGGCTATCAAGGCGCGCTTTGA
>DATKQI010000319.1:0-6979 GCA_035532755.1 Acetobacteraceae bacterium
ATGGCGCCCCGCAACGAGAACCCCGGCAGCCCCCGTGCATCCGAACCGCCACCGTATCGTCCCAGAGCTTGCCGCCACCCTGCGTCTCGCTGGCCCGCTGATCGCGGGCCAGCTTTTCGCGATCGGCATGAACGTGGTCGACGCCATGCTGGCGGGCCATCTGGGTGCGCATGTGCTCGGCGCGGTCGCCGTGGGCACCAGTGTCTGGACGTTCCCGCTGATGGCCATCATGGGCGTGATGATGGCGCTGCCGCCCTCTGTCGCGCAGCTTGACGGCGCGGGGCGGCGGGAGCGGATCGTGCCGCTGTTCCGCCAGGCCCTGTGGCTCGCCCTTGCCCTCGGCGTGGTGCTGCAGCTTGCGGTGTTCTGGCTGGGGCCGCTTCTCGTGGCCGCCATGGGCATCGCCCCGCGGCTGGTTCCGGATGTGGCCGCGTTCCTGCGCGCGATCAGCTTCGGCGCTCCGGCGCTTGCGCTCACCATGGCCTGCCGCGGCTTTTCCGAAGGCCTGTCGATGACGCGCCCGACCATGCTGGCCGGCCTCGCCGGGCTGCTGCTGCTGGGGCCGCTCGGCTACGCGCTGATGTACGGCGCGTTCGGCCTGCACGGGCTGGGCGCGCTCGGCAGCGGCCTTGCCACCGCGATCGTCTGCTGGGTGCAGGCGCTCGGGTTCGTCGCCTATGTCTGGCGCAGCCGGCGCTACCGGCATCTGCCCTGGCACGACGGCGCGCTGTGGCCGGACCTCGCGGCGATCGGCGGGCTGCTGCGGATCGGGTTGCCGATGGCGGTCACGGTGCTGATGGAGGCGAGCCTGTTCGGCGCCTCCGGTCTCGTCATCGGCCGGCTCGGCACGGATGCGGTCGCGAGCCACCAGGTCGCGCTGAACCTCGCCACCGTCGCGTTCATGATGCCGCTCGGGCTGGCCATGGCCACCACCATCCGCGTGGGCAACGCCGTCGGCCGGGCCGATGCAGTGGGCGTGCGGCGCGCGGGGCTGATCGGCGTCTCGCTCACGCTCGCGACCCAGTGCGTCTCCGGCAGCGCCATGCTGCTGCTCCCCGGCATGCTGGCGTCGCTCTACACGAACGATCCGGCCGTGCTGGCCGGCGCGGTGGCGCTGCTGCAACTGGCCGGCATCTTCCAGTTCTCCGACGGGATCCAGGTGGTTTCCAACGGCGCGCTGCGCGGGTTGAAGGATACGCGCGTGCCCATGTTCATCACCGGCTTCGCCTATTGGGGCATCGGCATGCCGGTCGGCTGGTGGCTTGCCTTCCCGCGGGGGCTGGGCGCGCGGGGCGTGTGGATGGGACTGATCGCGGGGCTGACGATGGCGGCCGCGCTGCTGTTCTGGCGGTTCGTCCGCGCCTCGCGCGGGCAGGAGCGCGCGCTCCGCTTCGCACCGGAAGGCAACTGCCCGTAACAGCCGCCGTTGGCGGGTTCGCGTTGCGCCATGCCCGCCGCGCGCGGCTCCCATGCGGCTGCCCGGCGGTTCGCGGGGCTCATATCGGGCAAAGCCGATCCATATATCGGCGCATGACGATGGATACCGCCCCTGCCGAGACCGCGGTCGACGAAACGCTCAAGGCACTGGCCAGCCCCGTGCGGCGCAGGATTCTCGCCGCGCTGAAGGAGCCGGAAAAGCATTTCGCCGGGCAGGAGCATCCGCTTTCGCTCGGCGTGTGCGCCGGGCAGATCGGGGGCACGTGCGGCCTCTCGCAATCCACCGTCTCCGGCCATCTGGCCATCCTCCAACAGGCCGGGCTGATCAGCGGAAGGCGGATCGGCCAATGGGTCTTCTACACGCGTAACGAGGCGGCGATCGGCACCTTCCTGCGCGCGATGTCCGCCGAGCTTTGAACCTTCCCCTGAACATCCATCAGAACGCCCGCAAAGGACATTCCATGCCTGCACTGTCAGATCCGCTGCAACTCGGCGAACTCACCCTGCCCAACCGCATCGTCATGGCGCCGCTCACTCGCGCCCGGGCGGGCGACTCCCGCGTGCCCAACGCGCTGATGGCCGAATACTATGCCCAGCGCGCGGATGCCGGCCTCATCCTCTCGGAAGCCACCTCGGTCGATCCGATGGGCGTGGGCTATGCCGGTACGCCGGGCCTGTGGTCGGGGGAGCAGACCGAGGGCTGGAAGCTCGTCACCCGCGCGGTGCACGCGCGCGGCGGCCGCATCTTCGCCCAGCTCTGGCACGTGGGCCGCGTCTCCGATCCGGTGTTCCTCGGTGGCCAGAGCCCGCTCGCACCGAGCGCGATCGCAGCAAAGGGCCATGTCAGCCTGCTCCGCCCGCAGCGCCCGTTTCCCGTTCCGCGCGCGCTCGATCAGTCGGAAATCCCGGGCGTGATCGCCGCCTATCGCAAGGCCGCCGAGAACGCGGCCCGGGCCGGTTTTGACGGCGTGGAGATCCACGGCGCCAACGGCTACCTGCTCGACCAGTTTCTCCAGGACGGCAGCAACCGGCGCACCGATGCCTACGGCGGCCCGGTGGAGAACCGCGCGCGGCTGATGCTGGAGGTGACGGACGCCGCGATCGGCGTGTTCGGCGCCGGCCGTGTTGGCATGCACCTCGCCCCGCGCGGCGATTCGCACGACATGGGCGACAGCAACGCCCTCGCCACCTTCACCTACGTCGCCGAACAGCTCGCGGCGCGCGGCATCGCCTTCCTCTGCGCGCGCGAACATCTCGGCGAGGGGCGCATAGGCCCGGCACTGAAACGCGCCTTCGGCGGCGCCTACATTGCGAACGAGGGCTTCACGGCCGAAAGCGCACGCGCGGTGCTGGCGGCGGGTGAGGCGGATGCCGTGGCTTTCGGCAAGCCCTATATCGCGAACCACGATCTCGTCACCCGTCTGCGCCTCGGTGCGCCGCTCAACGCCTGGAACGCCGAGACCTTCTACGCCCCCGGCCCGCGGGGCTACACCGACTATCCGGCCCTCGACGCCAAGGCCGCCTGAGACACCCCCGGAGGTAGCACTGTCATGACACGCCGACTCATCTCGTCCGGTTCCCCGTTCGAGGCCGATATCGGTTACTCACGCGCGCTGGTGGACGGCGAATGGATATTCGTGTCCGGCACGACAGGCTTCGATTATCGCACGATGGCCATTTCCGAAAAGGTTGCCGAGCAGGCGGAGCAAGCCTTGCGCAATATCGGCGATGCGCTGCACGAAGCCGGCAGCTCCTACGCCGATGTCGTGAGAGTGCGATATATCCTGCCGAAAGCATCCGATTTCGAGGCCTGCTGGCCGGTTCTAAAGAAATACCTCGGAGAGGTCCGCCCCGCGGCCACGATGATTCAGGCCGGGCTGGCGGATCCGCGCATGAAGATCGAAATCGAAGTGACGGCACGACGGCCGGCTTGACGCATGATCGCCTCACCTGGAGTCGTGCCGCGATTCCACGCCGATATAATGCCGATCAGCCGAAATGCCGCCTCTCCCTCCGTCATGCCGGCACAGGCCGGCATCCCGGCCCGCCGCCCGGACGACCGAGGGAGTTCCTGACCCGCTTCCCACCCGCCGCAGCGGTTCCCGATCGGGTCCGGCCTCCGGCTACCGCTCCTGCGGCCCATGCGCCGCCGTCAGCCTCCGTTCCTGGGCCGGTGGGGCGCGGTCGGTCCCGCCGGGGGCCGGGCCGGTCGGCGTCACGCCGGTGGCGAACTCGTTGACCAGGGTGAACCCCACGCCCAGCAGCACCGGCCCGAGGAAGATGCCCAGCACGCCGAAGCCCAGCACGCCGCCCAGCACGCCCAGCACGGTCAGCAGGAACGGCAGGTCGGCCCCGCGGGCGATGAACCACGGCCGCACCACACTGTCCGCGCTGCCCACCCCGATCGCGCTGTAGAGCGCGAGCAACACCCCCCACACCGGCTGGCCGGTGCCCAGCAGCCATAGCGCCGCCGGCAGCCAGACCAGGATGCCGCCCATCGGCACGGTGGAGAGAATGCCGGAGATCAGGCCAAGCAGCCCGGCATGCGGCACGCCGCACACCCACAAGCCGAACATGATGAGCGTGCCTTGCACCACCGCGGTGCCCAGGATGCCGTACACCGCCCCGCGCACGGTCGCCCCCGTCACCGCGATCAGCCGCTCGGCCCGCGCCCCGGTGATGCGGTGCAGCAGCCCGCGCAGCCGAGCCGCCAGCGATTCGCCGGACACGTAGAAGAAATACGCGATGAACAGCGCGAAGCCGATGCTCACCACCCCGTCGGCCACGCCCAGCAGTGCCCGCAAGGCACTGCGCGCGATCACCGCGAAATACGGGCGGAGCGGCGCGAACAACGTGCTGAGATCGACCGCCGCGCGATCCCATATCCGCGCGAGCGCCGGCCCCACGATGGGCACGCCGCCGACCCAGCCCGGCGCCGGCGGCAGGCCGACCTCCACCGCGTGATGCATCACCCGCCGCAGCCCCGCCGCCGTGTCGGCCGCGCTATGGGCCAGGAAGATCAGCGGCAGCAGGATCAGCACGGTCGCGGCCGCCACCATCAGCCCGGCCGCCGCCGCGCGCGGCAGGCTCAGCCGCCGCCGCAGCCATTCGTGCAGCGGCCAGGTGGTGAACACCAGGATGCCCGCCCAAGCGATCGCGGAGAGGAACGGCTGCAGCACGAGCACGCAACCCAGCGCGAGCGCGCCCAGCAGCACCCAGATCAACACCCGTTCGGCGCCCATTTCTCCCCCGGCCCGTGCATCGGGCTGAGCTATCCCCCATGCACCTGCCGCGTGCAACCCGGCGGTTTGGCCACACCGGCCGATTCGTGCGATCCCTCCGCCCAGATACGTCGCCTGCATGCTTCGCCCAGACGACAAACAGAATCCGAGGGAGCCCGCCCGTGCCACGCTTCTGCGCCAACCTGTCGATGATGTTCAACGAGGTGCCGTTCCTCGACCGTTTCGAGGCGGCGGCGAAGGCGGGCTTCACCGCCGTCGAGTTCCTGTTTCCCTACGAGCATCCGGCAGCCGAGCTGCGCAGCCGGCTCCAGGCCCACGGGCTCACCCAGGCGCTGTTCAACGCCCCACCCGGCGACTGGGCGGCAGGCGAGCGCGGCACGGCCGCCCTGCCGGGGCGGGAGGCGGAGTTCCGCGAGGGGGTGAAGCGCGCGCTCGATTACGCCCATGCACTCGATTGCGGGCTGGTGCACTGCATGGCGGGCATCGCACCCCCCGGGGTGGCGCCCGCGACCCTCGCCGCCCGCTATGCCGCCAACATCGCCTGGGCGGCGGAGCAGGCGGAAGCGGCGGGCGTGCGGCTCGCGATCGAGCCGATCAACCACCGGGACATGCCGGGTTACGTGCTCAGCACCCTCGCCCAGGCCGCCGCCGTCGTCACCGCCGTCGGGGCCGGGCGCGTGGGCATCCAGTTCGACATCTACCATTGCCAGGTGACGGAGGGGGACATCACCAAGCGCATGGAGGCGCTGATGCCGCTGATCGCGCACATGCAGATCGCAGACGTGCCGGCGCGCAACGAGCCCGGCACCGGAGAGATCGGCTGGGATTTCGTGTTCCGCCGGATCGACGCGCTCGGCTACCGCGGCTGGGTCGGCTGCGAGTACCGCCCGGCCGGCGATACGGTCGCCGGCCTGGCCTGGCGCAAGAATTTCAACGTATGAAATAGGAGAGTCCTCGTGAAAATCGGATTCATCGGCCTCGGCATCATGGGGCACCCGATGGCGCTGAACCTGCGCGGCGCCGGGCACGACCTGATCGTTGCGGAGCGCGCCTCCCTGCCCGCCGGCATCCGCGCCGCCGCGCGCGTCGTGGCGGATGGGAAATCCGTGGCAGCGGCGGCGGAGATCCTCATCCTGATGCTGCCCGACACGCCGGATGTCGCCGATGTGCTGTTCGGCCGCGCCGGCGTGGCCGAGGGCCTGAAACCCGGCACGCTGGTGATCGACATGTCCACGATCAGCCCCACGGCGACAAAGGATTTCGCCAGCAAGATCAACACGCTCGGCTGCGACTATCTGGACGCGCCGGTCTCCGGCGGGGAGGTGGGCGCGAAGGCCGCCAGCCTGACCATCATGGTGGGCGGGCCGGAGGCTGCGTTCCTGCGCGCGCTGCCGCTGTTCGAGGCGATGGGCAAGAACATCACCCATGTGGGCGCGGCCAACGGGGCCGGGCAGGTCTGCAAGGTGGCGAACCAGATCATTGTCGCGCTGAACATCCAAGCGGTGTCCGAAGCGCTTGTCTTCGCGGCAAAAGCCGGCGCGGACCCGGCGAAGGTGCGCGGCGCGCTGATGGGTGGCTTCGCCGCCTCCCGCGTGCTGGAAGTGCATGGCCAGCGCATGCTGGACCGCGCCTTCGCGCCCGGCTTCCGCATCCGCCTGCACCAGAAGGACCTCAACCTCGCCCTTTCGGCCGCGCGGGATCTCGGCATGGCGCTGCCCAACACGGCGATCGCGCAGCAGATGTTCTCCGCCTGCGTCGCGGCGGACGGCGCGGAACTCGACCACTCCGCCCTCGTCATCGCGCTGGAGCGCCTGGCCGGACAGGCGGTTGTGACGAATTCATGATTGTCACAACCGAACCCGCCGGAACACACTCCGGCGCGGAGAGGAATCACAGGATATATGTGAGCAAGGCTGCTTATTGAGACGCGACGCGGTGCTTTGTGATAAAAATCGCTTCGTGATAAGCGACTCGTTTCCGCCGGGAGTACTATATCGGCGACGAGTCGTGATTTTTGGAATTCGCGGGGCGCATGCGCCAGGGCGCCAAGGCAGGGGGTTCACACCCGCCGGGAACCTGGCAACGGCCGGCGACGGAGGGGGCAGGAAGACCAGTTGGACATGCGATTCAGCGCGATCGGGCAACAGTTGCGCGCCTATCGTCTCGAATCCGGGCTCCGGGCGGAGGAGATCGCGGCCCGGCTCGGCGTCTCGCGCGCGGCGTTGTACCGCTATGAAAAAGGCGAGGTGATCAAGCTCGACACCATCAAGCGCCTCGCCGAGCTGCTGAAGATATCGCCG
>DATKQI010000320.1:0-7241 GCA_035532755.1 Acetobacteraceae bacterium
CTCGCCGCCGCCGCCATGCTCGCCACCGGCTCGGTCGCCTATGCCGGCACCAACGCCCCCGTCACCGGCCCCGCCCGGCCGATCTATTCCGAGCAGGCGGTGAACAGCCACCAGGGCGCCAACGCCGAGGTGCAGTTCGCCGCCAACGGCCGGAAGGTGCAGCTGGGCGGCGCCCTGCTCCAGGGCGCGGGCAGCAACACCCCGCAGCTGTCCGAAGCCGAGCAGGCGCTGATCAACCAGGCCGGCTGACCTCGCTTCGCCTCCCTTCTCCCGTTCCTCCCGAAACTCCGGGCCGGCCCCCGACAGGGCCGGCCCTTTTCGTTCATTGCGCGCCGAACACCCCGCGCAGGAACCCCGGCGTCAGCGCCGACAGCGGGTTGACCGAGACGGAAGGATTGTTCATCGGCCCCACCAGCGAGTAGTTGGCGGCGAACAGCCCGCCACCCTTCTCCGGGCTGAATATCCGGCCGATCAGCGGAATCCGGCCCAGCAGCGAATTGAAGAAATACGCCGGCACGATGGTCCCCGCGAGGTTGAAGCGCCGCTGCGCGAGGTCGATCTGCCCCTTCGCCGTCAGCCCCAAGGACGGGCTGAAAGCCCGCGCGCCATTGAGCTGGAGCACGTTGCCGACCATCTGGAACGGGGCGATCATCGTGGTGAAGCCCAGCCCCGGCCCCTGGGCGAGCTGGACCAGCCCATACAGCGTCATCGCCTGCAAAAGTCGGCCCAGGGCCGGCGCATCGCGAACCCGGAAGTTGCCCATGTTGGCCGTGCCGATCAGCGGATCGCCGGCCAGCCTGTCGTTGAACTGCCCGGTGATCGACAGATTGCCGCCCTCGACCGTGTCGATGATGTCGAACGCCCGCAGCAGCGATCCGGCATCGTTGGTGGTGGCCGACAGCTGCCGCCCACCGGGGATGGGCGCGATGGCGAGCTGCACCGCATGCCCCGGCGGCAGGCCGGCCGAGAGCTGGGCGGAGGCGATCCTCAGCCCGTCGCTTCGCGCCTGCAAGCTCATCCCCGTCATCTCCCGCACCGCGCCGGCGGCACCCGGGGGGCTGAACACCGCCTGCCCGAAATGCGCGTCCAGCGTCCAGGGCGGCCCGCGCACCGGGGTGGGCGCGGGAACGGTCGCGGGGCCCGAGGGATGGTGCACGAAGCGGCCGGACAGGTCGATCACCGGCCCCGACAGCACAATCCGGTAATCCCCGCCGGGTGTTTGCGGAAATCGGATCGTGCCGCTGCCGTTCGTGCGCCCCAGCACGATCCGGTTCAGCCGCAGCAGGTCCGGCTTGCCGGCGGCAAAACCGAGCTGCGCGGTGAGCGACAGCCCCGCCCCCTGCGCCGACATCGCATCCAGCCGCAGGACGTGCCCGTTCTGGAGAACGAGCTTCGCGGATGCCTGCGCCGGCACGCCGGCGGGCTTCGTCCACCCCAGCGGCGCCACCACGAGCCGGGCGGCCCTCAGGTCGGCGTGCAGCGACACATCCGTATGGCCGTTGCGCAAGGCGATCAGGCCGACGCGGATGGCGGCCGGCCCCTCCAGCACGCCGCCGGTCTGCACCCCGGCTGCCGCCAGCGCAGCACCGGTCGCCGTGCCGGTCAGCGTGAGGTGGGAGACCGGCTGGGTCGGCGGCCCGGCCTGGAAATCCATCGCGGCATTCATCCGCACCGGGATGCCCGCCAGCAATGCGTTGCCGACGATGGTCATGCCGTTCTGATCGGCCTTCAGGGCCAGATCGCCATTGCGCAGGCCGTGCCCGGCGACGATGCCGCCCAGGGCCGCGTGCATCAGCTTCGCCTGCGCGGCGATCTTCACCTGCTCCATGGCGAGCGCGTTGATCAGCGGCAGGGAGACCGTCAGCCGTGCATCGACCGTTCCGCCCGACCGGTCGAGCGGGATCGGCGAATGATCGAGCAAGTGCAGCCGCTTGTTGCGCAGCAGCGTCAGCGCATCGGCCACATTCCCCCGCACCCGCAGCGCCACTGTGGCCTGCTGGTCCTTCTTCGTCAGGCCGGTGATCGTCATCTTCCCGTCCGACAAGGCGAGCGGCCCCTGATGGCCCGCGGAACTCGTGATGGTCAGCCGGTCCGGCCCGTCGATCGCCAGATCGGCCGCCGCCCCGGTGATCGGCGGCACCGGGCGCAGCCAGTACAACGTCAGATTCCGCCCATGCACCCCGCCCGCGACATGCTCGACCGTCACCGAGGAGAGATCCTTCGCCGCGTGCAGCGCGAGCGTGATGCGCCCGTTTTCCGCCGTGCCGGCGGTCATGTTGGCCGTGACCCACCGCCGCGCGTCGTGCGCGAGCTGCTTCGGCCAGAACAGCGGCAGATCGGCGAACCGCACGGCGCTGAGCCCGACCGTGACGGTGGCGTCGAGCGCGGCCCCGACCCGGACGGCGGCATAGGCGGTCAGCACCGGGCCCGGCGCGTTGCCTTCATGCCCCGGCAGCCCGAACGCCAGCGTGCCCTGGCGCAGCGCCAGATGGCCGGGCGTGGCGACGATCCGCAACCGCCCCTTCACCACAGACACCGTGCCCCGCCCCAGCTGCATCCGCCCGCCGGCGATATGAACGGTCCCGTCGGCCCGGCGCAGTGCCAGCGTCGGGCCGAGATCGAGCGTGAGATCGGCCGAGATCGGCGCATCCAGCCGCGCGAGCGGCGCCAGCCGGGGCGCGACCAGGGCGATCGCGGCTGGAGAGACCGGCGTGAGATGCGCCTCCACGCGCGTGCCCGCCGGCCCCTGCTGCAATGTCGCATCGAGATCGGCACGGACCCGCCCCAGCGCGAGCGGGATGATCACCGTGCCGCCGACCCCGCCGGCCGCCGCGCGCGTGAGGTCGATCGAGCTGTCCGGCGCCCGCCAGGTGGCGCCAAGCTGCGCGTCGGCCACCGTCAGGTCGGCGTCGCGCACGATGAGGCGGCGAAGCTGGCTCAGCATGGCCGGCCCGTGCCGCCCCGCCATCCTGTCGGATTGCAGCGGCCGTGCGAGCCGCGTCCACAGCCGCGCAAGCAGCGCGCCGGTGGTGATGACCGGCTTCGCGCCGGCGATGGGCACCGGCGCGGGCGGCGGGGGCGGGCCTCCGGTCAGATCGAGCGTGATCGCCCCGTCGGCGGCGCGCGCCACGAAAACGCGCGGTCCGTCGATCTCCACCACGCGCGGCACGATGCGGCCCAGGAGCAGCCAGGGCAGCGACAGGGTCAGCCGCGCCCGCGGCACCGCCAGCACCGTCCGCCCGTTCGCGTCGGTCGCGACCGCCCGGTCCAGCCGGAAATCGAGCGGCTGGCCGTTGCCCCTGCTGAAACCCTCCCACGCCAGCGCGACCCGGCCGATCTTCAGCCGTACGCCCGGCTGCGAAGCCTCGACGGCGCGCTCGATGCGCGGGGCGAGCCAGGGGATGGTGAGCGGGCCTTGCGCCAGCCGCCAGGACAGCACGGCGAGCACGATCGCCACCAGGATCGCCAGCACCTCGGCCAGCACGACAAACCGATGCAGCAGCCACCCGCCATGGTGGATGGCCCGCCGCCGATGACCCGGCCTCGGCGGCTCCGGGCGCGCCGGTTGCGGCGCGGGTTGACCGCCCTGCCCGCTCATGCCCAGCCTGCGGGGCAATGACCCGCTTTCGCCTGCCGCCCCGTTTTCCCGCCCCGGCCGACGCACCGGCGGCCGAACGCCTGGTAGCCCGTTTCGCCGAGCTGGGGGCGGCCGAATCGCGGCTCGCGGCCCGTCCGGCGGCGCTCGCCCTGCTCGGCGCGCTGGGCGGCAACAGCCCCTACCTGTCGGACCTCGCGTTGCGGGAGCCCGCAGGCCTGCGCCAGATCGTCACCGCCGGGCCCGATGCGGTGGTGAACGGCGCCCTCGCCCGGCTGCGCGCGATGCCGCCGGCCACGCCGCGCCCGCGCCTCGCCGCCGCCCTGCGTGCGGCGAAACGGCAGGTCGCGCTCGCCGTCGCGGTGGCCGATCTGGCCGGCATCTGGCGCCTGCCGCGCATCACCGACGCATTGTCGGATCTCGCCGAGGCCACCCTGTCCCTGGCGGCGGCGCATCTGCTGCGGGCTGCGCATGACAGCGGCGAACTGCGCCTGCCGGACCCTGCGAACCCCGCGCATGGCAGCGGCCTCATCGTGCTGGCGGCAGGGAAGCTGGGGGCTCGGGAACTCAACTATTCCAGCGATGTCGACCTCGTTCTGCTCTTCGATCCTGATGCGGGAGTGTATCATGGAGAGGCGATCGCATCCTGCTATTCGCGCCTCGCGCATGGTCTTGTGTCCTTGATGGCGGCACGAGACGCGGATGGCTATGTTTTTCGCGTCGATCTGCGCTTGCGCCCGGATCCTGCGGCCACGCCGCCGGCGATGTCGATGCACGCGGCCCTCACCTATTACGAAAGCATGGGGCAGACCTGGGAACGGGCGGCGCTGCTGAAGGCCCGGCCGGTGGCGGGCGATCGCGCGCTTGGTGCCGCGTTCCTCGATTCGGTGCGCCCGTTCGTCTGGCGCCGCTACCTCGATTTCGCGGCCATCGCCGACATCCACGCGATGAAGCGGCGGATCGACACCCATCGCGGCGGCCCGATCGCCGAGGGGCTGGACCCGGTGGCGCGGCTGCTGGGCCACAACCTCAAGCTCGGCCGCGGCGGCATCCGCGAGATCGAATTCCTCGCGCAGACGCTGCAACTGGTCTGGGGCGGGCGGGAACCGGGGCTGCGCCGGCCGGGTACGCTCCCGGCGCTCGGCCTGCTCGCAGCCGCCGGCCATCTGCCCGCCACCGCCGCCGCCGAGCTGGCCGCCGCCTACCGCTTCCTGCGCCGGACGGAACACCGGCTGCAGATGGTGGCGGACCGGCAGACCCATTCGCTGCCCGACCGGGCAGAGGCGTTCGCGGCCATCGCGACCTTCATGGGCTACCCATCGCCCACCGCCTTCGCCCGCGCGCTGCTGCGCCACCTGAACCGCGTGCAGGCGCGCTATGCGGCGTTCTTCGAAAGCCCGGAGGAGCCGGCGAAATCCGCGGCCGAGTTGCCGCGCACGCTCGATTTCGGCCGCCCGGGCCGCGCTGCGCCGCCGGCCACCACCGCGGCGCTGGAGGCGCTCGGCTTCACCGGCGCGGCGCATGTGGCCGCCGCCGTGCAATCCTGGCTCAGCGGCCACCCGCGCGCGTTGCGCCTGCCGCGCGCGCGGATGCTGCTGGAGGCGCTGCTGCCGGATTTGCTGGCCGCCCTCGCCCGCCAGCCGCAGCCCGATGCCGCCTTCGCCCGCTTCGATTCGGTGCTCTCCCGCCTGGCTGCCGGGGTGCAGCTGCTCTCCCTGTTCCAGCGCAACCCCGCATTGATCGACCGGATCGCCGCCGTGCTGGGCGCGGCACCGAGCCTCGCCGAGCACCTCGCCCGCCACCCCGCCGCCCTGGAAGGCCTGCTGTCGCCCGAGGCGGCGGCCGAAGACCCGGTGGCGCTGCTGCATGCGCAGCTTGCCGACGCGACGGTGCTGGAGGAGGCGATCACCCTCACCCGCCGCTTCGTCCGCGCCGAGACCTTCCGTGTCGCCGTCGCCACGCTGGAAGGGCGGATCGACGTGGATGCGGCCGGCCGCGCCCGGTCCGACCTCGCCGAGGCCGCGCTCGCCGCCCTGCTGCCGCGCGTGCTGGAAGACCATGCCACGCGCTACGGGCGGGTGCGCGGCGGAACGATGATGGTGATGGCACTCGGCAAGACCGGCGGGCGGGAGATGATGGCGGGCTCCGACCTCGACCTGATGCTGATCTACGACCATCCGGAGGGCGTGAGCGAAAGCTCCGTCCCGCGCGGCGGCACCGCGCGGCGGCTGCCGGCCAGCCAGTGGTTCGCCCGCGCCGCGCACGCCTATGTGGCCGCGATCACCGCGCCGGGCGCGGAGGGACCGATGTTCGCGGTGGACATGCGCCTGCGCCCTTCCGGCAACAAGGGGCCGGTTGCCGTCTCGCTTGCCGCCTTCCGCCGCTACCACGCGGCGGATGCCTGGACCTGGGAGCGCATGGCGCTGACGCGTGCGCGCGCCCTCGCCGGCCCGCAGGCCCTGCGCGCCGCCGTCGCCGCCACCATCCGCGCCGCCCTCGCCCGGTCGGACGATCCGGCGCGGATTCGCGCCGATGCCGCCGCGATGCGGGCGCGCATGCTGCGCGAGCTGCCGCCCGATGGCCCATGGGATGTGAAGCTGCGCTCCGGCGGGCTGATCGAGGTGGAGTTCATCGCCCAGGTGCTCCAACTCGTCCACGCCCCCGCGCGGCCCGATCTGTGCAGCCCCAATACCGGCACCGCCCTCGCCCGCCTGCGGGATGCGGAATTGCTGCCCGCCGGCGATGCTGCGCTGCTGCTGCGGGCCGAACGGCTGTGGCGTACCGTGCTGTCCATGCTGCGCTTGACCCTTGGCACGAAGCCGGCGCGCGAGGCCGACCTGCCGGAAGCCGCCGCCCGGGCGCTGCTGCGCGCGACCGCCGAGGTTGACGTGCCGGCCCTGCGCGCCACGATGGAGGCGCTGGCGGAGGCCGTGCGCGACGCCTTCCGCCGCCATATCGGCGATCCGACCACCATCCGGGGAGAGACATGAGATGAGCGCAGATGCGGGCGACACCGCCCCCGCCTTCGAGATGCCGGCGAGCGGCGGGCGGACCGTGAGTTCCAAGGCGCTGAAGGGCAGGCCCTACGTGCTGTATTTCTACCCAAAGGCCGATACCCCCGGCTGCACCGCGGAAGCCTGCGCCTTCCAGGAGGCGCTGCCGCAGCTTGGCCATATCGGCATCGACGTGATCGGCGTGTCCAAGGACAAGATGAAGCCGATCGAGGCCTTCGCCGCGAAATACGGCCTCGGCTTCCCCCTCGCCTCCGACGCGACGGCCGGGGTCGCCGAGGCCTACGGCACGTGGGTGGAGAAATCCATGTACGGCCGGAAATACATGGGCATGGAACGCAGCACCTTCCTGATCGACGCCAAGGGCAGGATCGCGCGGGTGTGGCGCAAGGTGAAGGTGAACGGGCACGCGACCGAGGTGATGGCGGCGGCGAAGGTGCTGGCCGGGGGGTGAGCGCGCTGCATCACGTCCGCAAGGCTGTAAATCGGCGTTGAAGTGGGACCCCAGGCAAAAGCGCGCAAACGCCTTGATATTATTGATGGAATTCGTTCACGGATGGGGCCTTGATCGGCGCCGATCAGGCCCCGGCAGGCTGGAGATTCCCTGCGCCCTATCTCGTAGAGCTTGCGAAATA
>DATKQI010000321.1:0-14120 GCA_035532755.1 Acetobacteraceae bacterium
GCCAGACACATGCCATCCGACAAGGCCGAAGCCTTCGCCGCCCTGCACGCCCGCCCGGGCGCGTTCGTCATCCCCAACCCGTGGGATGCCGGCAGCGCGAAGCTGCTCGCCTCCCTCGGGTTCGAGGCATTGGCGACCACATCCGCCGGCCTCGCCTTCGCGCTCGGCCGGCGGGACGGGGAGGCCGCGATCGGCCGGGCGGAAACGCTCGCCAACGCGAAAGCCATCGTCGAAGCCACGAACCTTCCTGTTTCGGCCGATCTGGAGGACGGCTTCGGCCCGCACCCGAAGGATGCGGCGGAGACGATCCGCGCGGCCGGCGCCGTGGGCCTCGTCGGTGGCGCGATCGAGGACACCACGGCCGATCCGGCCCGGCCGATCCATGATTTCAACCTGGCGGTGGAGCGTGTGGCCGCCGCGGTGGAGGCCGCCCGCGCGCTGCCCTTCCGCTTCATGCTCACCGCGCGGGCCGAGAACTTCCTGCACGGCCGCCCGGACCTGGACGACACGATCCGCCGGCTGCAAGCCTTCGAGGCCGCGGGGGCGGACGTGCTGTATGCGCCGGGCCTGCCCGGCCTGGACGCGATCCGCACGGTCTGCGCCGCGGTGAACCGCCCGGTGAACGTGGTGGTGGGGCTCGGTACCCAGCGGTTCACGGTGGCCGAACTCGGGGCGGCGGGCGTGCGGCGCATCAGCGTCGGCTCCGCCTTTGCGCGCGCCGCACTCGGCGGGCTGATGCGCGCCGCGCGCGAGGTGGCCGAGCACGGCACGTTCACCTTCGCCGCCGAGGCGCTGCCCTATGCGGAGGCGAACCGGGCGATGGACGGGCGGGGCGGATAGATCGCGCCCGCCCGATTGACGCCGCCGCGCCGCGCCCGATAGCATATTGTTGCCGAGCCGGAGAGATTCGGGTCTGCCCGAGATCGGCCCGGCCGGGCGGTGGCCCCGGAGGCTGCAATCAACCGGGGTTCTCGCGATGCGCCGCGCATGCCGCCTTGCCATGCTGTTCGTCCTGCTCGCCCTTCTCGCCGCCACCGCCCCGGCGGCGCGGGCGGCGGGGTTCACGCTCACGAACCGCACCGGAGAGGCGATCCTGACGTTCCAGATCGCGCCGCAGGGGCAGACCAACTGGTCGCGGAACTGGCTTTCCGGCCCGATCCGGCCCGGCCGGTTCAGAACGCTCACCTTCAGCTCCTCGCACCACAGCTGCCGGATCGCGCACCGCATCGTCATGCAGAGCGGGGCGACCTTCATCGGCAGCACCGACATCTGCACCGTCACGGGGCTGACCGTGCGGCACGAGAACGGGCGCTTCGTCGTCGTCGTCAGCCACGCCTCCTCCCGCCGGGCGGATATCGTGCTGGACAACGCGACCGGCGAATCCGTGCTTTCCTTCCAGGTGGCGGCCAGGGGCACCGGCAATTTCTCGAGGAACTGGCTCTCCGGCGCGCTGCACCCCGGCATGGAGCGGAACCTCAACTTCCGCAACGCCCGGCATGATTGCCGGATCTCCCACCGCATCGTCATGCAGAGCGGGGCGACCTTCACCGGCGAGACCGACGTCTGCCGCTTCCATCACCTGCGCATCGGCAGGCAGAACGGCCGCTTCGTCGTCACCGTGACGCCCTGAGCCGCATCCCGCCCGTCATGCCGGCCTGCGCCGGAATGGCGGGGAGGGCAGCGCGCCTTACCCCACGGCCTGAAGCGCCGCCCGGCTGACATCGCCGATCGCCTGCTCGCCGCCGTGCGGATCGTCCTGATGTTCGCAGAACGCGCTCACCACCAGCATGCCGCGCGGGGTTTCGATGAAGCCCACGTCGTTCGTCACGCCGGGGATGCTGCCGGTTTTCGAACCCCAGCGCGGCCGGTCCGTCCTTGGCAGGTGGCGGGCGATGCGCCGGTCGTTCTGCTGCTTCTCCAGCACCGCCACCATGCGTGCGCAGGCATCCGCGCTTCCGGCCCGGCCCGCCAGCAGGGCCGCCACCACGGCGGCATAGTCGTTCGGGCTCGCCCAGTTCTCCTGGCTTGCCAAACTCGCCGCGTGGCCCTGCATCTTCCGCCCCAGCGTGGAATTGTTCATCCCGAGCCGGCGCATCGTCGCGTTCACGCGCTCCATCCCCGCAAGGTCGATCAGGATGTTGGTGGCGGTGTTGTCGCTGACGCTGATCATCAGATAGATCAGATCGTCCAGCGTGAACTCCATCCCCTCATGCAGATGCAGCATCACGCCGCTGCCCGGCGCACGGTCTTCCGCGCGCAGCACGTGGCGGTGGGCGGCCGCAAGCTCCCCGGCGTCGATCTGGCGGAACAGCTCGATCATGATGGGGATCTTCACCGTGCTGGCGGCGCGGAAGCGCCGGTCCGCATTGTGGGCGAACCGCGCGCCCGACGGGGCGATCGCGGCCACGCCCAGGGTGCGGCCGGCCTGCTCGGCACGTCCGATGGCCTCGACGACGGGGGCCCAATCAACGCTTGCAGCCATTCCTTGTGTTTCCTTCCGGCCAGGATTGACGCGATAGTCTGGAGCCGGCCTGCGCCGGCATGACGGTGGAGCGCGCGAACCCGCTCAGCCGGGCGCCGCCAGTTCCGCCACCATCTCCGCCGTCGTCCGCTGCCGCGCATAGCCACGGTTGTTCGCAAGCGAGCTTGCCTGCCGCGCGGCACTCTGCGTCGCGCAGGCGTCCGTCACCAGCGTGACGAGGTATCCGTAATCGCACGCATCCCGCACGGTCGAATCCACGCACTGGTCCGTCAGCACGCCGCACACGATCAGGTGCCGCACGCCGAGGTTGCCCAGCACGTAATGGATGTTCGTGGAGATGAAGACGGAGGAGGAGGTTTTCGGGATGATCATCTCATCCCCCATCGGCGCGATCGCGTCGATCACCTGCGCATCGCGCGCGCCCTTCGGGCAGAACAGGCCGGAGATCTTGTAGTCCAGCCCCATGTCCCGCCCGTCCTGCGTCAGGCTCTCGATCACCGTGTACATCACCTCCACGCCCGCCGCGCGGCAGGCGCGCTGGAGCTGCCGCATGTTCGGCACCGCGCGTTCGCGCATTTCGCGGAAGAAGTAGCCGTAGCGCGCCTCGCGTTCGGCGGGGGGCAGATGCGCGTACTCTCCGCCATCCTCCGCCGAATAGTTCTGCACATCCACGAACAGCAGCGCGGTGGCGCCCTTCTTCACCGGCACATCGCGCGAAAGCCCGAAATCCTTCATGCCCCCTCCAATGCCGCCGCCGCCGGCGGCAGCAGCCGCGCGAGCAGCGCCGCCCA
This sequence comes from Acetobacteraceae bacterium, assembly GCA_035532755.1. Classification (GTDB taxonomy): domain Bacteria; phylum Pseudomonadota; class Alphaproteobacteria; order Acetobacterales; family Acetobacteraceae; genus DATKQI01. Next base: position 3,274 of record DATKQI010000321.1, read on the forward strand.
ATCCGCCTGCCCCGCCGCATCCGCGATGAGGTCCTGCCTTATCTCGATCTCCACGTAATCGAGCCCGCCGCGTTCGGCATGCACCGGCACGCCGTAATCCGTCTCGTCCGTCACGCGGTAGGGATCGTTCTCCCCCACCACCAGCCCGCCTTCCGCACGCAGCAGATGGGCGAGCGCGTGCGACAGGCGCGGGTTGCGGTTGAACAGCACCGCCACCTCCACCGCCCGCGCGGCGCCCATGAAGACCGGGGTGAAGCTGTGCATCGCCACATACAGCGTTTTCTGCCCCCGCGCCCGCCGCCGCGCGATCAGTTGCGCGATCGCATCGTGATACGGATCGAAGATCGCGCGCCGCCGCGCATCCTTCTCCGCCTGGCCCAGCCCCGCGTTGCCCGGTATCGGTGTGGTTTCGGAAACTTCGGGAAATGCGCTCGGCACATCGGGCCTGCGGTTGCAGTCGATCACCAGGCGCGAATAGGCCTGGAAAACGGCGGCGGCTTCCAGCAGGTGCGACAACCGCTCGGTCGTGCCGGCAATCCCGATATCCCAGCCGATATGCCGCGCCCGTTCCGCCGCACTCACGCCCAGGTCGCCCAGTACACGGGGGATGCGGTTGCCCGCGTGGTCCGCAGTCAGCAGGAAGGGGCTTGCGGCATCCGCGCGCGCCACGCGCACCGGCGCGGGTTCGTCCGCCGCCAGCATGCTCAATACACCGCCGCGTAGCGCGCGCAGATCTCTTCGGGCGCCGCCCCTTCCAGCGCCTTGATCTCCGCCCGCTTGAACGCGAGATAGGCCGCCATCGCCGCAGCACTCCACCAGGAAGCGGCGCCCGCATCGGCTTCCAGCGCGGCCAGCGCCTGTTCCAGCGTGCGCGGCAGCAGCGGTGCCTCGCCGCCGGGCGGCGGCAACGACATATCGCCGCCCGGCGCCGGCAGGGCAAGCCCGCGCGCCAGCCCGTCCATCCCCGCCCACACGATGGCCCCGAGCGCGAGATACGGGCAGCTTGCCGCATCGGCCACGCGGAACTCCACGTTGAACTGCCGCGCCGGGTCTTCCGGTGCCGCGGGGAACACCGGCGCCACCCGCAGCGCGGCGCCACGGTCCTGCACGCCGAGATTGGCATGCACCGGCGCCCAGCGGTTCGGCGTGAGGCGATAGTAGGAAGCGACCGAGGGCGCGGTGAACGCGCAGATCGCCGGCAGATGCGCCAGCACGCCCGCGAAGAACGGCGCCGCCCTTTCCGAAATTCCGTAGGCCCTGCCTGGATCGTGGGTGATGGGCGTCTTGCCGTCCCACAGGCTCAGATGGATGTGCGTTCCGTTGCCGATCCCGTCCGGCTTCAGCATCGGCGCGAAGATCGCGCGCTGGCCGGTGCGCCAGGCGATGGCGCGCGCCATCTCCCGCAGCACCACCGCCGCATCCGCCGCGCGCAGCCCCTCCTCGGGCGCCACCGTCGCCTCATACTGCCGCGGCCCGTATTCCGGCAGGAAGCTGTCGGGCTTGAAGCCCGCCGTGCGCAGCGCCGCCATCAGCGCCTCGCCGAACCTGCCCTGCCGGCGGAAACTGTCGAGCGCGTAGGTCGCGCCCGGCCGGTCCTCCACCCCCGTCAGCACGAATTCCTGCTCGAAGCTGCCCAGCAGCCGCAGCCCGTGCCCGGCCAGCGCCTTCAGCGCATTGGCCAGGAAGGTGCGCGGGCAGAACTCCCACGCGCTGCCGTCGGTGTTCGCGATGTCGCCGAGGTGGAACCGCTCCGCCGTTCCGTCATCGAACGGAACCTCCACCCGCATCCGCGGGTCCGGCCGGATGGCCAGGTCGCCCCCGGTGCCGAAGGGCGTGGTGTAGATCGGCCCGAAGCAGGACATCATGATGTTGGAATGCGTCAGCCCCACGCCCTTCTTCAGCCGTGCGGCGCTGTCCGCCTCGGGATACGCCTTCCCGCGCACAAGCCCGGACCAGTCGCACACGCCGGCGAAAACCAGAGGCTCGGTCTTCATGAACCCTCTTTCCTGCTGCCGCCCACCCGGCCGTGGACCGGGCCAGGATCGGCACGGGCGTTTCTTTTGTCAACGCGCGGCCTTCCCGCCCCGCTTGCCGCGGCGAACCCGCCATGATCAGATCACGCCCGGCGAACAGGGAGAACCGCGCATGAGCGCCGCGTTCACGAAAGACTACCGGCCCATCCCCCTGCCGGACTACCGGGAGATTCCGGTGGAGCAGATGCGGGCGAATGCGCGGGCCTTCTACGACGAGATCCGCACCCGCCACACGGTGCGGGATTTCGCGCCCCGCCCGGTGCCGCGGGACATCATCGAAACCTGCCTGCTGGCGGCGGGAACCGCGCCGAACGGGGCGAACCACCAGCCCTGGCATTTCTGCGTGATCGGCGATGCGGACATGAAGAGGCGAATCCGCGCGGCGGCGGAGGAGGAGGAACGCGCCTTCTATGCCGGGCGCGGCGGCGAGGAATGGCTGGCCGCACTCGCCCCCCTCGGCACCGATGCGGAAAAGCCGTTCCTGGAGGATGCGCCCTGGCTGATCTGCGTGTTCGGGGAACGCAAAAGCCGCTCCGCGGACGGCGTGCTGCGGAAGAATTACTACGTGCCGGAATCGGTCAACATCGCCACCGGCTTCCTCATCGCGGCCCTGCATCGCGCCGGGCTCGCCACGCTGACCCACACGCCGAACCCGATGGGCTTCCTCAACGAGATCTGCGGCCGCCCGGCGAGCGACAAGCCGTATATCGTTCTCGTCACCGGCTATCCGAAGCAGGGTGTCACGATCCCGGTACACGCGACGGAGAAGCGGGCGCTGGAGGAGATCGCGACGTTTTTCTAGTTGGCATGACAACCCCCGCACCGACGGGGGAATCGGTGCGGGGGTTGCCCAGTATCCGGCACGCACAGGCGCACCATTCGGGCTTTCGTCCTGCCCGTGAAGCCGGGCATCCAGACCGCCGCACCGGGGCTTTCCCCGGGAGTACTGGAACCCCCGCTTTCGGCGGGAGTGACGGTGGCAAGGCCGGGCGTGGCGCGATGGGTGCGCGCCGCGCCCTCAGGCCAACCGGATCAGGCCCCGTTGCGTCGGTAGTAGGTGAAGGCCGGCATCTTCGTCAGCGTGGCCTTGGTCGAGCCGGGCAGCACCACGGAATAGTTCACCCGCACCTTCGGCGGGCGGGCGGAGGCGTTGGTCGCCGTTGCCGCCGGCGCGGTGGAGGCGGGCGCCGTGGCGGCCGGCGGCGTGGCTGCGGTGTTGGTGGCCATGGGCGCGGTGCGGTTGTTCACGCTCGGCTTGAACTTGAGCTGGTTGAACGACACTTCCACCAGCTTGCTGCCGATGCCGAGGAACCCGCCCACCGAGATCACCGCCTGCGAAACCTTGCCCTTGGAGCGGATCAGCATGTTCTCGATCGTGCCGATGGACTGGCCGGAGTTGTTGTACACGGTCGCGCCGACCAGATTGGTGGAGCGCCACATGCCGTGCACCTTGTGCAGCGTGCCGGTGGGGCCCTTCATGGCGGTGTTCTTGGCCGGCATCAGCGTGGTCGTATTGGCTGGCGCCGTTGCAGCGGGCGCCGGCGCGGGCATGGTGGCGGGCGCGGCCCCGGCCGCCGGCGGCGTTGTCGCGGGCTTCGGCGCCGTCTGGGCGAAGGCCGGCATTGCCAGTGCGGCGGCCAGCACGGCAGCCGCACCGAACGAGCGGAACGTGAGCATTCGCGTCTCCTTCAAGAAAGCCTTGATGCGCCGCACCTCCGCCGATGCGCGGGGGGCGGCTCACATCTCCTGCGGGGGGAAACCGCGCTGGGGGGCGAATGGTTCCGTGGCCGGGTGGCGGGGATCTGGCCAGTGTCGCGGATGCCGGGCAGGATAGGGCGATGTCCACCGAACATCTCGTGCCCGCGGATCTGCGCGAATCCTACCTTGTGCGGGAATGGCGCAATGCCGCCGGCGTGCTGGAAACGGCCTGCCCCGGCGAATGGCGGGAGATCATCGGCGTGCTGCGCGCCTTCCGCCTGCTGCGTTCGGAAGTGCAGGCGGCGGGGAAGAACCGTTCACCCATCTCGCGCCAGCTCGATGGCGCGTTCTATGCCCTGGGCTGGGTGGAGAAGCAGTTCTCCACCTCCATCCGGATCGATGAGCGGGAATACACAAGCCCCACGCACAAGGTGGATTGCTTCAAGGGCCGCGTGGCGCTGGAACTGGAATGGAACAACAAGGATCCGTTCTTCGACCGGGATTTGAACAACTTCCGCCTGCTGTTCGATCTGCGTGCGATCGACGTGGGTGTGATCGTGACGCGGGCGAGCGGGCTGCAGCGGATTTTCAACGATCTCGGGAAAGGTTCATCCTACGGCAACAGCACCACCCACCATGAGAAGCTGTGGCCGCGGCTGGAGGGTGGCGGCGGGGGCGGCTGCCCGGTGCTGACCTTCGCGATCACCGAGCATCTGTATGTGGATGACGTGCCGGCCGGGTAATTCAGATCAGCCCCGGCTGGCGGCGCTCCATCGCCGAGTTGTGCGCGTAGGTCTTCCATGTCGGCTCGTAATGCTCGCTCTGGTTGCCCCAGGCGGACCAGCCGGGCCGGGTGCCGCGCGCGAACAGCTCCAGCCGCGGGCCGGGGCTGCAGGCCTCGATGATGGAATACATCTCATCCGGTTTGCGCGAGTGTTCGCGCTTGCGCGTGGCGAGGTAGTTCACCTGAGTGCGGCCGGGCTGCAGGGTGCGCGCGTTCGGGCCGCGCACGCCGAACAGCACCAGCTCCGTCACGTTGCGGAAGTAGAAGCCCACGCCGCGCCCGTCGCTGCCGCCATCCTTGCGCACCTTGTGCCAGACGACGTTGGATTTGTAGTTGAACCCCCACGCGCGCATCACCGCCAGGCCCTCGGGCAGCAGGGCGTTGGGCACCCACAGGTACAGATGCGCCGTTTCCGCCGCCAGCCCGGCCACCGGCAGGGCGCAGATCGCTTCGGCCGACATCGTGCCGTAGCGGGAAAGGCGGCGGTGTTCGGGCGCCACCTTGCCGGTGCGGTTGATGAACTGCCACGGCGGATCGGCCAGCACGGTGGCGAAGCGGCGGCCTTTGGCAAAGCCGCGCAGATCGGCCACCGGGTCCGTTCCGTCCTGATCGTTCATCCACACATTCCCCCTGCAGCTTCCGATTCGCGAGTCGCCCGTGTGGGATAGTCCCACATCGGCGTCAACACTTCATGTGCGATCTCGCGGCGGGGTTTCAGGCGGGAGGGTGACGGCGGAGAAACCGGGTCATGTCAGTTTCTTCTGCATCGGCCGGTTCGCCTTCATGTCGGAACTCGCGTTGACGAGCGCGAAGTCGAATTTCATCCAGAACTTCGTGGAGTCCTCGTCGAGCGACAGCAGAGCCACGGTCTGCACCGGCATTGCCCCTTTCGGGTTGCTGTGCATGTAGTCCAGCGCTCTGTTCACGATCGGCGTTCCGGTGCCGGCCTTTACCGAAACCAGATCGTTGATGAGCCACACGCCTGAGGGCTGCCGGCTGACCGACATGATGGCGACCGCCTTCACGTTGGTTCCGTCATCGTTCCTGGCGATCAGGATCGCCTCCTTGTCCTCCTTGACGCCCATGCCGAGAAACTCGATCTTCTCGCCGATGCGGGTCAGCACCGATCGCTGCGACTCGGTGGTTGCCTTGGCCAGCACCTCGGCCCGGGCCACTCCTATCTTGGCGTCAAGCGAGTCGCCGACTTCGATGAGTTCGTAGGTGACAGTCGAGGCTTGTGACACATGGGTCTCCATGGGGTGAGCCGAAATGCAGGCATCCGCACTCTGCCGTGCGCAGCGTGCCGTCGGGGTTGATGCGGTGGCGGCGCCTACACCGGGATGGTGAAGAACATCAGCCGGCCGATGCCGTTGGGGATCAGCGTGTCGTCGGGGTTGATGCGGGTGCTGGTGGCGCCCATCAGGGGGGCCTGGGCCGTCACCCGCCAGGCCGTGGCGCCGTTCGCGCCCTTGCCGCCCAGGTCGCAGTGCAGATAGACCCCGCCTACCCTTGCCTGCGCGCTCGGCGTGCTCATCGCGTTGGTGCCGCTCACGTGCACGTGGATATCCGGCGGCGCGGCCGCGTTCGCCGCCAGGTACTGGCCAAGCCGGTTGCGGTTGTAGTCCATGCAGATGTCGATGCCGATGGTGATGCCCTGGATGGCGCAGATGGGGACCGAGCGGCCGCCGTTCTCCTTCGTCTTGAAGGTTCCGTTCGCCGCGTACACGCCGTCGTCTCCCGCCTTGTACAGCTTCTGGACGATCTGCCCGTTCAGCAGCACCGGGCACACGTTGTAGGTGTCCTTGAAGAAGATTCCCTTCTGGTAGGCGATGGTGCCGGCGATGATGATGAGGCTGGGCACCTGCGCGCTGATGTTTTCCAGCTTGCGGTAGATGCTGTGCTTCTCGCTGCGCGAGAGCAGGGTGGTGCCGCCGTCCACGTTGTAGAAATACTCCGGCACCACCAGCAGCTTCACACCCCCACCGGCCGCCGCCGCCCGGTGCGTGAGCTGCGCATCCGCGACGAGGGCGACGTTGACGAGCTCGCCCGCCCGCTGCTTGCCGCTGCGGCCGGTCAGCGGCCCCGCGTTCATCGTCCAGCACGCCGCGAACACGTTAGGCACTGCCCTTGTCCTCCGCCATGCGCCCCGGACCTTCTACCACACGTAGCGCGCTTCCAGATCGAAGCTGTTCACCGTGGTGCCGGATCCGTATTGCCCGCTCCAGGCGGCGGCGAAGCGCCACGGGCCGTTGGCCACGATGTTCACGCCCGCCCCCGTCGTCACCGCGCCGGTGGGCGCGCTGATCGCGGTTTCGTTGGCACTCAGCAGGCCCAGGGTTTCGATGTTGCCCACATGGGTGTTGCCGAGCGTGCCCGCCCCGCCCACGCGGATGTAGGGGATCACGGTGCCGAAGCTCTCGGGCAGCGCGGTCCCCACGCTCACCCCGGCGGAGAGGCGGGTGAGGTCCGTCCGTTCTCCGCCGTAGCCCAGGTTCAGCGTGCCGGCGCCGTTCTCGCTGGCCGAACCCATGTCCATATGCAGATACATCGCCTTCGCATACGGGATGGCGAACAGCCGCGGGCCGCCCAGGCGGTACTGGACGGAGGCGGCCGCACCGCCGAACCAGCCGGAGGTATCCGCCTTCGCCACCAGCGGCAGCGGCACCAGATGCCGCTCCAGCCGCCCGTTCAGCGCGCCCGCGCCGGCGGTGGCGGAGATGCGCAGCCGCCCGGCCACGTAGATGCCGTAGCCGTAGAAGCCGAGCGATTCTCCATCCACCGTGTTCTGGCTCACCCCGGTATGGGTGTGGATGCCGGAGATGGCGGCGCCGAGCGTGAAGTTCGGGCTGACGGCGAAGCCGTGGCCCGCCACCGCGCCGTATTCGTTGATGTCATACCCGTTGGCGCTGCCGAACCCGCCGATGGCGCGCACCCAGGTGCCGCGCTGCGGATCGGCGAAATCCGGGCCGATGCCGGTCTGGTCGGTCGCGCCCAGCGTCGCGCTCATCGCGTCGAACAGGGACTGGTTCACCACGAAGGCGTTGGCCGCGTAGCCGCGCCCGGTGGAGAAGGCGGGTGCGGCGGCCATCGGCGGCGGGGGCGGCGGTGTCACCGGGGGCGGCGTCACCGGCGGGGCCGGGGTGGGCAGCAGTTCCAGCAGCACGTCGTTGTTCTGGTACACCACCTGCGGGGTGATGTAGGCGGCGAACAGCGGGTTGTAGGCCACGGTGCCGAAGGTGCCCGCCACCCCGCCGCCGGCGTGCACGATGTCGTACTTGCTGCCCACCACGTAGGTGCCGGAATCCACCTGCACGCCCAGCGCGCCGGCGAGCGAGGCCATGCCGCTCACTTGCAGCTGGTCGTACCCCACGCCGGCCGTCACCACGGGCGTGACCTCGATGTTCAGCAGCCCGGCCGATCCTTGCGTGTAGTTGCCGGAAACCGTGAGCACGCCGATGGAGCCGCCGGGGGTCACGGTGCCGGCGCTGTTGTTCACGCTGCCGCCGATGGTGCCGTGGCCGCGCAGCAGCCCGCCGGCCAGCACGTTCACATCCCCGCCCAGCACCGCGGAAGGATCGGCCGCATCCCCCACCAGCAGCTCGCCGGCGTTGATGCTGGTGGTGCCGGTGAAGGCGGAGGAATCCCCGTTCAGCGTGATGGTGCCGGCGCCCTGCTTGGTCAGCCCGCCGGTGCCCGCGAAGCCGCCGGAGAAGGTGGTGCTGTTGGCGGTGCCGAAGGCGAGCGTGTTGGCGCCTGTCTGGATCGTGCTGCCGGAAACGCCGGTGAGGTCCTGGATCGTCTGGTTGCCGCCCTTCGAGATGTCGAACACCGCCGTGGGGCCGGAAAGGGCGAGCCCGCTGGAGGTGGCGATGCTGCCGGTGCTGGCGGGCGCGGCGTTCCGCAGCGCGGCCGGGGGCGGGGTCGGCTGGAAGGTTTCCAGCGCCAGCGTGCCGGCCTGCACGGTGGTGGTGCCGGTGTAGGTGTTGGCCCCGCCCAGCACCAGCGTGCCCGCGCCGGTCTTCACCAGGCTGCCGCCGGCCCCGCCGCCGATCCCGCCATCGGAGATCACGCCGTAGAAGCCGTTCACGCCCTCGAAAGACGGCGTGCCGCTCGCGATGTTCACGGTGAGCGTCTTGCTGCCCAGATGCACGGTGGAGCCGGGGGATGTGCCGATGGGGGGCACGCCGAACAGGGCCTGCACCGTGGCGCCCGAGGTGGTCTGCGAGATATCGAGGTCACCGCTCTCCACCACCACCTGCTGCGACCCGGCGATGCCGCCGCTGCCCGCGAGAGCGAGGGTTCCGTCCGCCACGAGGGTGGTGCCGGCATAGGTGTTCGCGCCGGTGAGCGTGAGCACGCCGCCCGCCGTTTCGAGGGTGCCGGTGCCGGAAATCACGCCGGCGAAGCTGCGCGGCACGCCGGCCTCGAACAGGATCCCGCCGTTGTCCGTCACGTTCCCGACGATGCTGCCGGGGTTTTTGCCGGTGAAGGTCGTCAGGGCCAGAAGATTGCCCGGATCGATCGTGGTGCCGCCGGTATAGGTGTTCGCTCCGGCGAGGGTGAATTCGTGGCCGGTGCCGGTGCCGGCGAGGATGAGCCCGCCGCTGCCCTGGATCGTGCCGGCATAGGTGCTGCCGTTGACGCCGTTGAGGAAGGTGAGCGTGAGGGTTTTCGCCCCGAGGTTGACGGTGGTGCCGGCATCGCCGTCCAGCGCGTTCAGCGTGGGCGTGCCGGCGGCCGACATGTCGAGCGTGGTGCCGGCGTTGTGCAGGATCACGTCGCTCGAGGGCGCGATCGATCCGCCGGGGCCGATGGCGAGCGTGCCCTCGTTGATGGTGGTGTCGTTCAGATAGGTGTTGGCCCCGGTGAGGGTTTCCGTGCCGCCGCCCTGCTTCACCAGGCCCTGGAGGTTGCCGTTGCCGCCGCCCTCGATCACGCCGGCGAAGGTCTCGTTCGCCGGCGTGCCGAAGGTGAGCTGGTTGGAGCCGAGCTGCAGGAAGCTGCCGGCCGCGCCGGACAGGGTGCCGATGGTCTGGCTGAATCCGTTGAGGTTGCTGAACGTCGCCCCGGCCGCCACGTTCACGCCGGAAGATGCGGCGATGGAGCTGCCGGCGGCGAGCGCGAGCGTGCCGGCGTTCACGTCCGTGGCCCCGCTGTAGGTGTTCACCCCGCCCAGGATGAGCTGGCCGCCGCCCGCCTGCGTGAGCGCGCCGGCGCCGGCGATGATGCCGTTGAAAATGACCGTATCGCTGCGGTTGAAGGTGAGCAGCCCGCCGTCGGCCACGTTGCCGACGATGGCGCCGCTGGTGGCGCCGTCGCCCACGATCAGGCTGGTGCCGAGGTTGATCGTGGTGCCGCCGGTGTAGGTGTTGCTGCCGGTGAGCGTGAGTGCGCCTGCGCCCGCCTGCGTCAGCCCGCCCGTGCCGGAGGCGCTGCCGGCGTAGGTGAAGGGGTTGGAATGGTCGAACACCAGCGAACCGGCATCCGCCACGTTGCCGAAGACGGAGCCGGTGGCGCCGCCGTTGCCGAGCTGGAGCGTGCTGCCGGTGTTGACGGTGGTGGCGCCGGTGTAGGTGTTGGCGCCGGTGAGCACGAGGGTGGTGCCGGCGCCCGTAACGGTGAGCCCGCCGGTGCCGACCGCGGTGCCGGCGAACAGGGAGGTGACGCCGTTGCCGGTGGTGAGCGTGTTGCCGCCGAGGTTCACCGTGCCGCCCGCCACGCCGTACAGCGCGCCGATGGTCTGGTTGCCGGCGGCCGAGATGTCGAACTGCGAGCCGGCGGCGTTGAGCTGGACCGAGCGCGCGCCGGCGATCGACCCGCCCGCGCCGAGGGCGAGCGTGCCGGCGTTGATGTCGGTATCGCCGGTGTAGGTGTTCGCCCCGGCGAGCGTGGTGGTGCCGGTGCCGATCTGCTGCAGCGTGCCGGTGCCGGAGACGATGCCGCCGAAGCTGTCGGCGTTCGTCCGGTCGAACACCAGGAAGCCGCTGTCCGCCACGTTGCCGAGGATGCTGCCGGTGGCGCTGCCGCCGCCGAGGTTGAGCACGCCGTTCGCGTTGATCGTGGTGCCGCCGGAATAGGTGTCCGCGCCCTGGAACACCACCCTCCCGCCGGTGCCCACGGTGATGCCGACGGCCCCGGCATTCAGGCCGGTGCCGCCCGATCCGGTCTGGTCGGTGATCACGTCCCCCACCAGAAGCTGGTTGCCCGTGCCGGGCGCGAGGGTGACGCTGTAGCCCCCGCCCTGGGCGAAGATGCCGCTGCCGAAGGCCGATCCGTTGCCCCCGCCGCCCGAGCCCGCCCCGCCGGCCACGGTGTTGCCGCTGATGGTGCCG
>DATKQI010000322.1:0-19426 GCA_035532755.1 Acetobacteraceae bacterium
ATTCGCGCCGATGGCCTGTTTTGCTACAACTGCGACGATGATCGCCCTTGCCCGCCGCCGGCTTTCGCGCGTGCCCGGCATGCCCGCATCCACGCTGCGGCTGACGTGGAGCGTGGGCGGGTTCCTGCTGCTCTGCCTTGCTCTCGCCTGGTTCGCCCCGCCCGTGTTCTGGGTGCTGCTGGTCGTGGTCGCGCTGGCCGGGGCGGCGGGGCTCGCGTTGTGGTTTCCCGTTGCGGCCACCGTGATCTGGCTGCTGTTCCTGGCCAGCACGCCGGAGATGTGGCTGGGCGATCTGATCGGCCACATGGAGACGATCATCGCGCTCGACAAGCTGGCGGGGCTCGGGCTCGCCGGGCTGTGCATTCTGCGTTACGGGGCGCGGTTCGATGCGTTCAACCCTGGTCTCGCCTTCCCTGCCCTCTTCATCGCCGGCGCGGCGCACGGCCTGTATCCGGGGCTGACGCTGGCGGCGAGCCTGCGCAGCCTCGTCGGCTCGGCCGCGCCGTTCGCCTTTTCCTTCAGCCGGCTGTCGCGGCGCTGGGCCGCGGCGGTGATCCGCGTGGCGTGCTGGGCACCGCTCGCCGTGGTGCTGTTCGGCGCGGGGCTGACAATGCTGGGGCTGCGGCCGCTGTTCGTGGTGCAGGAAGGGGCGGTGCGGCTGTTCGCCTCCTCCCTGCCGGCCTTCCTGGGCGGGTTCGCGCTGATCGGCATCTATGCCGGCACGGTCGAGCTGTTCCGCGGCGGTAGAGTAGCGGACATGGCGCTGCTGATCGTGAATGCCGCCATCCTGCTGCTCACCGGCGCACGCGCCCCGCTGCTGGCCGCCGCGCTGCTGACCGGCGCAGCACTGCTCGCCGTACCCTCCGCCCGGTTCGGGCTCCGCCGCCGGCTGCCGCTGATCCTGGCCGGCGGGCTGGTCCTGCCGCTCGCACTGGCGGCGGCGCGGGCACTGAGTTTCCTGCGGGTGATCGACCTCGCCGAGCTTGGCCAGGGTGCCAGCCTGAGCAACCGCGCCCTGATCTGGCCGGTGTTCCAGGCCGCGGCGAACCGTTCGCCCTGGCTCGGCTGGGGCGTGGGGGCCGGCAAGGTGGTGGTGAGGCTGGACAGCCCGCTTGCCCGGCTGCTGGGCACCAATGCGGCACATAACGAATATTTGCGCCTGGCGGTGGAGGGCGGCTACCCCGGCCTGATTCTGGTGATTCTGCTGATGGGCCTGTGGGCCTGGCATCATACCAAGGCGATGGCGATGCCGGATCGCGCCCTGATGAGGCTTGTTTTTCTGGCCTTTGCAGCGCATTCCTTCACTGACAACACAATGATCGCGACGACCGGCAGCCTGATGTTCGCCTGGGTTTCAGCGGTGTTCGCGCGCGCGGCAGCCGAGCGTCAGGCAGCCGGGCATCAGGCGGCCGATCCGATCATCACCGCTGCCCTTTCAGCCCAGGACTGCCCATGACCGTTCCGCGCCGCACGATGCTGCTTTCCGGGCTTGGCCTCCTGGCGCAAGGGGCCGCGCCGGCGCTGGCGGCCGACCCGCCGGTGGCGATCGTGATGAACTCCGCGGGTGCGACCATCAGCGTGATCGACATGGCGACGCACCGGACGATCCGCACCGTGCCGGTGCTGCGCGAGCCGCATCACTGGGCGCTGACGCCCGATGGGCGGGAGCTTCTGGTGGGGGACGCCAGCGGCAATGCGCTGTTCCGGCTCGACCCCCGCACCGGCCGCTCACTGGGCCATCGGGTGATCAGCGATCCGTACCAGCTCTGGTTCAGCCCGGATTCGAAATGGCTGGTGGTGAACGCGCTGCGGCTGAACCATGTCGATGTGTACGATGCGCAGGGCCTGCGGCTGCACAAGCGGTTCTATGCATCCTCGATGCCGAGCCATCTCGCGTTCTCGCCCGACGGCTCGATGGTGTATTCGACCTTGCAGGGCACCGGCAAAGTGGTGGCGATCGACCTGACGCGCATGGCGGTGGCATGGAGCCGCGCGGTGGGACCGGCTCCGGCCGGGATCATCTGGCATGGCGAAAAGCTGCTCTGCGCGCTGATGGGCGGGGCGGACGTGGTGGAGCTCGATCCGGTGGATGGCCATACCACCCGGCGCATTCCCACCGGGAAGGGCGCGCATATCATCTTCCCCTCGCCGGACGGGCAGGTGATCTATGTCGGCAATCGCGTCGCCGGCACCATCACGCGGCTCGATGCGCGCTCGCTGAAGGTTGAGCATCTCTATACCGTACCCGGCGGGCCGGACTGCATCGCCTTCGCGCCCGACGGCATGATGTGGATCAGCCGGCGCTGGGCGGACAGCATCGCGGTGATGGACCCGGCTTCCGGCCGCTATGGGCTGGTGGCCACCGGGCGCTCTCCGCACGGCGTGTTCCTCAGCACCATCCTGCCGGCCGCCGCGCGCAACCGCGCCGTGCTCGGGACGTTCTCGGCATGATGACCGATCCGTTCATGGCCGTGGCGGGGTGGCTGCAGCAGAACGCGGTGCTGCCGGTGATGTACCGCTTCGGCTGGATGCAATGGGAGGATCTCGCCTTCGGCTGGGCGCTGTTCGCGGTGTACGGCCTGTGCCAGGTGATCGTGACCTTCGCCGTGTGCATGCCGCTCGAATACCTTCGCCCGGTGGAACGGTGGGGGAACGCGCGCGCGGTGTTCACCGACGTGTTCTACACCGTCCTGTCCCGTGTCGGGCTCCTGCCGATCGTCACCTTCGTGGGGTTCTACGAGGTGCAGGTGCATGTGAGCGGCTTCCTGGTCGATCACGGCTGGGTGCCGCCGACGCTGGAACTGCTGATCCCCGGGCTGCTGGGGCATCAGGTTGTCACCTTCTTCCTCTACATCCTCATCCTCGACTGCGCGGACTACTGGCGGCACCGGCTTTCCCACATGATCCCGTGGTGGTGGGCGTTGCATTCGCTTCATCACGCGCAGCGGCAGATGACGTTCTGGTCCGACGACCGCAACCACCTGCTGGATGACCTGATCTCGGCCCTCTGGTTCGGCTTCATCGCCCTGCTGATCGGCATTCCGCCGTTCCAGTTCCCGCTGCTGGTGCTGGTGCTGCGCTTCATCGAAAGCCTATCCCACGCCAACGCCCGGCTATCCTTCGGCCGCCTGGGCGAGTGCGTGGTCGTCTCCCCGCGCTTCCATCGTGCCCACCATGGCGTGCTGGCCGCGGGCCAGACGAGCTGCAACTACGGCGCCATCCTGCCGATATGGGACATCATCTTCGGCACCGCCGATTTCTCCCGCAGCTATCCGCGCACCGGAGACCCCTCGGCCGAGGAGGCGCTCGCCACCGGCACCTACACGGCCCAGCAATGGGCCGGCCTGCGCCGCATGGCGCGGAGCCTTGGCCGACGGACAAGGCAGAGAGTGGTGGCCGGCGAATAGGGCCGGAGCCCTCCGTCAGGGAATGGCCTGCTGCTTCCTGCGCAGCACCATCGCCCGCAATTCGGCGAGGTTGAAGGCGCCGATAGCGTGGCCGATCAGGCCATACACGCCGAGGCCGAGGGCGATCAGCACGGCAAGGTCGATCAGCCTGGGCGTGCCGGCCAGCGCGCGCTCCGCCAGCCACAGGGCGCCGGCCATGGCGAGCCCGGCGAACACCATCCGCGGCAGGGTGGTGCGCAACCTTGCGTCCAGGCGCAGATCGCCGTGCCGCACCAGCAGCACGATCAGCGCCGCGGCGTTGATGATGCCGGCAAGGCTGGTGGCCAGCGCCACGCCCACCTGCCCGAGCGGCCCCATCAGCAAAAGATTGAAGACGATGTTGAGCACCATCGCCACCACGCCGACCCAGACAGGGCTTGCCGTGTCGCCGCGCGCGAAGAAGGGCGGCGCGAGCACCTTCAGCAGCACGAAGGCCGGCAGGCCGAACGCATAGGCGGCAAGGGCCGCGGCACTTTCATGCACGCTGGTCATGGAGAACGCGCCATAGCCGAACAGCGCGCGCATGATCGGCTCCGCCACCACGGCGAGCGCGAGGGCGGCGGGCAGCGTGAGGACCACGGCGAATTCGATCGCGCGGTTCAGCGTGGCGCGCGCCGCCGCATCATCGCCGGCGCGCATCTGGCGCGACAGCACCGGCAGCAGCGCGGTGCCCACCGCCGCGCCGATCACGCCGAGCGGAAGCTGGTTCACCCGGTCCGCATAATACAACACCGACACGGTGCCGGGCGGCAGCAGGCTCGCGATGATCACATCGACAGCGAGGTTGATCTGCGTGACCCCCGCGCCGATCAGCCCCGGGGCCATGCGACGCATCACCAGCCGCACCGCGGGCGTGAGGCGCGGGCGCGGAAGGCGCAGCGGCATGCCCGCGCGCGCGCAGGCCCAGGCCACCAGCGCCATCTGCGCCATGCCGGAGACGGTGAGCCCCCAGGACAGCGCGTGGCCCACGGTGGGCACGAACGGGGTGAGCCACAGCATCGCGGCGATGGCGAAGACATTGAACAGGATCGGGGCGGCAGCGGCGGCGGCGAAGCGGTTCAGCCCGTTCAGCACGCCGGAGAGCAGTGCAGCCATGCAGATCAGCAGCAGATAGGGAAAGGTGATGCGGCTCAGCGCCACCGTGAGCGCGAATTTCGCCGGAATATCCTCGAAGCCCGGCGCCAGCACCACCATCAGCTGCGGCATGAACACCACACCGAACAGCGTGAAGATGGCAAGGACCGCCAGCAGCACGGAGCAGACTTCCTCGGCCAGCCGCCGCGCGTGCGCCGGCCCCTCGGCGGCGAGCGTGCCGGCGAAGGCGGGGACGAAGGCCGCATTGAACGCGCCTTCCCCGAACAGCTTGCGGAACAGGTTGGGAAGCTTCAGCGCGACAAAGAACGCATCCGCCACCGGCCCGGTGCCGAGCAGCGCCGCGATCAGGATGTCGCGCGCAAAGCCCAGGACCCGGCTGCCCATGGTCCACAGCCCGACCGTCATCACACTGCGCAGCATCGGGGCGGTCTAACCCAGAGCCGATCTCGCCGCCAGCGGCATCAGCCGAGCACGCCTTGCGCCCGCAGCGCGGCGATCGCCGCCTCGTCGTAGCCCAGATCGCGCGCGATCTCGGTGCTGTGGGCGCCGGCGGCCGGCAGGTCCCGTCGCACGCCGGGGCGGGCGCCGTCCATCACCAGCGGCAGCGCCGGCAGGCGGATTTCCCGCCCATCGGGCAGGTGGACGGGCAGCAGCCCGCCGGAGCCGTTCAGGTGCGGATCGTCGAACAGTTCGGCGGGGCGGGAAATCGGCGCGAACGGCAGGCCGAGGCGCTCGCACACCGCCATCAGCTCCGCGCGGGGGAAGCGGCGGAATGCCTCGGCCACACGCGGCACCACGCGCGGGCGGGCGGCGACGCGCCGGGCCTGGGTGGCCAGATCGGGGTCGGACGCGAGATCGGGCAGATCGAACTCGGCGCAGAGGATCTTCCACTGCGTGTCGGTCACCGCACCGATGAACACCTGCCCGCCGTCCGCCGTGTCGAAGATGTCGTAGATCGGCCAGGCGACCTGCCGCGTGCTCATCGGCGGCGGCTCGGCCCCGGTGATCTTCGCCTGGGCCATGTGCTGGGCCATCAGCATCGCCACGCTTTCGAACAGGGCGGATTGCACGTGCTGGCCGCGCCCGGTGCGCTGGCGCTCGTTCAGCGCGGCGAGGATCGCGACCGCGCCGAAGGTGCCGCCCATGATGTCGATCACCGAGGAGCCGGCGCGCAGCGGCTGGCCGGGCGGCCCGGTCATGTAGGCAAGGCCGCCCATCATCTGCACCACCTCGTCGAGTGCGGTGCGGTGCTCGTAGGGGCCGGGCAGGAAGCCCTTGCAGGAGCAGTAGATCAGCCGCGGATTTTCGGCCGACAGCGCGGCGTAGCCAAGGCCGAGCTTGTCCATCCCGCCGGGGCGGAAATTCTCCACCAGCACATCCGCATCCGCGAGCAGCTTGCGGGTGAGCGCCAGCCCCTCCGGCGATTTCAGATCGACGACAAGGCTGCGCTTGTTGCGGTTCATCATGGCGAAGAACCCGGCGCCCGAGCCGGTGAGGCGGCGGGTGTTGTCGCCGTCCGGCGCGGGTTCCACCTTGATCACGTCCGCGCCCAGATCCGCCAGGATCAGCCCGCAGGCCGGGCCCATCACCATATGGACGAATTCGACGACCTTGACGCCGGCGAGCGGGCTCGCGCTCATGCCGCGGCACGAAAGGTCTTGGGCAGGCCGGCCTTCTGCACCTGCCCGTGCAGCGGTTCGGCCGGCAGCCCTTCATGCAGGATGGCCCGCGCGGCGATCAGCTTGCCGATGTCGATGCCGGTGGCGAACCCCATGCTTTCCAGCATGAACACGAGGTCTTCGGTGACGATGTTGCCCGAGGCGCCGGGCGCGAAGGGGCAGCCGCCCAGGCCCGCGAGCGCGGCATCGAAGTTGCGCATGCCCTCCTCCAGCCCGGCCAGCGCGTTGGCGAGGCCGAGGCCCATCGTGTCGTGCAGGTGCAGCCCGTCCAGCCGATCCCCGATCTCCGCCCGGACGGCGCGGATCACGGTGCGAATCTGCGCGGGGTGGGCATAGCCGACGGTGTCGGCCAGCGTCACCATGTCCGCGCCAGCCGCGGCGAGACCGACGGCGACCTTCACCACGGAGGCGACCGGCACCACGCCGTCAATCGAGCAGCCGAAGGCGGTGGAGCAAGCGGCCTCCACTTCCATCTTCCTCGGCTGGGCGCGCGCCCAGGCGACGATGCGGCCAACCTCCGCCACTTGTTCGGCCGGCGTGCGGTTGAGGTTGGCGCGGCTGTGGCCCTCGCTGACCGAAACCGGAATGCTGATCCGGTGCGCGCCGGCCGCATGCGCGTTCTGGGCGCCGCGCAGATTGGGCGCGAGCGCGACGATCGTGATGCCGGGAATGCCCACCGCCGCGCGCACCACGGCATCGGTATCCGCCATCTGCGGGATCAGTTTCGCGGGCACGAAGCTGCCCACCTCGATCTCCTTCACGCCGGCGGCGGCGATCACCTCGATCCAGCGTGTCTTCACCGCCGTCGGCATGATCGATTTCGCCATTTGCAGCCCGTCGCGCGGGCCCACTTCACAGACGATCACGCGCTCTTTCATGGCGTTCTCCTTCAAGACGGTGGTACGTCGCAGGCCAGTATGGTTCCGGTATCGGAATCGGTGATCGCCAGCGTCCGCCCGTCCGGGGCGAAGGCGCAGTTGGTCAGCATCCGCCCGGCACAGGAGGCAATGCGGTAGCAGGGTTGCCCATGCGCATCCAGCACCCATACGCAGCCGTGGCCGGGATCGCAGACGAACAGGCGGTCCTGCGCATCGACGGCGAGGCCGTCCGGCCCGGTGGTGCCGCCCGGCAACTGGGCGAAGCATTGCGCCTTCGCCACGATCGCGTCGGGGCGCAGCAGGAAGCGCCAGATTTGCGCCGAGCGGGTCATCGCCACATACAGATGCGTGCCGGCGCGATTGAGCGCGAGGCCGTTGGGGCTGGGGCCGTTCGCGATCAGCCGATCGAGCCGACCATCCGGGTGCAGACGATAGACCCGCCCGGCGGGATCTTGCAGGCCGGTCTGGCCCTGGTCGGTGAACAGCACCACGCCGCCCTCGGCCAGTGCGAGGTCGTTCAGGCCCTTGAACCCTTCGCTGACCACCGTGGGCAGGTGGGGTATGGCAGCGCCGGTGACAGGATCGATCCGCACCAGGCCGTTCTTGTAATCGGCGACGAGAAGCTGCCCGTCCGGCAGCACTTTCATCCCGTTCGGCCAGCCGTCGTATTCGCCGACCAGCGACCACTGCCCATCGGCGATGCGGAAGATGCGGCCGAAAGGAATATCGACGACCAGCAGCCGGCCGGCGGCATCGAAACACGGCCCTTCCAGGAAGCAATCGACCGGGTTGCCGGCGCGGTTCGCATCCGACCACGGCGTACGGGCCATCCGGCGGAACCTGTCTGGCAGGCGCGTCAGCACGCGCGTGGGCAGCGTGGGCGGCGGTGCGAACCACATGCCGCGAAATTGCGGCCTGCCGGGGTTTGTGGCAAGACGCCGGACGGCGCGGGCCCGGCATGGCAGACGCGACAGAAGAATTGACCTTTCAGCCATGCCCTCTCTATTGAAGGCTCCCTGCCGCCGTGCTGCTTGCGCAATGGCACGGCGCCCCCATGTGCTGCCGGATTTCGCTGGAGTGGTTCGAATGAAGTTCCGCCTCGCCGCCGCCTCGCTGGCGGCCGCCTTCGTGGTGTGTGTCTCTCCCGCGCTGGCGCAGATGGGCCCCGGCGGCCCGCCGGCCGTCGGCGTGGTGAAGGCAAAGCCCGAACCGATCTATCAGTCCGACCAGTTCGTCGGCCGCATCGAGGCGGAACAGCGGGTGACGCTGGCCGCACGGGTGAACGGGGTGCTGGAGAAGCGGCTGTTCACCGAGGGCGACGAGGTGAAGAAAAACCAGCTCCTGTTCGTGCTGGAGCAGCCGCCGTACCAGGCCGCCGTGCGCCAGCAGCAGGCGGCGGTGGCCGAGGCGCAGGCGAATGTGCAGAACGCGAACATCACGCTCTCCCGCGCCCGGCGGCTGATGGGCACGCCGGCGGGCCAGCAGTCCAATGTGGATAACGCATTGGCCACCCAGCTCGCCGATGCGGCCAAGGTGATGTCTGCCCAGGCGCAGCTGGAAACCGCGCAGATCAACCTCGGCTACACCGAGATACGCGCACCGATCAGCGGCCGGATCGGCCTGTCGAAGTTCTCGGTCGGCAACGTGGTCGGCAGCAGCTCCGGCGCGCTCGCCACCATTGTCAGCCAGGACCCGATGTACGTCTCCTTCCCGATCTCGGTCCGCACCGCGCTTGAGTTGCGGCAGCGCTACGCCGGGCAGGGTGGTTTCAATTCGGTGCTGATCAAAGTGCGCCTGCCGGATGGGCAGATGTACAACCAGACCGGCAAGCTCGATTTCGTCGATACCTCGGTCTCCACCAATACCGATACGATCCTGCTGCGCGGCACGATCCCGAATCCGGTCCTGCCCGGCGCGAAGTCCGGCGCAGTGGGCGATCGCGCGTTGACAGACGGCGAGTTCGTGACCGTGATCCTGCAAGGGGTGAAGCCGGTCGAGCAGCTCACGGTGCCGCGGGCGGCCGTGCTGTCCGATCAGCAGGGCGACTATGTGCTGGTGGTGAACGCGAAGAACCAGGTGGAGCGGCGGCCGATCACGCTCGGCCAGTCCACGCCGGCCACCGCGGTGATCGCCTCCGGCCTGAAGGCCGGGGAGGAGGTGATCGTGAACGGGGTGCAGAAGGTCCGCCCCGGCATCACGGTGAAGCCCGGCCCGGCCTCGCCCGCGCCCGGAACAGCGCCCGCCGCGGCGGGGAAGTAGCCCGATGATCTCCTCCGTCTTCGTCGACCGGCCACGGCTGGCCATCGTCATCGCCGTGCTCATCACCATCGCCGGCGCGATCTCGCTGACGCGCATCCCGGTGGCGCAGTTCCCCGACATCGTGCCCCCGCAGGTGGCGGTGACCGCGAACTATCCGGGCGCATCCGCCTCGGTCGTGGAATCGACGGTGGCGCAGCCGCTGGAAGCGCAGATCAACGGCGTCGACAACATGATCTACATGAAGTCGAACAGCGGCAACGACG
This sequence comes from Acetobacteraceae bacterium, assembly GCA_035532755.1. Taxonomy (GTDB): domain Bacteria; phylum Pseudomonadota; class Alphaproteobacteria; order Acetobacterales; family Acetobacteraceae; genus DATKQI01. The sequence goes on from DATKQI010000322.1 coordinate 9,621, forward strand.
GCAGCTACAACCTCACCGTCAGCTTCGCGCTGGGCACCAACCCCGATATCGACACGGTGAACGTGAACAACCGCGTGCAGGCCGCGCTGTCGAAGCTGCCGCAGGAAGTGCAGCGCGCCGGCGTGACCGTGAGCAAGCGGTCCTCCGCCATCCTGCAGTTCATGTTCTTCTACAGCCCGAACCATTCGCTCACCCCGCTGTTCATCAGCAACTACGTGACGATCAACGTGCTGGACGCCCTTTCCCGCGTGCCGGGCGTGGGCCAGGCCTTCGTGTTCGGCGCGCAGAACTATTCGATGCGGGTGTGGTTCGACACGAACAAGCTGACCAGCCTGAATCTCACGCCATCGGACATCATCGCGGCGATCCAGGCGCAGAACGTCCAGGCGCCGGTGGGGCGCATCGGCGCGCGGCCGACCTCCAACGCCCAGCAGTTCCAGATGAACGTGCAGACGCAGGGCCGGCTGGTCACGCCGCAGCAGTTCGGCAACATCGTGATCCGCGCCAATCCGGACGGATCGGTGCTGCGGTTGCGTGATGTGGCGCGGGTCCAGCTCGGCGCCCAGAGCATGGACTCCGAAGACGAGCTGAACGGCAGCCCCGCGGTCGCGGTGGGCATCTACCTCACGCCCGGGGCGAACGCGGTGCAGACCTCGGCGCGGGTGCAGCAGGCGCTGGCGCAGATGGCCACCCGCTTCCCGGCGGGGCTGAAGTCCAAGATCGTCTACGACACCAGCAGCTTCGTGAACGAGACCATCCATGAGGTGGTGCAGACGCTCGCCGAGGCGTTCATCCTGGTCGTGCTGGTGGTGTTCCTGTTCCTGGGCAACGTGCGCGCGACCATCATCCCCGCCGTCGCGGTTCCTGTCAGCCTGATCGGCACCTTCGCCGTGCTGCTCGCGATCGGATTTTCCGCCAACACCATCTCCCTGCTGGCGCTGGTGGTCGCCATCGGCGTCGTGGTCGATGACGCGATCGTGGTGGTGGAGAACGTCGAACGCGTGATGGAGGAGGAGCCGGAGCTGACCCCGGCGCAGGCGACGAAGAAGGCGATGGCGCAGATCACCGCGCCGATCATCGCGATCTCGCTGGTGCTGCTCTCCGTGTTCGTGCCGGTCGCGTTCATCCCAGGCCTGTCCGGCGAGCTGTTCCGCCAGTTCGCGGTGACGATGAGCGTCGCGATGCTGATCTCGGCGACCAACGCGCTCACGCTCTCGCCGGCGCTGTGCGCGGTGTTCCTCCGCCACTCGCCCAACAAGCGCCGCGGCATCATGGCGCATGTGCTGCGGGGCATCGACAAGGTGCGCGACGGCTATGGCAGCGCCGTCGTGCGGCTGCTGCGGTTCGCGGTGCTGTCGATCCCGGCCATCATCGTGCTCGGCCTCGGCATCTACGGGCTGTCCACCATCGTCCCGACCGGCTTCCTGCCGGAGGAGGATCAGGGCGCGTTCTTCGTTGCCGTGCAGTTGCCGGACGCCGCATCCGTCTCGCGCACCAATGCGGTGGTGGCGCGCGTGGGCAAGATCCTGCACGGCATGCCCCAGGTGGAGAACGTGATCGCCATCGTCGGCTATTCGCTGCTGGATGGCGCGGCGGAATCGAACGCCGCCTTCATGGTGGCGGGGCTGAAGCCGTTCGCCCAGCGGCCAGGGGTCGCGAATTCGGTGCAGACATTGATCGGGAAGGTGTTCGGCGCGACGTCGCAGATCCGCTCGGCAACCATATTCCCGTTCAACCTGCCGCCGATCATCGGGCTGTCCACCGGCGGCGGCTTCGAATATCAGTTGCAGAACCTGCAGGGCGAAAGCTCCGCCAAGATGGGGTCGGTGCTGGGCGGATTACTGGTGGCCGCCAACCAGGACAAGCAGCTTTCGCGCGTGTATTCCACCTTCACCGCCACCACGCCCTCGGTGTTCCTCAACATCGACCGGGAGAAGGCGCAGGCGCTGGGCGTGTCGATCAGCAGCATCTTCACCACGCTGCAAGCCACGCTGGGCGGCTATTACGTGAATGATTTCAACCTGTACGGCCGGACCTGGCAGGTGAACATCGAGGGCAACCCCAACGACCGCAGCGATTTTTCCGCGCTCTGGCGGATCTATGTGCGCAGCAGTTCCGGGGCGATGGTGCCGCTGCGCTCGCTCGCCACCATGAACATCGTGCTGGGGCCGCAGGTGATCAGCCGCTACAACAACGTGCGCTCCATCACCATCGACGGCAGCCCCGCGCCGGGCATTTCCTCGGGGCAGGCGCTGGCGGCGATGGGGCAGCTTTCGGCCAAGACCCTGCCCGCCGGCTACAGCTATGAATGGACCGGCACCGCCTATCAGGAAATCCAGGCATCCGGACAGACCGGCGTGGTGCTCGCGCTCGCCATCCTGTTCGCCTACCTGTTCCTGGTGGCGCTGTACGAAAGCTGGGTCATCCCCATTCCGGTGCTGCTGTCGGTGGCGGCGGCCGGGTTCGCCGCCTTCCTCGGCATCATGCTGTCCGGCCTGCCGCTGAACCTGTACGCGCAGATCGGGCTGGTTGTGCTGATCGCGCTCGCCGCCAAGAACGCGATCCTGATCGTGGAGTTCGCGAAGGAACGGCGGGAGTCCGGTGTGCCCATCCACGAAGCCGCGGCGCTGGGGGCGAAAACGCGGTTCCGCCCGGTGCTGATGACTTCGCTTGCCTTCGTGCTGGGGCTCGTGCCGCTGGTCACCGCCACCGGGGCCGCGCAGATCAGCCGCCGGTCGGTCGGCATGCCGGTGTTCGCGGGGATGATCGGCGCAAGCCTGATCGGCATCTTCCTGATCCCGATGCTCTACGCGACATTCCAGGGCCTGCGCGAGCGCACGGGCGCGCGGTTCAGCCGCCGCCCGCACCGCCAGCCGCCGGCCGAGCGGCAGGAGGGCGATCCGCCCGGCCCGTGAACATCCGCCCCTTGGCGTTTGCGCCGGACGTCGTAGATTGAGGGTCTGATCAGCCATCCTGTCCGGAGATGACCCCGCCATGACGAAGTTCGGCGTCGCCCAGCCCGTCCGCCGCGTGGAAGACCCGCGCCTGCTGAAAGGCAATGGCCGCTACACCGATGATATTTCCATCCCCGGCATGGCGCACGGCGTGGTGCTGCGCAGCCCCCACGCCGCTGCGCGGATCGTCTCGATCGACGTGGCTGCCGCGCGGGCGCTGCCGGGTGTGCTGGGTGTCTATATCCATGCCGATCTGAAGGCCGATGGCATCGGAGACCTGCCCTGCGAGGTTCCGATGACCAACCGGGATGGCTCCTCGCGCGTGGAAGTGCCGCATCCGGCGCTGGCCGGCGAGGCGGTGCACCATGTCGGTGATCCGGTGGCCTTCATCGTGGCGGACACAGTGAAGGCGGCACGCGATGCGGCCGAGGCGATCGCGGTGGAGTACGACCTGCTGCCGTCCGCCACCGATTCGGCGACGGCGATGGAGCCGGGCCAGGCGCTGGTCTGGCAGCACGCCCCGCGCAACGTGGTGTTCGACTGGGAGATCGGCGACAAGGCCAAGGTGGACGCGCTGTTCGCCAAGGCCGCGCATGTCACCCGGCTGACCGTGGTGAACAACCGCGTGGTGGTCTCCTCGATGGAGGCCCGGGCGGCGCTGGCGGAATACGATGTGGCGGCGGGGAAGTGGACACTGTCCACCAACACCCAGGGCGGCTGGCTGATCAAGGATCTGCTGAGCCGGCTCGTCTTCAACACCGATGCCGCACGGTTCCGCGTCATCACCCCCGATGTCGGCGGCGGCTTCGGCATGAAGCTGTTCCTCTACGCCGAGCATGTGCTGACCTGCTATGCTGCCCGCAAGCTGAACCGGCCGGTGAAATGGGTGTCCGAGCGCAGCGAGGCATTCCTGTCGGACACGCAGGGCCGCGACAACGTCACCCTGGGCGAACTGGCGAGCGATGCCGACGGCAGGTTCCTGGCGATGCGGACCCGCAATATCGCCAACATGGGCGCCTATCTGTCCACCTTCGCCCCGTTCATCCCCACCGATGCCGGCACCAAGGTGCTCGCCAGCGTGTACGGATTCCAGGCGATCTATGCGAACGTGATCGGCGTGTTCACCAACACCGTGCCAGTGGATGCCTATCGCGGCGCCGGACGGCCGGAAAGCAACTATCTGGTCGAACGCCTGATCGACGCCGCCGCGCGCGAGCTGAAGATCGACCGGGTGGAGCTGCGCCGGCGCAACATGGTCGCACCGGCGGCCATGCCCTACCGCTCGGCGATGGGTCAGACCTACGATTCCGGCGATTTCCAGCGCGTGCTGGACGCGGCGCTTACGAAGATGGACTGGGCCCGCTTCCCCGCCCGCCGGGCCGAGGCGGCAAGGCGGGGCAAGAAGCGCGGCATCGGCCTGTCGTACTATCTGGAAGCGACGGGCGGCGCGCCCACGGAGCGGGCCGAGATCCGCTTCGCCGACGATGGTTTCGTCGATGTCTATGTCGGCACCCAATCGACCGGCCAGGGGCACGAGACCGCGTATGTCCAGCTCACCGTCGATCGGCTCGGCGTGCCGGGCGAGAAGGTGCGGGTGAAGCAGGGCGACACCGACACCATCCCCACCGGCGGCGGCACCGGCGGTGCGCGCAGCCTGTATTCGGAAGGCCAGGCGATCCTGGCCACCGCCGCGACCGTGATCGAGAAGGGCCGGCAGGCCGCGTCGGAGGCGCTGGAAGCGGCGAAGGCCGACATCGTGTTCGAGGGCGGGCGCTTCACCGTGGTTGGCACCGATCGCGGGATGGATATCCTCACGCTTGCGCAAACCCAGCGTGCGAAGGCGGCGAAAGGGCAGGAGGCAACCACGCTGGACGCCGCCGAGGTCGCCAACATCGATCGCCACACCTTCCCCAACGGCTGCCACATGGCGGAAGTGGAGGTCGATCCGGAAACCGGCACGATCGACGTGCTCCGCTACATCGTGTGCGATGATGTGGGCAAGGCGGTGAACCCGATGATCGTGCGCGGCCAGGTGCATGGCGGCGTGGCACAGGGGATCGGCCAGGCGGTGTTCGAGCGCACGGCCTACGATCCGGAATCGGGCCAGCTGCTTTCCGGCAGCTTCATGGACTACGCGCTGCCCCGCGCGGCCGACCTGCCGCAGATCGAGGTCGATCTGATCGAGGTGCCCTGCGTGACCAACCCGCTCGGCGTGAAAGGCGCGGGCGAGGCCGGCGCGGTCGGCAGCCCGCCGGCGGTGATGAATGCCATCGTCGATGCGCTGTCGGATGCCGGGGTGACGCATCTGGACATGCCGGCCACGCCCGAGAAGGTCTGGAAGGCGATCGCGACCGCCCGCGCCGCCTGACGCGCGCCGATGCCTGAAGCGAAACGGCCGCCCCGGGCACTATCCCCGGGCGGCCGTTTTTCATCGGTCCTCCCCCTCGCCGGCCGCCGCGACGGAGGATAGGGTTGACGCCCGACCGGCCCGGAGCCCGCATGAAGATCGTCGCCGTTACCCGCGTGCTGAACGAGGACGACATCCTCGAAGCCTTCGCCCGGCACCACGCCGCGCATGTCGATCATCACATCTTCCTCGACAACGGCAGCTCGGACCGCTCGCTCGCCATCCTGCGCAGCCTGCACGACATCGGCTTTCCCATCACCCTGCTGCGCAGCCGCGCGGTGATCTTCAACGAGACCGGGTACAACGCCTTCCTGCTCCGCTACGCCGTGCAGCAGTTCGAGGCGGACTGGGTGCTGTTCCTCGATTGCGACGAGTTCCTCGACCTGCGGGACAGCGAGGCCTCGCTGCGCGAGCATCTGCGCCTAGTGCCGCCGGAGATCATGGCGCTGAAGCTGGAACTGGCGAACTATCACCAGTCCCCATCGGATTCCCCGGACGAGATGCTGGTGCCGCGCCGCCTCACCCAGCGGGACCGCACGGGCACCGGCGTGCACAAGGTGGTCGTGCGCGGCAGCCTCTCCGGCCAGCCTGCCGTCGTCTCCGCCGGCAACCACGAGGTGCTGCTGAACGGGGAGCCGGTGCCGAGCCGCGTGGAGGCGCAGATCCGGCTCGCCCATTATTTCCGTCGCTCCGCCTGGCAGGTGATCACCAAGACGCTCACCGGCCGGCTGAAGGTGCTGGCGGCCGGGCAGCAGGAATTGCAGCACAACACGGCGAGCCACTACGTGGATTTCTTCGAGACGATGCGCGATGCGCCGGAACGGCTGCTGGCGGACGAGAACTTCATGCGCGGCCCGGTGCAGGGGCTCGATCTGGTGACAGACCCGATCGCCTACAACGGCGGGATGCTCACCTTCACGCAGCGATCCGACGACCGGCTGAAGGCGATCCGCAACCTGATGCACCTGGCCGAGGCGTTGGCCGCCCAGCACGGGCGGCTGATGGACGGCAACGAGGCGATCCGCGCGCAGGTGGACCGCTGGAACGCGACGGTGGAACGCTTCTTCTGATCAGTTCCCCGTATAGAGGTGCGGCCAGCGACGCTTCACCACCGGGCTGCCGGCGCCGTAGGCGAGGCAGGTGTTCAGCAGCGCGGGGGCGCCGCCGAAGTTGGCGATGATCTGGCTATCAAGCTTCGCGCCTTCGTTCTCGCGCCTCGCAGCTTCCTCCTGCTCGCGGCGGCGGCGGACGGGATAGAGCGTCTGGAACGCCACGGTGGCCATCTGCTGCAGCAGCTCGCGCAGGTGGGTGCAGCCCTGGTCGCCGCCGATCCGCTCGGCCGCGCCTTTCAGGAAGCCCTTGCCGATGCGCAGGCCGGCCAGCCGGGCGAAGTTGGGGGCGGCCTGCGGGCAGACGGTATAGGGCGCGTATTCGGTGCTGGCCTCGCAGGCGGTGATGGTGAGATGGTCATCCACCGTCATGCGCATCCACATGCCGTGCAGCGGCTCGCCCGGTTCGATGAACCCGCGGTCTTCGCTGGGGAAGCCGTAGGTCTTGGTGTCCACCAGATGGGCCTCGATATCGAACAGCCCGTCCTCGCGCTCATACCCGCGCAGGGTGATTTCCCGCTGATGGAGCATCTTGCGCGCCACGGGTTCGCTCAGGGCCACGGCCATTCTCCGCTGTTGCGATGCAGCAAGCCTTGGATATGGCATGGCCTCTGTCATGATGCCAGGGGGCTATCGAAGGCAGGGGAAACGCGATGAGCTACACCGCACCGGTCGAGACCATGCTGTTCACCCTGCGCCATGTGGCCGGGCTGGACGCGGCGCGGGCCGAGGGCTGGCTGGCGGAGCCAGACGATGCCGCGCTGGCGGCCCTGCTGGAGGCGGCGGGCGCGTTTGCCACGGCCGAACTCGCGCCGCTGAACCGGGTGGGGGACGTGCACGGCGCGCGCTTCGCCGACGGGGCGGTGACGATGCCGCCCGGCTTCGCCGCCGCCTATCGCCGCTGGACGGCGGGCGGGTGGAACGCGGTCTGTGCCTCGGAAAGCGCCGGCGGAGCCGGGCTGCCGGAGGCGGTGGGCGTGGCGCTGCTGGAAATCTGGACCTCCGCCTGCATGGCCTTCGCGCTGAACCCGCTGCTGACCCAGGCGGGGGTGGAGGTGATGCAGCATTTCGCCCCGCCCGAGCTGCGCGCGCTGTATCTGCCCAAGCTCGTCAGCGGCGAATGGACGGCGACGATGAACCTGACCGAGCCGCAGGCGGGCAGCGACCTCGGCGCCCTGCGCTGCCGGGCCGAGCCGGCGGAGGGCGGCACCTGGCGCCTGTTCGGCCAGAAGATCTTCATCACCTATGGCGAGCACGACCTGGCGGAGAACATCGCCCATCTGGTGCTGGCGCGGCTGCCGGACGCACCCGCGGGCAGCCGAGGGATTTCACTGTTCCTGGTACCGAAAATCCTGCCCGGCGGGGCGCGCAATGACGTGCGCTGCCTGGGGATCGAGCACAAGCTCGGCATCCATGCGAGCCCGACCTGCACGATGGCCTATGGCGAGGCGGGCGGTGCGATCGGCTGGCTGATCGGCGCGCCGCACCAGGGGCTGGCCTGCATGTTCACCATGATGAACCACGCGCGGCTGACCACCGGGTTGCAGGGCGTGGCGGTGGCCGAACGCGCGTTGCAGCAGGCATCGGCCTATGCCGCCGCGCGCGTGCAGGGCAACGGGCCGGACGGAACGCCGGTGCCGATCGCGGCACACCCCGATGTCCGGCGGATGCTGCTGAGCATGCAGGCCGGCACGCAGGCCGGGCGGGCGCTGGCCTACACCGTCGCGCTGGCGACAGACCGTGCCCGCCGCCACCCCGATGCTGCCGAGCGCGCAGCGGCGGCGGCGCGGGTTGGGCTGCTGACGCCGGTGATGAAGGCCTTCGGCTCCGAACTGGGGGTGGAGGCGGCCTCCACCGGCATCCAGGTGCATGGCGGCATGGGCTATATCGAGGAAACCGGGGCGGCGCAGTTGCTGCGCGATGCGCGGATCGTGCCGATCTACGAGGGCACGAACGGCATCCAGGCGATCGACCTCGCCCTGCGCAAGGTGCGGCGCGATGGCGGGGCGGCAGCACGCGTGGAGATCGCGCGGATGCGGGCGGTGGCAGAGCGGGTGCGCGGATTGAACGAGACGGGGCTGGGTGAACTGGGGCCGATCCTGAAGGAAGCGGCGGAAGCACTGAACCGTGCGACGGCCTGGATGGCCGAACCCGAGCGCCCGGAACTGGCGATATTGGCAGTGGCCACGCCGTATCTGAAGCTGTTCGGAATGGCGGCCGCCGGCTTGGTGCTGGCGGAAGGGGCGCTGGCAGCGGCGCGGAGCGGTGGAGCGGCGAATGCTGGCGCAACGGCGCGGTTTTTTGCCGAACACGTGCTGGTAGCCGCCAGCGGTACGGCACGGACCGTCATGCGCGCCGCCGCATCCTGACGGCCCGGCTCACACCCGCTCGACGATCGCCGCGATGCCCTGCCCGCCGCCGATGCACATTGTGATCAGGCCATAGCGCCCGCCCGTCCGCTGCAATTCCGCGATCGTCTTCACCGCCAGGATCGCCCCGGTCGCGCCGATCGGGTGGCCCAGCGCCACCGCCCCGCCGTTCGGGTTGGTCCGCTCGGGGGGAAAGCCCAGATCGCGCGCCACCGCGCAAGCCTGGGCGGCAAAGGCCTCGTTCGATTCGATCACGTCCATGTCCGCCACCCGCAGCCCGGCACGCTGCATCACCCGCTGTACCGCCGGAATGGGGCCGAGGCCCATCACCTCCGGCGCCACGCCGGCATGGGCATAGGCCACCAGCCGCGCGAGCGGGGTGCAGCCATGCCGCGCCGCCGCCGCCCCATTCATCAGCACCAGCGCCGCCGCGCCATCATTGATGCCGGAGGCGTTGCCCGCCGTCACCGTGCCGTCCTTGCGGAAGGCGGGCTTCAGCCCGGCCAGCTGCTCCATCGTCGCGTCCGCGCGCACGTGCTCGTCAATGGCGAACAGGGTGGTGCCGCGACGGGTCTTGATCTCCACCGGCACGATCTGGTCGGCGAACCGGCCTTCGGCGATGGCCCGGGCCGCGCGGGCGTGGCTTTCGGCGGCGAAAGCATCCTGCGCCGCGCGGTCGATCCCCGCCCGTTCGGCGACGTTCTCGGCGGTGATGCCCATGTGGCCGTGGCCGAACGGGTCGTGCAGCGCGCCCACCACCATATCCACCGCCCCGGCATCGCCCAGCCGCGCACCCCAGCGCAGGGCGGTCAGCAGGAAGCCGCCCCGGCTCATGCTCTCGGCCCCGCCGGCCACCGCCACGTCCGCATCGCCCAGCAGGATCGTCTGCGCGGCGGAGATGATGGCTTGCAGGCCCGATCCGCACAGCCGGTTCACCGTCAGCGCCGGGGTTTCCACCGGAATGCCG
>DATKQI010000323.1:0-5654 GCA_035532755.1 Acetobacteraceae bacterium
TGAGCGCATCCAGTTCGTCTGCGAGGATTTCCCCGGGATGGATGGCAGGGCGTGTCATGGCGGCACCTTCTTTTCAATGGTAGTCCACAATCTCGACCTGCGAGGGACCGGGAGCACTTGCGGGCCATTCGAAGCAGATCCGCCACTGCATGTTGATGCGAATGCTGAATTGCCCTTCGCGATCACCGCGCAGCGCCTCCAGGCGATTGCTGGGCAACCCCCGTAAATCGTCCAGGCTGACTGCGGCATCCAGGATTTCGAGGCGCTTATAAGCCTGCCGGTCGAACCCCTGAAATTCCCGGACAAACGCACCGCGCACGAAAGCCTCGGTCCGCTTGTCGCGATAGCCCAGGATCATGGTTTGGAAGGTAGCAGTTTTGATGATTTACGTCAACCGTCAATCCACGCTTGCCGCCCGTCATGATCCCATCAAAACCTCTCCCCCTTCACCCCCGCCCCATCCGCGCAAACATCATCCGGTCCTTGTTCTCCCGCATCAGCATCCCGAACCCCGGGATGCTCTCGAATCCCAATCCCAGCGGCAACCCGGTCTCCTCCTCCGCCGTCACCTTCCCGTAGCTCTCGCCGGAAACCTTCTCCCACTTCCCGGCCGGCTTCTTCACCTCGATGTTCACCACCGTCGCCTTCAGCACCATCCGCACGATCGCCTCCTTGGGCGAGGAGGGTTTCGTCAGGCTCGGGCACCCGGCAATCATCTGCCATCCGTTCGCCAGCGCCCAGGCGGTCAGCTCTTCCTTGGTCATTGCGGTGTCCCTTCCATGGAGAACCCCGTCGTACGGCCCGTTCGCCCGGGTGGCAACGCGAAACCCCCGCCCGCCTTGACGCCACCCCCGTTCCGCCCGAAACCGCCCCACCATGCCCGCGCCCTCCCTCACCATCATCGTCCCCTGCTTCAACGAGCGGCCGAACGTCGCCCCGATGGTCGCGCGCCTCTCCGCCACCCTCGCCGGCCACGCCTGGGAAGTGGTGTTCGTGGACGATGACAGCCCGGACGGCACGGCGGATGCCGCGCGCGAGATCGCCCAAGCCGACCCGCGCGTGCGCTGCCTCCGCCGCATCGGCCGCCGCGGCCTCGCCTCGGCGGTGATCGAGGGCGCGCTGTCCTCTTCGGCCGACATTATCGCGGTGATTGACGGCGATTTGCAGCACGATGAAACCGTCCTTCCCGCCATGCTGGAAAAACTCGCCGGCGGCGGGGCCGATCTGGTGGTGGGCAGCCGCCATGTGGAAGGTGGCGATGCCTCCGGCCTGTCCTCCGCCGGGCGGCAGCACCTGTCCAGCCTCGGCATCCGCATCGCGCAGGCCATGCTGCCGGTCCGCCTGTCGGACCCGATGAGCGGCTTCTTCATGCTCCCCCGCCCGCTGTTCGAGACGCTGGCCCACCGCCTCACCGGCCAGGGCTTCAAGATATTGCTCGACGTCGTGCTCGCCGCCCCGCCGGGGCTGCGCGTGGCGGAAATCCCCTATCGCTTCCGCCCGCGCCAGGCCGGGGAAAGCAAGCTCGATGCGCTGGTGCTGGCGCAGTTCGCCGGGCTGCTGATCGACAAGGCCCTGGGCGGGCTGGTGCCGTTGCGCTTCATCGCCTTCGCCCTGGTCGGCGCGTTCGGCGTGCTGGTGAACCTTGCCGTACTGTTCCTCGCCCGCCGCGCCGGTCTCGCCTTCGAACCGGCGCAGACGCTGGGCACGATCGTCGCCATGGCGGCCAACTTCCAGCTCAACAACCTCATCACCTATCGCACCCACCGCCTGCGCGGGGCGCGGCTGTGGCGGGGCTTGATCCTGTTCATGCTGGTCTGCGGCCTCGGCGCGGTCGCGAACATCGGCATCGCCACCGCCCTGCACGCGCAGGCCGCCGGCAGCCTGCTCTCCGGCGCGGCCGGCGCGGCGATCGGGGTGGTATGGAACTACGCCGTCTCCGCCACCCTGGTCTGGCGGGTGCGTTGACGCGCGGAACCGGCGCGGCCCTGGCGGCGCTCGCGGCCGTCACCGCCCTGCGGCTCGCCGTGGCGGCCCTCGCCCCGGTCTCGCCGGACGAGGCGTACTACTGGGTCTGGTCCCATGCGCTCGCCCCCGGCTATCTCGATGCGCCGCCGATGGTCGCGCTGTGGATTCGCGCCGGCACCGCCCTGTTCGGCCCCACTGCGCTCGGCATCCGCCTGCTCGGCCCGCTGTCGGGCGCGGCAGGCTCGGTGCTGCTGGCCCGCGCGGCGGAGGATCTGTTCCCCGGCCGCCACGCCGGCATCGCCGCCGCCGCGCTGCTCAACGCCACGCTGCTGTTCGGCGTGGGCGGCATCATCATCACCCCCGATACCCCGCTGCTGTTTTTCTGGACCGCCACGCTCTGGGCCATGGCCCGCCTTATCCGCACCGGCAACCCGCGCTGGTGGCTCGCCGCCGGCCTGCTGGCCGGGCTTGCGATGGACAGCAAATACACCGCCGCCCTGCTGGTGGCCGGCATCGGGCTCTGGGCGCTCGCCATCCCCGCCGGCCGCCGCTGGCTCTCCCGCCCCGAATCCTGGATCGGCCTCGCGCTCGCCTTCCTGGTCGTCCTGCCGGTGATCCTGTGGAACGCCGACCATCACTGGGCGAGCTTCCTCAAGCAGGGCGGCCGCGTCGGCGCCTGGCAGCCGGCCCGCGCGGTGCAGTTCCAGGGGGAGCTGCTCGGCGGCCAGATCGGCCTCGCCACCCCCCTGGTGTTCGCGATCTGCGTGGCCGGCACCGTGGCCGCGGTGCGGGAGGCCTGGCGCACGCGCGATCCCGCCTGGACCCTGCTGGCCATGCTCATCGTGCTGCCGGCGGCGGTGTTCATCCAGCACGCCTTCGGCGGCCGGGTGCAGGGCAACTGGCCCGCCATCCTCTACCCCGCCGCCGCCATCGCGGGCGCGGCCCTGCCCGGCTGGCGGCGATGGCTGCGCCCCGCGGTCGCCCTCGGCGCCGCACTTACTCTCGTGGTCTATGTCCAGGCCGTCGCCGCGCCTTTCCCGCTGCCCGCCCGGATGGACCCCACCTTGCTCCGCCTCGGCGGCTGGCCCGGCCTCGCCCGCGCCGTGGCGGCGCAGGCGCGCAAGACCGGCGCCACCTTCGTCGCCGCCGACGAATACGGTCTCGCCGCCGAACTCGCCCTGTATCTGCCGAACCTGCCAGTGGTCGGCGTCGCCCCGCGCTGGGCGCTGTTCCGTCTGCCGCCGCCGCATCTGGCCGGCCAGACCGGGCTGATGCTCCGCACCACCCGCCGCCGCGGCGGCCCCGATCCCGCACCCTGGCGGAGCGTGGCGCGCACCGGAACCCTGGCCCGCACCCGGCGCGGGCTGACGGCGGAGACCTACAAGACCTATCGTGTCCTCGCCCGCGCCCACGCGCCGACCACAAGGATGCTGCCATGACAGCGCTGCCATTGCCGAGCTTCGATGATGTCGCCGCCGCCTCCGCCCGCCTCGCCGGCCACGTGGTCCGCACGCCCATGCTGCGCCATCCGCTGCTGGACCAGATGGCCGGCGGCACCGTCCTGGTGAAGCCCGAACCGCTCCAGCGCACCGGCAGCTTCAAGCTGCGGGGCGCCACCAACGCCATCCTGCAGCTCTCGCCGGCGTCGCGGCAGGCCGGTGTCGTGGCCTATTCCTCCGGCAATCACGGCCAGGCGGTGGCTGCCGCTGCATCCTCGGTCGGCGCGCGCGCCACGGTGTTCATGCCGGCGGATGCTCCGCGCATCAAGGCGGACAGCACGCGCCGCTGGGGGGCGGAGGTCATCACCTATAATCGCCAGACCGATGATCGCGATGCGCTGGCCGCCACCTTCTCCGCCCGCACCGGCGCAGCACTGGTCCCGCCGTTCGATCATGCGCAGGTCATCGCCGGCCAGGGCACGCTCGCGCTGGAACTGGCCGAGGATGCACGGGCGGCAGGCCTCGCGATGGATGCTTTCCTGGCCTGCACCGGCGGCGGCGGGCTCACCGCCGGCTGCGCCCTGGCGCTGGAAGGTGCATCGCCCGCCACGCGCATCTATGCCGTGGAGCCGGAGGGTTCGGACGATACCGCCCGCTCCCTCGCCTCCGGCCGGCGGGAGACCAACCCGCCCGGCGGCTCCCATCTCTGTGATGCGCTGCTGTCCCCGGTTCCGGGGAAGATGACCTTCGCGCTGAACCGCCCCCGCCTCGCCGGCGGCCTCGTGGTGACGGACGCGGAGGTGCTGGCCGCCATCGCCTTCGCCTTCCTGCACCTGAAGCTGGTGGTCGAACCCGGCGGCGCGGTCGCACTCGCCGCCCTGCTCGCCGGCCGGCTGGACGCGAAGGGCCGGGTGGTGGGCGTGGTGATCAGCGGCGGCAACGTCGATCCGGCGGTATTCGCCCGGGCGTTTGCGTAAGGATTCATCAAGGAGGTTTTCATGCCCAGCATCACGATCAAGGCGACCGACGGCGCCGGCAGCTTTGCCGCCTACGTTGCCGAACCGAAGAAGAAGCCGGCCGGCGCGGTGGTGGTGATCCAGGAAATCTTCGGCGTGAACCGCTCCCTGCGGGACACCTGCGACGGCTTCGCCGACATGGGCTTCCTCGCCGTCGCGCCTGATCTGTTCTGGCGGCAGGAGCCGGGCGTGGACATCACCGACAAGTCCGACGCCGAATGGGCCAAGGCCTTCGCCTTGATGAAGGGCTTCAACCAGAACCGGGGCGTGGAAGACCTGAAGGCCACGGTCGCCGCGGCCCGCGCCCTGCCGGGCAGCACCGGCAAGGTCGGCACCGTCGGCTACTGCCTGGGCGGCCGGCTCGCGGTGATGATGGCCGAACGGTCGGACGCGGATGTGAATGTCTCGTACTACGGCGTGGCGCTCGACGAGCTGCTGGGGGACATCGGCAAGGTGAAGGCCCCGCTGCTGATCCATATCGCCGAGAAGGACGAATTCTCCTCGCCCGAAGTGCTGAACAAGGTGACGGGCGGGGTGAAAGGCCACCCGCATGTGTCCGCCCATGTCTATCCGGCCGTGCAGCACGCCTTCGCCCGCGTCGGCGGCGTGCACTGGGATGGCCGTGCGGCCGCCATCGCCAACGGCCGCACGGCGGAGGCGCTGGCGGCCGCGCTGGGCTGATCGCATGATCGGCCGCCGCGCCCTGCTCGCGGCGGCAGTCCTGCGCCCCGGCTGGCCCGATCTGGGGGCGAGAACCTTCGCCACCTTGCGCGCACGGCTCGCCGCCCTCCCTGCCGGGCCGGCGCTGCTGCGCAGCTATGACGTGCGGCACGGGGCGCACGAGACCGATTTCGACCGCACCAACGCCGTATGCGCATATGTTTATGACAATGCTCTGGCCGGCCACGCCCTGCTGGCGGCCGGCGACCGGGCGGGGGCGATGCGGATCGGGCAGGCGCTCGCCATCGCCCAGCGGAATGACCGCTTCTATCACGACGGCCGGCTCCGCAACGCCTATGCCGCCGGGCCGATGACCCGGCCGGCGAAGCTGCCTGGCTGGTGGGATGTGCAGGCGAAGCGGTGGGCGGAAGACCCGTATCAGGCGGGCACAGCGGCCGGCGTGGTGGCCTGGGCGATGCTGCTGTGGCTGGCGCTGGACGATGCGAAGCTGCGCGCGGCGGCGGTGCTGGCGGCGGGCTGGGTCGAGGCCAACCTGCGCGGCCCGCACGGCTAT
>DATKQI010000324.1:0-23021 GCA_035532755.1 Acetobacteraceae bacterium
ACACGCCCGGCCTGACCGTGCGTCCGCTCTGGACCATCCAGAGCGACCCGCGTGCGCCGATCGGCACGACCTACGGCACGCCGCGCACCAACGAGACCTTCTTCGACGACGTGCGCATCCCCGCGAGTTCCCTGCTGGGACGCGAGAACGAGGGTTGGCGGGTCGGCGCCATGGGCCTCAATCTCGATCGGGTGGGCGCGGCGCGCTACCTGATCTCGGTCCGCCGCGACGAGGATATCGTCAATTTCGTCAAGTCGCGGGATTTCGACGGCTACAGCCCAGGGCAGGATCCCGCGATCCGCGACAAGATCGCCGAACTATGGATCGAGGCGCAGGTCTGCCGCCTGATGACCATGCGCAGCATGTCGATCGTGGAGCACGGCGGGGATTTCACCTACGAAGGCTCGGCCGAAAAGGTCTGGGCACCCGAACATGGCGTGCGCACGACGGAGGCGATCAGCCAGATGCTCGGCCCCTACGGGCAGCTGCTGAACGGCTCACCGCACGCGATCGAAAGCGGGGTGTACGCGCACAACCTGATGGGCTCGTTCCAATCCGGCATCAACCACGGCAGCGTGCAGGTGATGCGCGACCAGGTGGCGCGCCGTGGCCTCGAGATGCCGCGCTTGTAATTCCTCCCCCGGACCCGATTCCGCCGCCGCACGACAAGGAGAGTTGCAGATGGATACCACGCTGACCGAGGAAGAAACCTTGATCCGCCAGTCCGCCCGGCGGTTCCTGGAAGCCGAGTGCAACCCAAGGCTGGTGCGGGAGATGGAGAAGGATCCGAAGGGTTATCCGCCGGAGCTGTGGCGCAAGGCGGCCGATCTCGGCTGGCAGGGCCTCGCCTTGCCGGAAGCCTATGGCGGCAGCGACATGCCGCTCGTGTATCTCGGCCTGGTGCTGGAGGAGGTGGGCCGCGCGCTGGCACCGCTGCCGCTACACAGTACCGTCGTCGCGGCGCTCGCGCTCGCCGACGCCGGCACCGAGGCGCAGCGCGCCGCCGTGCTGCCGCGCGTTGCCGCCGGCGAAACCGTGCTGACCTTCGCCTATTACGAACACGACCCGCGCCTGGTTCCCGCAGGCGTGCAGGCGCGTGCGGTCGCCGACGGCGAGGATTTCGTGCTGAACGGCAGCAAGCGTTTCGTGGACAATTTCGCCGCCGCGGATTTCTGCCTGGTGGCCTGCCGCACCGGTGACGCCGGCGCGGGGTCGGAGGGGCTGTCGCTGCTGCTGGTCGATACGCGCAGCGACGGGGTGGCCGACATCCCGCTGATCACTCTGGCGAAGGACCGGCAGAGCGAGGTCACGTTCCGCAACGTTCGCGTGCCGAAGGCAAACCTGGTGGGCACGCTCCACCAGGCCGGCCCGGCGATCGCGCGCATGCTGGACCGCGCCACCGTCCTGCTATGCGCGCAGATGCTCGGCGCGGCGCGCAAGGACATGGAGATGGCGGTTGAGTGGGCCAAATACCGCAAGGCATTCGGTCAGCCGATCGGCGCCTTCCAGTCGCTGCAGCACATCGCCGCCGACATGCTGATGTGGATCGACGGCGGCAACCTGCTGACCTATGAGGCGCTGTGGACGATGGACCAGGGCCTGCCCGCCTCCGTCGAGGTCTCCCAGGCCAAGGCGTTCTGTAACGAGAAATGCGAGGCCGTGGTCCGCTACGGCCAGATCATCCACGGCGGCATCGGGTTCATGCAGGAATTCGACCTGCAATTGTGGTTCCGCCGCGTCACCGCCTGGACCACACGTCTTGGCACCGCCTACGAGCATCGGGCCCGCATTGCCCACGCGCTGCTCGATGTGCCGGGACGCGTGGTGCTGGGCCAGCCCCTGCCGACCGCGGGCTGACCGTGGCGCAACCCAACCCCATCCGGAACGAACAGGAGAACCGACCCATGGCCCACTGCCCCGTCTGCGGCGCCGCCGTCGATGAAGCCGCGGCGCGCGCGTCCACCGGCCTGACCGCGCATGGCGCGTCGGAGACCGATCCCACCAAGGGAACGCGGCAGTTCCACGACGGGAAATGGTATTATTTCGACAGCCTGGAATGCCGCAGCAAGTTCCTGGCGCATCCGGAAACCTACGCCAAGGGATGACCGCGCGCACCTTGCGACGCCGGGCGTGCTTGCGACGCGCGGTTTCAGGCACTTTCCCCCCGGGCGAGCGCGGCGAGCAGTTCGCCGCAGTCGCGCAGGGTCTCCAGCGTCATCGTCAGTTCCACGATGCGCGCGGCGTGCGCCGGCGTCAGGCGTCTGGCTGCGAGCTTGTGGAATTTGGCGATTACGTCCTCGGTGTCGGCAAAGCTGTCCTCGCTGCCGCGCGGCGCCTCCAGCGCCTGCCGCAGGCCGGTGCCGTCGCGCAACGTCACCACCACCCGCACCGCGTGGCGGGCGGTGCGGCCGCGCGCGGTGATGGCCGGGTCCTCGCGTACCGCGACGCGCGCGGCCAGCGCCATGCGTGCCGGGTCGGCCACCGCCGCCTCGGTGAACCGATCGACGAAGGCATCGCCTTCCAGCAGCAGCGTGGCGACGCAATAGGGCAGGTTGAGCTGCGCCGCGGTCAGCCCGTCGGGGCGGTACGGCCAGCCCACGTGATCGACCGTCACCTGCGAGCCGTAGACGGTGATCGCGCGCACATCGGCGGCACCGAACCGGTGGCGCGCCTGTAGCATCCGGATCGCGTCCAGCGTGGTGTGGTTCGAGCCGACGCAGGCGTAGAATTTCAGCGCGATCCGCAACGTTTCCCAGCGCGTGCCGAGCCCCTCGGTCAGTTGCGCGAGGTCGAACCGGTCCGTCGAGCGGGAGAAGGTGGTGCAGAACCCGCCAAAGGGTGCCTCGAACACGCCCCCGATGCCGGTGAAGCCGCGCGCGGCCAGCAGCGCCGACAGGACCCCGCTGCGCGCGGCGTGGCCGGCGTGCATGCGCTTGACCATTGCGCCGTATTGCGCCGCCATCAGCCCCGAGGACTGCGTCGCCGCCATGCCGATCGCATGCGCCGTGCGCGCGGGATCGAGACCGAGCGCCTGTGCCGCGCCGGCGACGGCGGAAAAGACGCCGACCGTGGCACCGGAGTGCCAGCCCTGGCCGATATGTTCCGGTCCCATGCACAGCCCGACGCGCGGCCCGGTCTCGTACCCGGCGATCGCGGCGGTCAGCAGGTCGCGCCCGCTCAGGCCCGGGTGGGTCTCGGCGATCGCGGAAATCGCCGGGAGGGTCACTGCGCCGACATGCAGCACGCCGACGCGGTGCACGTCGTCGAGTTCGAACCCCTGCACCAGCGTGCCGTTGACCAGCGCGGCATGCGGTGCGGACAGACGCTCCCCGGTGCCCCAGACCGCGCAGCCCGGGGTGGTATTATCGATCGCCCCCAGCGTCTCGCGCAGCAACCCGCTCCAGGGCAGGTCGGTGGCGAACAATGCGCAGCCAAAGGAATCGAGCATCAGCAGCTTGATCCGCTCGATCGCCGCGGTCGGGATGTCGTCGAAGCGCAGGCCGGCGATCCAGCCGGCCAGACCATCGGTCGGCCCGCCGCCGGGGGCGGGGTCGTGCACCTCAGGCCACCCCGGACGCCAGCGCGGCACGCAAGGTGGCGACGTCGTCCAGCTTCTCCAGCCAGGTGAGTTGGCCGAGAGTCTGATCGACCGCACCGGGGCGCAAGCTGCGCGCGGCGCAGTCGCGGAACTTGGCTTCCAGCGCCGCGGCTCCCACCACATGCTCGCCGCTGCGGCCGAGCGGATTGTCCACCCGCTGTGTCAGCATGCGCCCGTCCTTGGTCAGCACGCGGAGTTCCGCGCCGAAGGTCTGGCTGTCCGCCACCGTGAGGCCGGGATAGGGGGTGGCCTGGACCCGCTGCATGAGCCGGCGGATATCGGGTTCGTCGTAGGCGCCGGCCTCGAAATGTGACAGCACCACGCGGCCTTCCGCCAGCGCGCGGGCGACGCAGTATTGCACGCTGAACTTGGCATCGAGCGGGCTGCGCGGATCGGCCCGGTCGGTATGCGCGAGCCGGCGCGCGTGGGTCAGCGAGGTCACGTGCTCCACCGCGGCCGCATCCAGCCCGTGCGCCGCGCGCAGTTCCAGCATCGCGTCGATCGCCGGATGGGTGCTGCCGCAGCACGGATATTGCTTGATGGAAAGAACGTTGCCGACGATCTCGAACGGCGCCCCCCAGTCGCGCAGCACCGCCGCGGGGTCGAAGTTGCCGGCGCCGTTGAACACCATGAAGAAACCGTGCGGATGCTCGAACACGCCGTGGTTCGCGCCGAAGCCCTCGGCCGCCAACAGCGCCGCGATCAGCCCGTTGCGCGCGGTGTGGCCGACATGCAGCGGCTTCGTCATGGTGCCGAAATTGGCCTTGAGGCCGGAGGAGAAGGACGCGGCGATGGCAAGCGCGGTGGCCGTCTGCGCCGTCGACAGCCGCAGCAGATGCGCGCAGGCCGCGGCGACGCCGAAGCTGCCGAGCGTCGCGGTCGGGTGCCAGCCCTTGTCGTAATGGTGGAAATGCACCGCGCGGGCGATGCGCGTCTCGGTCTCAAATCCGGCCACATAGGCGGCGATCAGATCGCGCCCACTGACCGCGCGCCCCTCGGCGAGTGCGAACAGCGCCGGCACCAGCGGCGCGGAGGGATGGCCGCCGAAGGCGTCCATGCAATCGTCGAAATCCAGCGCGTGCGCGGCGGTGCCGTTGATGAACGCCGCATCCGCCGGGGCCGCGCCCTCGCGCGTGCCGAACACCAGCGCCTTGCCGCTGCCCGTGCCGGCCACCTTGGCCGCGATGCGCGCGCACGGCTCGACCGCGCCGGCCAGGGTCACGCCCACGGTGTCGAGGATGCCGACCTTGGCGGTCGCAACGACCTGATCCGGCAGGTCGGCGAAGCGGACCGCCAGGATGCGGTCGGCGAGGTCGTCTGTCAGGCTCATGGGCGCGTCTCCGTGAACAGGCCGGCACCGGCGATCAGCGCGCGCACGCCGGCGGGATCGAGGGTTTCGATCGCGGCGGCCTGATCGAGCAGGAGCGCGGCGGCGTCGGCGGGCATTTTCGTCGCCAGGCAGTCTTCCAGCTTGGCGCGGTGATCGGCCGGTGGCACCGGGGCGGCGGACCAGTGCCCGCGCGGACCGTCGCAGCACGTGCTGACGCGCGTGCCGTCGTCGAGCACGATGTCCAGCCGGACATGCATCCTCTCGAAGCGGGCCGGGATTTCCGGATCGGTGACCAGCGCGATCTTCCCCAGCAGCGCGCGGATATCGGCGGCACGGGCGCGCGCATCGGTGAAGCTGCGGATCGTCACGGCGCCGTCCAGCAGTGCAGCCGCCACCGTGTATTGCAGCGAGAACTTGCCGGCGAGTCCCGTCTCCGGCATCGGACGGTTTACATAGGGCATGTCGGGCGCGGTGAGCGTGATGGCGCGGATGCGCGCCGGAGCACCGATCCGCCGACGCAGTTCCAGCGCGGCGGTGATGCCGAAATGGGTGCCATACTGGCTCGGGAACATCTTCAGCGCGTAGCCGGGAACGACGATGCGATAGGGCGGGCCGATACGTTCCAGCTGCTCGCCGCGGAAGCCGTCATGACTGAATGCCACCCCGAAGCCGCGCGGCGATTCCAGGATCGTCGGCTCGGCGGTGAAGCCGCGCGCGGCGAGCAGCGCGGCATCCAGCCCGGCGGCGCAGGCGTTGCCGCAATGGGTCGATTTCGTCATGGTTCCGGCATTGGCAAGCAAGCTGCCGGCGCGCGAGGCGGCTATGCCGATCGCATGCGCCATCTTCTCCGGATCGAGGCGCAGCAGATGTCCCGCGGCCACCGCCGCGCCGAGCGGCCCCACTACGCCCGGGGGATGGAACGCATGGTTGCGCGCCTCATAGACACCGGAGGCTTCGCGCAGCCAGCCCTGAATCTCGATCCCCTTCACCAGCGCGGTGAGCACGTCCTTGCCGCTGACCTCGTCCCGCTCGGCCAACGCGAGAATTGCGGGCAGCGTTGTCGAAAGAGCATGGGTCGCGGGTGACCACATCGGTTCGTAATCAAGCACGTGCATTGCCGCGCCATTGAGCTGTGCGGCGGCCACAGGGCCGAGGCGGAATCCCTGGCCAAGTGCGGTGCAGACCGGCGCCGATCCCTGTTCGCGTGCGTGCGCGGTGAGAATCCCGATCGCCGGTTCAGTGGTGCCGGCGATGGCGATCGCAAGCCCGTCGGCCACCAGCCGGCGCGCCGCGGCGCGCGTCTCCTCGGTCAACCGATCGTCGCTGATGCCATCGAGCAGGCGACAGACCGACTCTGTCAGTCCCATGCGGCCATTCCTTGTCCCCGCCCCCCGCATTTGCATCTCGCCGGGGACACGCCATGGCGTTGGCGTTGTTTCCATTTCATACAAATAGCGCCGGCGCCGGGGAGGGTCAAATTCCGCGCCGTGGAGCAGCAACGACAGCGATCCAGGTCCTGACCGGCGCCGTCAATCCGATGAACGCGAGCGAACCGGCTGTGCCGTTCGCGCGCCGGTAAATCGACTGCAACAAGGCTACGGCGCTGTTCGGAAACCTTGAATGTTGCTTGCACGATCCACCGACCGGAGGTTCGTTCCATAACGAAGGGTTCTTCGTAGCGCATGGCCCGGCGGGGGCGGCGCCGCGCCGGGTTTGCCGCGGTCGGCGCTGCCAACAACGTGAACCGCGGCGATCCTGGCATCCATCGCGCATTGCGATGCGCTCGGCATCTCCCATACCGGGAGCAGGCGCCGATGCCGACCAATCCCGTGGCGGGGCCGGTCACACCCGGCATCGCGATCCTGCGCGCGGAGACGGCCTGGCAGGTGCCGGTGCACAAGACCGGCCCCGAGACCCGCCGCGTACCGCCGAAGACGAAGGCGCAACGCGCGCCGAACTCGCCGCAGCCTCCGCCGCCTTCGGCACCGCCCTGCACCCGGCCGAGGGCCGGGTGACGCTGGTGCCCGGCAATTCCGCACGGATCACGTCGTGGGCCCGAGACACTCCGGATCGAACGGGTAGGGCACGGCGGGGCCGCCGCGGCGTGGCAGCACCACGGTCGCGCTGCCCGGCGTGCCGTCGGTGCCGTGCTGGTTCCGCAGACCAATTTCCAGGTTGGCGATGCCATAGGCGCCGCGCGGCTGCACGCTGGTCACCCTGCCCCACGCGGTCAGGGTCTCGCCCGGCACGTTCATGCCGCGGAACTGGAAGCGGATGCGCCACAGCCAACCGCTCTCTCCCACCCAATCCGTCACCAGCTGGATCAGCACGTGCTGCTTCCAGGAGCCGTTGACGACCACATCGGGCAGCTTGTCGTGCCCGGTGGCGTATTTCCAGTCGTAATGGATACGGTGCCAATTCTCCGTCGCCGCGATCCAGCGCATGATATGCGCGGTGCTGATCGGACCCTTGACGAGCGGCGGAAGTTCCTGGCCGACCAGGACGTCCTCGAAGCAGATGGCGCTCATGGCAGGGCCTCCGTCAGCGCAGGATGCTGGTCGTGAGCGTATCGATCAGGCGCACACCGCCGTCGGCGGTGTAGGTGTCCGCGACGATCACGAACACCATCGGGCCATTGCGGCCGTCGCGCTGGAAGATGTCGAGATAGGCGCTGCTGCGCCAGATGCACTCCCCGATGCGGGCGTAGCGGAAGAACTCGTATTCGTAGCCGCCGTTCAGGACCCGCGGCAACGGCACGCACACCCGCGGCAGGCCGCGGAAGCTACGCGAGATGCCGTCGAAATCCGGCTCGCTCATGTAATCCAACGGATCCGGCTGCTCTGGCGCGCGCCGGTGTGCGTGGGTCGGGAATGCGGGCGGTGCCACCAGGCCGGCGTAGCGGCTGGTTTGGACCCAGGCTTCGTCGTGATAGCGCGGCGCCGGGTCCATCACGGCCTGGAAGAAGCGGCGCACCTCGCTGGCCTCCACCGGGTGACAAGCCAGGATCGGCCCGTTATGCGCGCCGATCACCGCGCGTACCTCGGTGGTGATGTAGTTGATCCGCATCGACATGGGTCCTCCCGGCAAGAAGCATCATCCGGGCAGGACGCGCGGGCGGCAAGTCTATGCCGCGGAGCGCCGCAGGAACGGGGGACCCGCAGGCCCCCCGTTCCGCTCAGCGGGCGATCGCTTCCAGTTCCAGCTTCTTGGTGCGCGGCCCGAGGCCGGCGACCGAGATGATCACCACGGCCATGCTCGCGGCAACAAACGCGAACACGCCGGAGACGCCGAAGTCACGCAGGAAGAAGGCGACGAAGAACGGCGTGAGGATGCCGCTCAGCCGGCTCCAGGAATACACGAATCCGACGCCACGGGCACGAATGCGGGTCGGATAGAGTTCCGCCTGGTAGTTGTGCAATGCGTAGGAAAGCCACTGCGTGGACATCGCGAGGCAGACGCCGAGTACGATCAGTGCCGGTGTCGAGGTGACGTTGCCGAACCAGATGCCAAATACGGCGATCGCGAGGCAGGAGCCGCAGACATGCCATTTTCGCTCCAGCCGGTCGGCGAACCCCATGATCGAGAACGAGAAGGCAACGGCCGCGATGTTGATGATCATGCTGTATTCAAGGCTCTGGGTGATATGGATGCCCTTGGCGATGAGCAGGGTGGGCGTCCATGCCACGAAGCCGTAGAACCCGACGGTCTGGAAGAAGTTGAACAGCATCAGCATGATCGTACGCTTGATGTAGGTCGGGCTGAAGATCTCGGCGACGCGGCCCTTGCGCGGGTCCTGATAGACTGGCCGGTCGGGCATGGGCAACGGTTGCCCCGATTCGGCTTCCGCCCGGGCCTCGATCCCGGCCATCACGCGTTCGGCCTCCTCCATCCTTCCCTGCTGGGCGAGCCAGCGCGGGCTTTCTGGCAGGCCGAGCCGGATCCACCAGACGACGATTGCGGCGACCGAACCGATCCACGCCACCCAGCGCCAGCCTTCATAACCGAACGGAGTCGCGGCTGTCAGTTGCCAGGACAGGAAATAGGTCACCAGGAAGGCGACGGCGTTCAATGCCTGCAACAGGCCGAAGGCCTGGCCGCGGGCCTTTTTTGGAACCAGTTCGGAGAGATAGGCATCCACCGTGACGAGCTCGACGCCGACGCCGAGCGCGCTGATGAAGCGCCAGAGATTGACGCCATCGGCGGTGGTCTGCATGGCCATGATGAAATTGGCGATGCCGAAGAAGATCAGCGAGTAGGTGAAGATCGCGCGCCGACCGAAATGATCCGCGAGGTAGGAGACGAACAACGCGGCGACGAACAGCCCTGCGAACAGCGCCGCAACGAAGCTCGCGAAGCCGCTCAGGCCGAAAAAACTCACTGTGGTCGCAGTGAATATCTTGGCCTTGAACAGGCCCGGACCCAGGGCTGCGATCAATCCGATGGCATAGCCGTCGAAGAAGCCGCCGAGGGTGAGCAGAATCGCCATGATCCACAAGGACCGTGTCATCGGCAGGCGGTCGAGGCGGGCAGTCAGCCTCTCCGCTGCCGTGCCGGCAGGTATCGTCGCACTCATTGGTTTACTTCCTCCTTTGTTTTGGCGCTTTCGGGCACGCCATTGTTCGGCTCGTCGTGGTCTACGGCCCTTCTATCCCTGCATAACAGACATAGGCTAATCCTGCCTTGACGTAACCGCAACTGGTTTGTGCGGCCATTATCACCGGTCCGGATCATGCCGCATTGCATCATCGCCGGCGACGCTGTGGTCAGGCGCGGCGGGCATGCGCGTGGCAGCCGCAGGGATGCCTGGATATATGCCGCCCCCGGTCCTGCGCCGACGGCTCCACCACATCGTGGACGGGAAACTCGGCATTGATCCAGATCGAACAGTCCGTCGCGCGAATGACGCATGTCAAATATACGACCGTTGCATACTCACCGCGACCGCGAGCGATCGCGCGCGGAGTGGCCCGCGGATTACGCGGTCAGAACCCGCAGCAGGAACGAATTGACCGACCCGGCGGCCTCGTAGGCGGCCCAATGTCCGGCATTTGGTACGATTTCCGTTGCGGCATCCGGACGGGCCTGGCGCATCAGCGCCACCCGGACATCAAGCAGCGCGCGGTCCGGCATCTCCCGCTCACCCCACAGCGCGTGCACCGGCGCGCGCACGCGCCCCAGAGCCTGATGCAGCACCGGTGATATCCACATGCTGCCGCTGTTCAGACGGGCGTGCTGGGAGTTCCGTTCCTGGATCTCCAGCGCCAGCGCATCGATGGCGGCTGGATCGGCCAGCATCATAC
Organism: Acetobacteraceae bacterium; assembly: GCA_035532755.1. Lineage (GTDB taxonomy): Bacteria > Pseudomonadota > Alphaproteobacteria > Acetobacterales > Acetobacteraceae > DATKQI01. Next base: position 10,229 of record DATKQI010000324.1, read on the forward strand.
GCGCCAGATTGGTCCGATGCGCCGCAATCCGGTCCTCCCCGGTGCGGTCGCGCACCTTGACCAGTTCGACCGAGCGGTTCGGCGGGCCGAGGCCGCCGGAGCCGATCAAGGTAAGCGAGCGCACGCGATCTCCCACGGCGGCGGCGAGCACCCCCGCGATCACGCCGCCGAACGAGAATCCGATGATATGCAAGGGCACGGCCCCGCCAACCACTGTCTCAAGACCACGGCCAACGATCCCCGCAATCGTTGCGGCATCGACCGGCTCCGGCGCGCGCTCGGACTCGCCGAGCCCCGGCAGGTCGGGCGCGATGACGGTGTGGTCAGCGCTGAGCGCGGCCAGGTTGCGCACCCAGTGGCGCCAGGATCCGGCGCCGCCATGGGCCAGCAGCACCACCGGCCCGCGCCCCCACACGCGCCAGACCATCGTCCCCGCGCCGCACGGGGTTGCATGATGCCGCGCGGCGCCATCGAGCCGGTCGAGTAACGCGCGCGCGGCCATGGCATCGGCGATCGGACCGGTGTCATCCGCGGGCACGATCGTGACGACAGCCATGAGCGCGTGCTTCCTTTCAAGCTGCGGCCGGACACCGCGGCGCAACGCTAGCGCGGCGCTCTGGCTCTGTCGAACCGGCGACGGGCAGCGGTGCTTGCGCGCGTGCCGGGGGCGGCGCATGCTGCCGCTCGGGAGCATAATGCCAAGACTGCGGTGAAAGGGGATTGCTCATGCCGCTCACCCAGGCGCTCGGTCAGTTCGTCGCCGATCTGTCGCCGAACCGGCTGCCGGAGGAGGCTGTGCGCATCGCACGCCTCGGGTTCACCGATTGCATCGGCACCATGATCGCGGGGCACGACGAACCCTGCGCGCAAATCCTCAAGCGCGTGCTTGCGCCGGCGGACGGCGCTGCGACCCTCTATTTCAGCGGGGAGCGCAGCCCCGGCCCTGAGGCCGGGTGGATCAATGCCGCGGCCGCGCATGCGCTCGACTATGACGACGTGGCGCTGCGCGGGCATCCCTCCACCGTGCTGGTGCCAGCGATCCTGGCCGAGGCCGAGGTTCTCGGCGCGTCCGGCCTCGATATGATCGTCGCCTATGTCGCCGGCTACGAGACCTGGGCCGAACTGGTGAGACGCGACGCACCGATGTACCATCAGAAGGGGTGGCACCCGACCGGCATCTTCGGCGCGGTCGGCGCCGCTGCCGCCTGCGCCAAGCTGCGCAAGCTGGATGCGGCACGCACCACCATGGCGATCTCGCTCGGCGCGTCGCAGGCAGCCGGGATCATGGCGAATTTCGGCACCATGACGAAACCGTTCCACGCCGGCCGCGCGGTGCATGGTGGAATCATGGCCGCCCGACTGGCCGAGGCCGGCTATACGTCGAACATGGATGCGCTGGAACATCCGCAGGGATTCCTGAGCGCGGTCTCGCCCGAGGGTCACCCGGACCGCACCGGCGCGGCCCGCCTCGGCGAGGATTGGGCGATCATCCAGCACGGCCTCAGCATCAAAAAATATCCCGCGTGCTACGGCACGCATCGCGCGATCGACGGCATGCTCGATCTGCTGGCCGAGCATCCGGTGCGGCCCGACGACGTGCGCAAGGTCACGGTGCATTTCGGCCTGTTCACCTCCAAGGTGTTGCGCAACCACCGGCCCGATACGGGTCTGGCCGCGAAGTTCAGCATGGAGTTCGCGATGGCGAGCTGCCTGATTGCCCGGCGCGTCGGGCTGGCGGAGCTGACCGACGGATTCGTGCGCCGGGCCGATGTGCAGGCGATGATGGGGCGCGTCGCGCTCGACACCACGGAGGAAACCGATCCGGACAATCCGGGCGGGCCGCCCTGGGAGCAGGTGCGGATCGAGATCGGCTCGGGCCAGGTGCTTGAAGGACCGCAGGTGCGGCGGGCCCGCGGCCACGCCGAACGACCACTGTCGGAGGGCCAGTTGCACGAGAAATTCGTGGATTGCCTGGCTGCCGGCGGTTCCGCGATTGCCGCCGAGACGCTGTTCGCGCGCCTGCAGGCGCTGCGCGGCGTCGCGGCGCGCGAACTGACTTCGGTGCACTAGCAGGAGATATCGGCCGGGCCTCCGAAACCGGGGTCGGCCGGACAGCGAAAGTAGCCGCGTCCACGGCGGGGGCGGTGTGGTGGAAAGGGAACAACGCAATGTCGGGCCAGTATCCCAAAATCGTCTATACCGAAGAAGTGATGCGTGAGGGCATGCAGATCGAGGATGCCAACATCCCGGTCAGTGCCAAAGTGGAACTTCTGGACGCGGTATCCGAAACCGGGCTGAAGCAGATCGTCATCGGCTCGTTCGTCAGCCCCAGATACACGCCGCAGATGGCGCAGATCGACGAGGTCGTGAGGCGCTTCCATCCGAAGCCCGGGGTGATGTACACTGCGCTGGCGCTGAACGAGAAGGGGGTCGAGCGGGCAAAACAATATGCCCCGCCGCTCACGATCGTGCGCAGCACCCGCCCGCAGCTCAGGGTGCACCAGTGCGATGTGTTTGCGCGCCGCAACACGAACCGCTCGCAGATGCAGGAAATGGCACTGTGGCCGAAGGTCATCGCCGCCGCGGTCGAGAAGGGCGTGAAGGAAGCCGGCATCGGCACCAACGCGACCTTCGGCTCCAACTTCGTGGGCGACTTCACGGTCGACCAGACCATGGTCTTCCTGGAAAAGCAGCACGCGCTATGGGACGCGGTTGGGATCAAGGTCACCTCGGTCAGCATCGGCGACCCGATGGGCTGGTGCCATCCGGTGAAGGTCGAGCAGATTTTCGGCCGCGTGAAGCGCCGCTGGCCGGAGATCAACACGTTCAGCGCGCATTTGCACAACAGCCGCGGCATGGCGATCACCTCGGCCTATGCCGCGATCAAGACGCTGGACGGCACCGACACCTTGCATCTGCAAGGGACTCTCGGCGGCATCGGCGGCTGTCCGTATTGCGGCAACGGCCGCGCGACCAGCATGGCGCCCACCGAGGATTTCATGCACATGCTGGAAGGCATGGGTGTCGAGACCGGCGTCGATATCGACAAGCTCATCTCCTGCGTCTGGATGCTGGAGAAGATGATCGGGCGTTACGCGTGGGGGCATGTCTCCCGCACCGGCCCGCGGCCGATGCAACTGGAGCAGATGTACGACGCGAACGCCCCGTTCGTGGAAACGGTCGAGCAGGCGAAGCATTTCAAGCTCGGCCCGAAGGCGTACGAAGGCTGCATCTATCCGTGGGACAAGCCGATCACCAGCCCGTATCTCGATCGCGTCAAGCAGGGGCTGCCGGCGTATGAGGTGGACGGCGCCTGGCCGTGGGAAGAGGCGTTCTTCCCGAAGCCGCTTGTGCCGGCGAAGTAATCCTCTCCTCGGGCGGAATATTCCGGTGGCGGGTCGGGGCAGCCATGCCCCGGTCCGGCACTCTTCCGGATTGTCATGGAGTTGCGCATGAGCGAGACGGCAAAAATCCTGACCGACGAGATTCGCGCCCTGATCGGCGCCACCGCGGCACGCGTGGAGGCGAGCCCGGCCTGGGGCATCGAACGCGAGGGGCTGCGGATCTTCACCAACGCCATCATGGATCCCGACCCGCGCTACTGGGACGACGAATTCGCCCGGAGCACGAAATTCGGCGGCATCATCACACCACCGATCTACTGCTCCTACATCGGTCGCAAGACGCTGGCCGGAAGCGATGACCCGATCACCCGCGCCTTTCGCGAGAATCCGGAATCGGACGGCATCGGCGGCGTGCGCGACGGCGGTGATCGTGGCGAAGGCGCGCTGCCGCCGATTCCCACCAACCTGAAACGAATTCTGAACGCCGGCAACGAGATCGAGCTCTCGCGCTATCCGAGCCTCGGCGATCGGATTTTTTCGCAGGCTAGATATGCCGATATCAACGGGCACGTCACCAAGGACGGCTCCGCGATGCTGGTCGTCACGACCGAGGTGACCTATACCAACCAGGACGGCGCGGTACTCTGCGTCCTGCGCGCATCATCGATCCGCCGCTAGACCGGGTTGCAGCATGAGGGTTTTGCCATGACCACTGCGGACGAGCTTCGCCACAAGACGCAGCTCCACTACGATGACGTGACGGTCGGCGAACAACTGCCGCCGCTGGTGATCGGCCCGATGACCCCCACCCACCTGTTCCGGTGGAGTGCGGCGATCGAGAACTGGCACCGCATCCATTACGATCAGAATTTCGCGATCTACCACGAGGGCCTGCCCAACATCCTGGCCCAGGGCTCGTGGAAGCAGAGCATCCTGCCGCGCTACCTGAAGGATATCTGCCTGCCGGACGGCTGGCCGTGGAAGGTCTCGTTCCAGCACCGTGCGATGATCGTTCCGGGGGATACCATCACCGTCTGGGCCACGGTCACCGGCCGGCGCGAGATCGAGGGCCTCGGCTGCGTCGATCTCGATGTCGGCATGAAGCTGCAATACGGCGCCGAAAGCTGCCCGGGCAAGGCCACCATCGTGCTGCCCATCCGCGGCGGCCGGGCCATCCCCTATCCGTTCGTGCCACCCAAGTCCGCCTGACCACGCAGGCCAAGGAGACAGACAGCATGGGACGTTGGATCGCGATCGGGACGGCCCCCGGGTGGGATGATTTCGGCAAATTCACCGCGGAGATGAAACCGACCAGCCAATGGCGCGTGGACCCGCGTACCACGATCACCACCGTCATAGCCCTGGGCGACGGCCGCCTGATGGCCGAATGCCACGCCGTGCAGCAGGCGGATTTCGATGCCTGGCTGCGGCAGAAGAACTGGCAGGTCGAAAGCGTCACGCCGATCACCCATCTTGCGAAGACCGGCGAGATCTGGAAAATCGACTGACGCGCGGCGCGGCTACTCCTCGATGCCGAGGCGGGCTTTGTAATCGGGATCCCAGCCGGCCAGGCGGCCGAGCCGGACGCGCTGGTCCATCGACAGCGGCACCAGCGGTCGCAGCTTGGTCGGCTCCGTGCCCATGATCCCGGCCTGTTCCAGCGCTGCGCAACGCGCCGCGTCATAGCCGAGCAGGTCCTGCAACACCTCCCGGTTGTGCTGGCCGAGCGTCGGGCCGGGCCCGCGCACCGAGAGCGGCGTCTTGTCGAGCCGCCACGGCCGCCCGATGATCGGCCGCCGGCCGATGCCGCGCTCGGACGGAAACTGCACCATCTCCAGCAGGCCGCGCGCGCGCAGATGCGGATCGGCGTGCAGGTCGCGGGCGTCGAACACCGCCCCGGCCGGCACACCAGCCGCCTGCACCCGCGCCATCACCTCGTGTTTCGGCAGGACCGCCGCCCAGGCGCCGATGATCGTATCGATCTCGTCATGCGCCGCGCGCCGCCCGGCGGTGGTGGTATAGCGCGCGTCCGCGGCCAGATCCGGCCGGTCCATGACGCGGCACAGCGCGACCCACTCGGCGTCGTCGCGGACCGAGATCACGCACCATTGATCGTCCCCGGCGCAGCGATAGCAGCCCTGCGGCGCCCGCCACGGATGGCGGTTGCCCAGCCGTTCCACCCTGCGCCCGTTCGCCTCCCAGTCCAGGATGCGCTCGCTCACCATGAAGCAGCCAAGCTGGTACATGCCGACATCGACCCACTGTCCCTTGCCGAAACGATGCCGGTAGCGCACCGCCAGCAAGGTGCCCATGACCAGTGCCCAGGTGGCGAGGAAATCCACGAAGGATTGCCCGGCCTTGGACGGCTCGCCGCCAATGTAGCCGGTGGCGTCGGTCAGACCGTGCGTCGCTTCCTGGGTCGTTGCCTGGGCGGGATACTGCGAATACGGCCCCTCGCGGCCGAAGCCGCTGCACGACACCATGATGATGTCCGCCCGGAGCTTCACCACCTCCGGATAGTCGAGACCCCAGCCGCGCATCACCCGCGGCGTGAAATTCTCCATCAGGATGTCGCCCGTCTTGATCAGGTCGCGCAGCACCTCGCGGCCTTCCGGCCGGCGGAGATCGAGGGCCACCGATTTCTTGCCACGGTTGAGCAGGTTGAAGGTGCTGGCGCGATTCCAAGGGTCCGCTCCAGGCTCGTTGTCGGGATGCATGCCGGATGTCGGGTTGTGGCGGGTGGAGTCGAGCCGGCCCGGCCCCTCGATCTTGATCACCTCGGCGCCGAGATCGGCGAGCAGGCCGCCGGCATAGGGTAGGGAGAACACGTTGCTGATGTCGATTACCCGCAGCCCTTCGAGCGGCGGCCTGGTCGTTGCGGTGCCGGTCCGCGTCGTCTGCGCTCCGTCGTCTTCCATCGTCCCGCCCCCTTCAGATGACGCCACGCTGCCGCAATCCCTCGAGCTCCGCCGCGGTGCAGCCGAGCAGCCCGGTGTACACCTCCGCATTGTGCTGGCCCAGCAGCGGGGCCGGATGCTGGTAGCGCGCCGGGCTGGCGCTCATGTTCCAAAGTCGGAATGGCACCCGCAGGCGGCCGATCACGGGGTGCGCGATCTCCTGGTAGAATTCCCGCGCCTCCAACTGCGGGCAGGACGCGAGATCGGCTGGCGTCTGCACGATACCGAACAGGATGCGGAATTCCTCGGACGCGGTACGGAACATCTCGGCCATGGTCCGGTCGCGCGTCGCCTCCAGGATGATCGCATCCAGTGCCTTGCCGTTGGCGACGCGCTGGGCAGGGTCGGCGAAGCGCGGCTCGTTCAGTTCGGGGCGGCCGAAAAAGGCGGCGATATCGGCCCAGGTGGCGCTGCCGCCTTCCTGGCAGATGAAATATCCGTCCTTGCAGGGCATCACCTGGCCGAACAGGCTGCCATCCGGGCGGCGCCGACCCTGCACCCCGCCGCACCAACTGTAGGCCGGCTGGTTGATAACGAGGCTCGAGGTCACGACGTCCTGCACCGAGACATCGACATGCTGGCCGCAACCGGCCAGGTCACGCGTGAGCAGGGCCACGAGCGTCGCCAGCATGCCGTTGAAGCCGGCCTCGTGCAGTGCCGGAAATCCGCCATGCTGCAACGGTTCGCGATCCGTGGTGCCACTGATCGCCATGATGCCGCTGGTGGCATAGGCGACGATCTCCGCGCCCTGATAGCCGCTGTGCGGGCCGGTCTGCCCGAACGGCGTGATCGAGGTCATGACCAGCCCGGGATTCGCCTCCTCCAGGCTGGCGTGATCGAGACCGAGCGAGGCCAGGTGACCGGGCGGGAAGCTCTCCACGATCACATCGACCATGCCGGCGAAGCGGCGGAACAGCGCAACGCCTTCCGCGCAGCCGAGATTGAGCGTGATGCCACGCTTGTTCAGGTTGGTCAGGAGGAATGCCAGGCTCTTTTCCGGATCGGGATCGTCCTGAAAGAACGGCGGCATGCGCCGGGCGCAATCGCCGCCCGGCGGCTCGCTCTTGATCACGTCGGCACCGAAATCACCCAGGAGCTTGGCGCAAAGCGGGCCGGCGATGCCCTGGCTGAGATCGAGAACGCGGATATCATCGAGCGCGGACGGCATCATCATGCCCAGCCTCCCCGGATCTGAACGTGCGAGCCGGTTCGCCGGCGCGTGTGGTCATGGCAAAACATCAATCCTGTCCCGCCATAATGTCATGGCAAGTGGCTGCAAGATCGACTGGCCGAAAGATCGTTGCATCCGCTGTGACCGGCGCGAACTGCCATACCGGCGCGCCGTGGCGCGGCAGGCCCAGCAGCGAGCTGCAGGTCGTTCCGTAGCCGGCGCGCGGCGCCACGGTGAGCTGTTCGGCCGGCCCGCCGGATCGATCGGTTAGGATGGCGCGCCACGCGTCCCAGCCATCCTCATCCGGGGCCGGTGCGGCGCGAAACCGCGGCAGGTGCCGGGCCACACGCTGGCTGGTGACGTCGTCGGTATCGCGGGAGGTGACCATGTGCAGGCCGGCGTCGAGCGCGCTCGCCTCCGGCCGGCCGACGCCCAGGCCACGCAGGAAGAAGGCCGCGCCGGTGGCGTCGGCCACCACCATGTTGAAGCTGCGCCAGAACGCTCCGTCCAGCATCGTGATTGCCGCCGCAGCGGAAGCCGCGGAGTCGTGTGCGAGCGCCAGCAGCGGCAGTTCCCCGCGTGAGCGCTTGCCGGGCGCCGGCCCCAGGCTGCCCGGACGGTTTAGTACCGCCGCCACCACGCGATGGCCGTTCACCCCCATCCACGTCCCGCCGCCGGAACGATCCCGCCCGGCGACAATCCTGGGCCACTCGGGCCACCAGGCGGCCGGCGAGTCCCAGGCGCGTTCGAACCGCTCGTCACGGTTGGCTGCCAGCATCAGCGGCCATGGGTGATCGGGTCGGCTCAGCAGGACAACGGTGCACATGTTCGCTCCGCTCGCAGCCTCGGGGGGTGATCCGTACCCCGGTTGCCGGTGCCCCGGCCGGGAGCGCGATGCCTGGCGTGCCGGATGGCGGCGGGCAGGCACGCCGATCACACCATCGGACGGCGCGACCCGTCAACCCGCCGCACACGCGGCTCTGGCTTGAGCAACCAGCCAGCCTGCGTATGCTTCGCGCCCAGGAGAAGCAACGCAATGCACATGCCCGTGCCGGCCGCGGTCGGCGATCATCGCATCATGCGGACCCACCGCCCGTGAAGCTCGGGATCGTTTCGGATATCCACTGCAATCTCGCGGGGCTCGATGCCGCGCTGGCCGCGATGGGACCGGTCGATGAACTGCTGTGCCTTGGTGATGCGATCGATCGCTTCCGGTTCTCGAACGCGGTGGTCGGGCGGCTGCGGGCCCTCGGCGCGCAGCTGATCCTGGGCAATCACGAGGAGATTTTCCTGTCCGAAGCAGGGCTTCCGGCCCGCGGGCGGGCGGACGTGGATGCGTACCTGGTCGAATACCTGGCCGCCCAACCGCACCGGCGGCTGCTGAATTTCGACGGCAAGACGGTGCTCATGGTCCATTCCACGCCGTGGGAGCCGCGCGGGGCGTATATCTATCCGCACAGCCCGAAACTGGCGCGATTCGCCGAGGCCGGCGCGGATTTCGTGCTGTATGGCCATACCCATGCGCAATTGATCCGGCACATCGGTGGGGTGCTGGTGATCAATCCCGGCTCGGCGGGGGACGGCCGGGACACCGGGCACGGGCGGCATCTCAGCTGTGCGGTGCTGGAACCTGCGACTGGCGAGGCGCGGCTGATCGACTACCTGGACCCGCGCTTCCCCGCCGGGCCATGAGGCAGCTGCGAACCCGGCCGGCCACTATGCCCAGGATGTTTCGGCGGCGGCATTGCGGCCGGCGATCCGCCCGAACGCCAGGCATTCGCCGATATTGCCGGTGCCCTGATACAGATAGCTGTAGATGGAACCGAGCTCGCCCGCACTGTACAGCCGGCGGATCGGGGTACCGTCCGGCCGCACGATCTGCGCCCGCTCGTTCCGCCGCGGTCCGCCCTGGGTGTTCAGCATCGAGGGCGAGAGTTCCACCGCATAGAAGGGTTCCACAACGATTGGCTGCAGCATCAGGGTGCGGCCGAACTGCGGATCGCGACCGGCCGCGCAATGGTCGTTCCAGCTGCGCACGGTCTCGGCCAGGTTGAACGGATCGAGCTGTACGGCCGCGGCAAGCTCCGTGAGATCCTCTGCTCGCGTGATCCAGCCCTTCGCCAGTTCGACGCTGTTGTCCGCACTCCAGTCGTAGCGCTCGACGATCTGCGTCCAGCCGTGGCTCGGCGTCTTGTCGTAGAGCGGCCCGGCCGAGAACAGCGTGTGATCGAAGATCAGGAACATCGGGCACGGGGTGGGAAGCGGAAACCACCGCCCGTTCACGGGGATCTTGCCGTGCCTGGCCTTGTATTTCTCATCGGCGAAGCGTCGCGCGTCCGGCCCGACGACGATCATGCCGCCCGGCATCGTCTTGCTGTAGTGCAGTGCCTGCATGGAAAAGCTGGTGCGGATTTCGGGCACCTTCAGCGCCAGCGACGGGCCGGCATAGTTGTTCATATGCCACAGATCGGCGCCGACCGACATCGCCATCCGGATCCCGTCGCCCTCGTTGTATGGGCTGCCGGAGGTGTAGCAGTAGGGCACGCCCGGAAGATACGTGCGGATCATCTCCTGATTGTTCTCGAACCCACCGCAGGTCAATACCACCGCCTTGCGCGCCCGGACATGGATCGAGCGACCGCGCTGGTGGGCACGCAGGCCGAGGATCTCCCCGGTGTCGGGGTGCTGGATCAGTTCGTTGCCCGGGGTTTCGTACAGGATCGGGATCGGGCGCTGCTTTACCAGATGCTCGAACTGCTTCCAGGTGTTGGAATAGCCGTAGGTGGGCCCGTCGTGGAATTTGTGCACGCACTCCGCGCCAGGCAGGTCGGGGAATTCGATGCCGACCGGCGGATGCTGATGCTCCTGCGGGTCGGCACCGAGGCTTTCGAGCCAGGCATTGTTCCGGCACATCTCCTCGGCCCACACCCGCACCATGGCGGGCGGCACCGTGTAGGGCCCGCACAGCGCGGTCAGATAGGCGATGGCGGGTTCGACCGCGGATGTGTTCAGATAGCCCTGGCCGGCGACGCGCGTGTTGCCGCCTTCCTGGCCCTCGGGCGCCTTCTCCAGGATGAGGACCCGGGCGCCCAGTTCGTGGGCGGTGACCGCCGTGGCCATTCCCGCCGCGCCGAAGCCGACGACGACAACATCGGCTTCCACGTCCCAGACGTCCGGAACTGACGATTGCTGGTCCATCATGTCTTCCCGCTGGTAACGCGCGCCCGCCATGCGCGCGGCGCCGGTTTTGCCCTGCACAGACCGCTGCACCGCCGCCCGCGGCGGACGTTCCGGTAGCCGTTCATTGACCCCCAAACGAGGCGCTCGCTAGCACGGTTGCGTCGCGGGGTGCAATTCGGCCCGCGCACGCCACGTTGCGCGCGGACGCGTAAGGGTGCAGATTTCTCCGGCCGGACCACCGGAGCGTATCCTGGGTTCCAACGGAGATGAGCTGCCATGCATTTCGCGTACACCCCGGAGCAGGAGGCCCTGCGTCAGGAGGTCCGTGCGTTCATCGCATCGAACGTGACGGACGAAGTACTGGCCGAGCGGGGCCAGTCGGAATCGAACACCGTGCCCGGTGGCGGCGCCGGCGCCGGCGCCGCCACGCAGGAGTTGTACCGGAAGATCCATGAACGCGGCTGGCTCGGGATCGCCTATCCGAAGGAATACGGCGGCCAGGGCGGTGACCGTATCAGCCAGTACATCGTCGAGGAGGAGTTCACCCGGGTGGACATCCCCGTCGGCATGGGCGGCAGCGGCGCACCGGCAATCATGGCGGCGGGCACCGAAGCGCAGAAGCAGTACTACATCCCGCGCCTGATCAAGCGCGAGATCTCCTTCGCGCTCGGCTTCACCGAGCCGCACGCCGGCGCCGACCTTGCCTCGTTGCAGTGCCGCGCGGTGCGCGATGGCGACGACTACGTCATCAACGGGCAGAAGATGTACACCTCGTCGGCGCATGTCTCGACCCACATGTACCTGATGGCGCGTACCGATCCGACCGTGCCGAAGCATCGCGGCATCTCGATCTTCCTGTTCGCGATGGACACGCCCGGCATCACCGTTCGGCCGCTGTGGACGATCCAGAACGATCCGCTCGCCCCAGTCGGCACCACCTACGGCCACCAGCGCACGAACGAGACCTTCTTCGACGACGTGCGCATCCCGGCGTCGTCCCTGCTCGGGCGGGAGAACGAGGGTTGGCGCGTCGGCGCCATGGGTCTCAATCTCGATCGCGTCGGCGCATCGCGCTACCTGATCTCGGTCCGCCGCGACGAGGACATCGTCAATTTCGTCAAGTCGCAGGATTTCGACGGCTACAGCCCGGCGCAGGACCCGGCGATCCGCGACAAGATCGCCGAATTGTGGATCGAGGCGCAGGTCTGCCGGCTGATGACCATGCGCAGCATGTCGATCGTCGAGCACGGCGGCAATTTCACCTACGAAGGGTCCGCCGAGAAGGTCTGGGCGCCCGAGCATGGCGTGCGCACGACGGAGGCGATCAGCCAGATGCTCGGTCCCTACGCCCAGCTGCTGAACGGCTCGCCACACGCGATCGAAAGCGGGGTGTTCGCCCACAACCTGATGGGCTCGTTCCAATCCGGCATCAACCACGGCAGCACCCAGGTCATGCGCGACCAGGTGGCGCGCCGCGGCCTGGATATGCCGCGCAAGTGACCCCCGGACCGGAGAGGAATCGGAGATGACCGAGACGCATGCGCACGAGACCCGCAGGCTGCTGGACTGGGAGGCGCTGGAGGTGGGCGAGCAACTGCCGTCCTTCTCCTATGTGCTGACGCAGGAGATGATCGACGCCTACCGCCGCGGCGTGATGGACCCGGACGCCGCGTTCCCCACCATCTCCCACAAGGTGGACGTTCATCCCTATCACATGGTCTATCGCGACAACGGCTCGGTCAACGCGCGCTGCGCGTTCTATTGCTACAACTCGCCTGTCGCCGGCAAGCGGATCACGGTCCAGGCCTGGATCGCCGACAAATACGCCCGCCGCGGCAAGAACTACATCGTCACCGAAGCCGTCTCCGTCGATGAAGACGGCCGTCTGCTGGATCGTGTCATCACGCACGAGCTCAAGCAACCCTCGGAGGTTGGCAAGAAATGGCAATGACGCGCAGCTACACGGTCGGCGACACGATCCCGCCGCTCGTCAAGACCATGACGCAGGAAGCGATCAACCTGTTCGAGCAGAGCGGCGGCGCGACCGGGCCGAGCCAGTTCACCGACGTGGCGACTGCGCGCGACACGCTGGGTACCAGCGGCACCGTCGCCTCCGGGCGGATGTCGCTGTCGTTCGCCAC
>DATKQI010000325.1:0-16704 GCA_035532755.1 Acetobacteraceae bacterium
GGCGACGGGCGGCTCGCCAGCCTCACCCTGCTCGCCGCGCAGACCGATTTCACCGAGGCGGGCGAGTTGCAGCTCTTCATCTCCGAGGACCAGCTGGCCTTCCTCGACGATATGATGGCCGCGCAAGGCACGCTCGACAGCCGGCAGATGGCGGGCGCCTTCCAGATGCTGCGCTCGAACGACCTCATCTGGTCGCGCGCGATCCGCAATTACCTGCTCGGCCTGCGCGATCATCCGAACGACATGATGGCCTGGAACGCCGATGGCACGCGCATGCCAGCCCGCATGCACAGCGAGTATCTGCGCCGCCTGTTCCTCAACAACGATCTCGCGGAAGGGCGGTTCCCGGCGGACGGCAAGCCGATTTCGCTCGCCGATATCCGAGTCCCCCTCTTCGTGCTCGGCACCGAGACCGATCACATCGCGCCCTGGCGTTCAGTCTACAAGATCAATCAGCTGACCGACACGGACACGGTGTTCGTGCTGACCTCCGGTGGTCATAATGCGGGCGTGGTGAGCGAGCCCGGCCATCCCCACCGGCATTACCGCATGCGCCGCCGCGGCCCGAACGGACGCCATCTCTCCCCCGAGGAATGGTTTGATGACACGCCCGCGCATGAAGGTTCCTGGTGGCCTGTCTGGACCGACTGGCTTGCCGACCGCACCGGCGCACTCGAGGTTCCCCCACCTCTCGGTGGCACGACCTACCCGGCGCTGGACGACGCGCCCGGACGCTACGTGCTCGACCGCTGAGGACGGGCTCATGGGCACGCTTGCCGGCCACAGCGAGATGATGATCGAGAACCGGGTCTTCGACGAGATCGCCGTCGGCGAGACCGCGAGCGTCACGCGGACCGTGCGGCAGGAGGACATCGACCTCTTCGCCGTGGTCTCGGGCGACGTGAACCCCACCCATCTCGACCCCGCCTATGCCACAACCGACCTCTTCCACCATGTCATCATCCACGGCATGTGGGGTGCCGGGCTGATCTCGAGCGTGCTGGGCACCCAGTTGCCCGGTCCGGGGACCATCTACCTCGGCCAGGGACTGCGCTTCCACCGCCACGTCGGCATCGGCGACACCATCACCGCAACTGTCACGGTGACCGAGAAGCGCGCCGACAAGGGCGATCTTCTGCTCGACTGCCGGTGCATCAACCAGGATGGCGTGACCGTCATCACCGGCACCGCCGAGGTGAAGGCACCCACCGCGAAGGTGCGCCGTCCACGCATCGAGCTTCCCGACGTGCGGCTCAGCCGTCATGAGCGGTTCCGCACGCTGCTTGCCCGCACCGCCGGCAGGCGGGTAACAGCGGCCGTGGCCTATCCATGCGACGAAGCCACGCTCGGCGCCGCGCTCGATGCGGCAGCGGCCGGCCTGATCGCACCGATCCTGGTCGGACCCGAAGCCACGATCCGCGCGGCCGCGGGTGCGGCCGGGCTCGACATCGCCGCCTGCCGCATCGTCCCCGCCGCCGATGCCGTCGAGGCGGCGGCACGGGCGGTGGCTCTCGTCCGCGCCGGCGAAGCAGCGCTGCTGATGAAGGGTGCGTTGCATACCGATGTGCTGATGCATGCGGTTGCCGCCACCGAGACAGGGCTGCGCACGGCGCGGCGGCTGAGCCACATCTATCTCATGGACGTCCCCGCCTATCCGCGCCCCCTGCTCATCACCGACGCGGCGATCAACATCTCACCTTCGCTGGAGGAGAAGCGCGATATCGTGCAGAATGCGATCGATCTTGCCCATGTCATGGGAATCACGATGCCACGCGTGGCGATCCTGTCGGCGGTCGAGACGATCAATCCGAAACTGCGCTCGACGCTCGACGCCGCTTCGCTCTGCAAGATGGCCGATCGCGGCCAGATCACCGGCGGCCTGGTCGACGGTCCACTTGCCTTCGATAATGCCGTGAGCATGGCAGCCGCGCGTGAGAAGGGCATCGTCTCTACGGTCGCGGGGCGGGCCGACATCCTGGTCGTGCCCGATCTCGAAGCGGGCAACATGCTGGCCAAGCAGCTCACCTTTCTCGCCGGCGCGGATGCGGCGGGCGTCGTGCTCGGCGCGCGGGTGCCGATCATTCTCACCAGCCGCGCCGACAGCGAACGCACGCGCATCGCCTCTTGCGCGGTCGCCGTTCTGCTCGCAGACGCGCACGCGACCGACCATCCGGGAGCGGGTTGAACCATGCCGGATGCCGTCCTCAGCCTGAATGCCGGCTCGTCGAGCATCAAATTCGCTCTCTTTGAGATCGACACCGCCGACCCACGTCGCGTCGCGCACGGGCAAATCGAGGAGATCGCCGAAGCGCCTCATTTCATTGCATTCTCCGCCGTCGGCGCAACACTCGCCGAACAGCGATGGCCAGCCGCACCGCGCTTTGCGGATCTGCTGGACGTTCTGCTCGACTGGGTGACGCATCATCTCGGCGCCGACCGGCTGGTCGCAGTCGGCCATCGTGTCGTGCACGGCGGACGCACCTTCGATCGAGCGGTGCGGACGGATGACGCGGTGTTGCAGGCGCTTGACCGCCTGACGCCGCTCGCTCCGCTCCACCAGCCGCATAATCTCGCACCGATCCGCGCCATCGCGTCACTCCGGCCGGGCCTTCCACAGGTCGCGTGCTTCGATACGAGCTTCCATCACGGCCTTGCCCCCGTTGTCACCCGTTTCGCCCTGCCGCGCGAATATGAGGACGCCGGCATCCGCCGCTACGGCTTCCACGGCCTGTCCTACGAGTTCATCGCGCGCCGCCTGCGCATGCTCAACCCCGCGCTCGCCGCCGGGCGCGTCATCGCCGCCCATCTCGGCAACGGCGCCAGCCTGTGCGCGATGCAGGACGGGCGCAGCGTCGATACCACCATGGGCTTCACCGCGCTTGACGGGCTGATGATGGGCACGCGGTGCGGCACCATCGATCCCGGGGTGATCCTCCATCTCGAACGACAAATGGGGATGCGGCCCGCGGACGTGGAGGAGATGCTCTATCACCGCGCCGGCCTGCTCGGTGTTTCCGGCATTGCGAGCGACATGCGTTCCCTGCTCGCGAGTCCGGACCCGCGCGCGAGAGAGGCGTTGGAGTTGTTCGTCTTCCGTATCGCGCGCGAAGCCGGGGCACTCATCAGTACACTCGGCGGCCTTGACGCGCTGGTCTTCACCGCCGGCATCGGAGAACACGCGCCCGAAATCCGCAGCGCGGTCGCGACCCGGCTCGCCTGGCTCGACCTCTCGCTCGACGCCGAGGCCAATATCGGCGGCATCGGCCGGATCAGCCACGCATCCAGCCGGGTCGCGGTCCTCGTCGTGCCGACTGACGAAGAAGCGATGATCGCGCACCACACGCTCGATGTCGTGGGAGTGTCCGGTTGATCGACATCAATGCGCGCGCGCGGCGTCCATGCACAGATCGGTGCTCCATGCAATACGAAAGGAGTCCACCATGGCTCAAGACAGGATGACCACGGAATTCCCGTTCCCGGTCGTGGACATGAAGCTGATGACATTAGAGCGGTTGGTCGCGGCCACGCGCGCGACATTCTGCATCTGGCAGGGGACGATGGCGGCCTGGTCCGCCCAGGCCGATCTCGTCCGTCGCATGATCGAGGAGAGCGCGGCCGATTTTCACACGTTCGGCCAGAACCCACGCGAGGGCGATGTCAGGCGCAACCTCACCCGCACGGAGCAGCGGACCGAACAGGCCGTGCTGGCGGCGCGGCGGGTGGCCGACGATCTTCGCAGGACCTTCTTCGAAGCGGCGGGCCTGATGCTCGAAGCCTTGACCCCGGCCACGGTCGCGTCACCCATCCCTGAGTCGGCCGCACCCAAGGCGCCGGCCGAGCGGCGAGTGGCCGCAACGGCCGCGTGATCGGGAGCCGCGCATGCCGGCGACCGACCCGCCGCGACCCATCGCCACCCCGCTGATCGATCTCCGCGGCCGTCGGGGCCTTGTGATCGGCATTGCCAACGACCACAGTATCGCTGCCGGCTGTGCCAAGGCCTTCGCGCAAGCCGGCGCGACGCTGGCTGCAACCTACCTCAACCAAAAGGCGGAGCCCTTCGTCCGCGCGGTGACCGGCACGCTCGATTGCCCGATCATCCTGCCCTGCGACGTGCGGGTCGAGGGCCAGCTCGAAGCGGTGTTCGAGCGGGTCCGCACCGAATGGGGCAGGCTCGACTTCCTGCTCCACGCAATTGCCTACGCCCCGCGCGAAGACCTGCTGGGGCGCGTCACTGACTGCTCGGCCGCCGGCTTCGCTGCCGCAATGGCGATCTCATGCCATTCCTTCATCCGCATGGCACATTTGGCCGAACCATTGATGCCGGACGGCGGGTGCCTGCTCGCGGTGACTTTCTATGGCTCCGAGCGCGTCGTCGCCCACTACAACCTGATGGGCCCGGTCAAGGCGGCGCTTGAAAGCAGCGTGCGCTACGTCGCGGCCGAGCTTGGCCCGAAAGGCATCCGCGCCCATGCCCTCTCCCCCGGGCCGATTCGCACGCGCGCGGCGAGCGGCATCGACCGATTCGACGAGTTGCTCGAACGCGCGGCGATGACGGCGCCCGAACACCATCTCGTCGATGTCGACGACGTCGGCAAGCTCGCCGCCTTTCTGGTCAGTGATGCGGCGCAGCGCATCACCGGCACGATCATCCCGATCGACGGCGGGCAGCATTTGCTCGCATGAGACCGACGGCCGTGCTTTTATGGATAGGCCTTGGATCAGGCAGAGCGCCGAAGCCGTGCAGATCGCGCTTTGATCTGGTCGGCTGAGTGATGACGCATCGATCAGGCGTTCGTGGAGTTCAATCACGCCATGTGTTCCGACAGCCCGGCAAGAACATCCGATTCTACAGAGACTTTCGATCTTCTCGACGCCTACTGGCGCGCGGCCAATTTCCTGTCGGTGGGTCAGATCTACCTGATGGACAACCCGCTGCTTCGCGTGCCTTTGCGCCTCGAGCACATCAAGCCACGTTTGCTGGGGCATTGGGGGACGACGCCCGGTCTGAACTTCATCTACGCCCACATGAACCGCGCGATCCGAATGCGTGACCTCAATGCGCTCTACGTGGCGGGCCCGGGGCATGGCGGTCCTGGCCTAGTCGCGAACACCTACCTCGAAGGGACCTATAGCGAGGTCTATCCGAACATCTCCCGCACCGAAGAGGGGCTGAAGCGGCTGTTTACCCAATTTTCGTTCCCCGGCGGCATCCCCAGCCACGTCTCGCCGGAGACGCCAGGATCGATCCATGAGGGGGGTGAACTCGGCTATTCCCTGCTCCACGCCTATGGGGCCGTGTTCGACAACCCCGACCTTCTGGCCTGCTGCGTCGTCGGTGACGGCGAGGCGGAGACCGGTGCGCTCGCCGCGAGCTGGCATTCCAACAAGTTCCTTGATCCGGAGCGCGACGGCGCCGTGCTGCCGATCCTGCATCTGAACGGCTACAAGATCGCCGGCCCTACAGTGCTCGCCCGCATCGGCGACGGCGAGCTTGCCCAGTTGCTTTGCGGTTATGGCTACGAGCCGCATTTCGTCGTTGGCCACGAACCTGCCGTCATGCATGGGCTGATGGCCAAGACGCTCGACACAGTGCTCGACAAGATCGCGGCGATCCAATCAGCAGCCCGTGCCCAGGGCTTCCAGCGTCGGCCGTCCTGGCCGATGATCGTTCTGCGAACGCCGAAAGGCTGGACCGGTCCCAGGATCGTCGACGGGCTGCCGGTCGAAGGCACGTTTCGCGCCCACCAGGTTCCGCTCGCGGAATTCACGGCCAAGCCAGATCATGTCGGGATGCTGGAGGCGTGGATGCAAAGCTACCGGCCGGAGGAGCTGTTCGACGCGCGCGGCGCGCTGATGCCCGAGATCGCTGCCCTGGCACCGACCGGGGCGCGGCGGATGGGCGCCAATCCCCATGCCAACGGCGGCCTGCTGCTCAAGGATCTGTCGCTGCCCGACTTCCGAACCTACGCGGTGCACGTCACCCAGCCCGGGGCGGTGGATGCCGAGGCCACACGCGTCGCCGGCACCTTCCTGCGCGACGTGATGACTGCAAACACGGGCGCGCGCAATTTCCGCGTGATGGGTCCGGACGAGACGGCGTCCAACCGGCTCGGCGCGCTGTTCGAGGTCACCAATCGAACCTCCGCCGCCGAGATCCTGCCCAACGACGATCATATCGCGCCGGATGGTCGCGTGATGGAGGTGCTGAGCGAGCATCTGTGCCAGGGCTGGCTGGAGGGCTATCTGCTGACCGGGCGTCACGGCTTCTACTCGTGCTACGAGGCGTTCATCCATATCGTCGACTCGATGTTCAACCAGCATGCCAAGTGGCTCAAAGTCACACGGCAAATCGGCTGGCGCCACCCGATCGCGTCGCTGAACTACCTGCTGACCAGCCATGTCTGGCGTCAGGATCACAACGGCTTCAGCCACCAGGACCCTGGCTTCATCGATCACGTGATCAACAAGAAGGCCGAATTGGTGCGGGTGTACTTGCCGCCGGATGCGAACACGCTGCTCTCGGTCGTCGACCACTGCCTGCGCAGCCGCAACTACGTCAATGTCATCATTGCCGGCAAGCAGCCGGAGGCACAATGGCTCGATATCGACGCCGCCGTGCGCCACTGCACGGTTGGTCTCGGCATCTGGACATGGGCGAGCAACGATGACGGCGTAGAGCCGGATGTGGTCATGGCCTGCGCCGGCGACGTGCCAACCCTCGAGACGCTTGCGGCCGTCGATCTGCTGCGCGACCACCTGCCGGACCTCAAGATACGCGTGGTCAATGTCGTCGACCTGATGACACTGGAATCCGAGACAACCCACCCGCACGGTCTGTCGGACCTGGAGTTCGACTCGATCTTCACGACGAACAAGCCGGTCATCTTCGCCTTCCACGGCTATCCCTGGCTCGTGCATCGGCTGACCTACCGGCGAACCAATCACGCGAATTTCCATGTGCACGGGTATCGCGAGGAGGGGACAACGACGACGCCCTTCGACATGACCGTCCTGAACCGGCTCGACCGCTTCCACCTGGCCGGCGACGTGATCGACCGCGTGCCGCGCCTGCAGGCGATCGCAGGGCATGTGAAGCAGCATTTGCGCGACAAGCTGATCGAACACCGGACCTATGTGACCTGCCACGGCCGGGACATGCCGGAGATCAGCGAGTGGCAATGGAAGCTCCGTTGAATGCCATGCACCCACGCGACCTCCGGCCGGATCCAGCCGATGACGCAGGATGATATTCCCGACGTACCGACGTCACCCGCTGCTTCCGCACCAGCAGTCAGTTCGCCACGCTCCGTATCACCACCCCCGCCCATCGATGTGGCCGACACTCCGGCAGATCCGGCCATGCCGCACGGACTCACGCATGAGGAGGCGGCCCGACGTCTGGTAGCGGAGGGCGGCAACACCGTGGCCGACACGGCGGTGCATCCGCTGCGCGATGTAATCGGCAAATTCTGGGCGCCGGTCCCGTGGCTGCTCGAAGCGGCGATCATCCTGCAGCTCATCCTCGGCGACTATATCGAGGCAGCGATCGTCGCCGCCTTGCTCGTGTTCAATGCGGTCCTGGGCTTCTTCCAGGCAAGCCGGGCACAAGCGACGCTCGCGGCGCTCAAGTCCCGGCTGGCGTTGAGCGCCTCGGTTCGTCGTGACGGCGCGTGGGCCGTCATTTCCGCCGCCGCGCTCGTGCGGGGCGACATCGTCAAGCTGTCGCTCGGCGGCGTCGTTCCCGCCGACGCCACGCTGGTGAGCGGCGAGGTGCTGCTCGACCAGTCCATGCTCACGGGCGAATCAGTTCCGTCCGAGGCCGGCCCGAGCGCTCGGACCTACGCCGGCGCACTGGTCCGGCGCGGCGAGGCGATCGCCGAGATCACCGCGACGGGCGAACGCACGAAATTCGGGCGCACGGCGGAACTGGTTCGCGGCGCACACGTGGTGAGCTCACAACAGAAGGCCGTGCTGCGCGTGGTGCGCAACCTCGCGGTGTTCAACGGCGCCGTCACCCTGGCCCTTCTCGCCTACTCCACCGCGCTCGGCCTGTCGGTGGCCGAGATCATCCCCCTCATCCTCACCGCCGTCCTCGCCTCGATCCCGGTGGCTCTGCCGGCGACTTTCACGCTCGCCACCGCGATCGGGGCGCGCTCCCTGGCCGGCGTCGGCGTCCTGCCGACGCGCCTGTCCGCCGTGGACGAGGCGGCGTCGATGGATGTGCTGTGCTCCGACAAGACCGGGACGCTCACCCGCAACGAGCTGAGGGTCACGGCAACCAGCCCCATGCCAGGCTTCGATGCGGCACTTGTCCTTGGCCTGGCCGCACTGGCGAGTTCGGACGGTGGCCAGGATCCTGTCGATGCGGCGATACATGCTGCCGCCAAAGCCGGAAGCGCCGCCGATCTGCCCGCCCTGCTCAGCTTCGTGCCGTTCGACCCGGCGACCAAAATGTCCGAGGCGATGGTGGCGGGGACCGACCATGTGCCGCAACGCGTGATAAAAGGAGCATTCGCGACTGTCTGCAGCCTGGCCACGCCTCAGCCGGATGTGGCGGCGAACGCTGCCGAGTTGCAAGGCAAGGGTTACCGCGTCCTGGCCGTCGCCGTCGGCCCGCCGGGCGCGTTGCGACTGGCGGGGTTGATCGCATTGAGCGACCCGCCGCGCGGAGACTCGGCCGCGCTGGTACGGGAATTGGGTGCCCTTGGCGTGCGTACCGTGATGGTAACGGGAGACGCACCAGCAACGGCAGCCGTCGTCGCGGCGGCAGTGGGGCTCATGGGCCCGGCCTGCCCGCCAGGGCGGTTGCCGACGACGCTGCGAGCCGAGAGCTTCGCCGTCTACGCGGGCGTGCTGCCAGAAGACAAGTACGATCTCGTCAAGGCATTCCAGAACGCCGGCCACGTGGTCGGCATGTGCGGCGACGGAGCGAACGACGCACCGGCCTTGCGCCAGGCACAGATGGGCATCGCCGTCTCCACCGCGACCGACGTCGCCAAATCCGCGGCCGGGATCGTCCTGACCACATCCGGTCTCGCCGGGGTCGTCGCGGCGGTGAAGGAGGGGCGCATCACCTTCCAGCGCATCCTCACCTATACGCTGAACTCGATCGTCAAGAAGATCGTCATGGCGCTGCTTCTGGCGGTCGGGCTGGTCATGACCGGGCACGCCATCCTGACGCCGATGCTGATGGTCCTGCTGATGGTGATCGGTGATTTTCTGGCCATGTCGCTGACCACGGACAACGTGGCGCCGTCACCGGCACCGAACGTCTGGCGTATCGGCAACCTCACCGTCGCCGGTGTCGGGGTCGGCCTCTGCCTGCTGGCATTCTGCAGCAGCGTCCTCGCTTTCGGCACATTCCGCCTCAACCTCCCTCCTGGTGCGTTGCGCACGCTCTCCTTCGTCACCGTGGCGTTCGGCAGCCAGGCCACGATCTACGCGATCCGCGAGCGTCGGCATCTCTGGTCTTCGCCGCCCAGTCGCTGGCTGATCTTGTCATCGGTGGGGGATCTGCTGGTCAGCACACTGCTCGCCACCTTCGGCATTCTGATGACGCCGTTATCCGGCGCCATCGTGGGTGGCATCTTCGCCGCTGCGGTCCTGTTCGGGATCGTCCTGAGCGTGGTCAAGATCCCGCTTTTCGCCCGGCTTGAACTCGCGTAGGGCCTGGAACCAGGCGTCACTCTCTCTGGCTGTCGCCCCGTAGCCTTTTGGTTCTGGCGGCCCGTTCGACGCATGCATACTCATTCAGCGGTCTCAGCCGAACCTCGATATCCGCTGTCATCTGGCCGGACCCGCAGGTCCGGCCGCCCAAGGGAACCATCAACATTGATCAGACCCATAAGGGGCGTTGCGTTGGACATCCGTCACCGTTCCAGGGTTGCTGCCCCGCAGCCGCGATCTGGTTGATACTGGGAGTCAGCCTCCGCAGCCAGCAAGCGCTTCCAGTGCATGTTGATCGTGGATCAGGATATCGGAGATGTTCGGAATGCCGATCACACGATCCATCTTCAACCGGGTCAGCGTCCGGCTCACCGTCTCGATGGTGAGTCCAAGGTAATCGGCGATATCGCTTCGTGTCATCGGCAGGCTCAGCCGCTGAACTGGGCCGGTGCAGGGAGGCGTCTCCACGCTCCGCGCGAGGAGGAAACTAGCCACTCGCTCCTTGGCGGTCTTGCGGCCCAGGAGCAGCATCTGCTCTTGCGCCGCGACGAGTTCGTTCGAGGCGACCCCCAGCAAGCGCCTCTCCAGGGCCGGGAAATCGTCCAGCACCTCGCGCAGGCGCGGGCGGGCGAAGCGGCAATAGAATACAAGACCGATGGCCTCGGCGCTGAAGGCGTAGGTGTCTGAGACAGCCAGGCCAAGAAAATGTCCGGCGCCCGCGAAGCCGGTGATTTGCCGCCGCCCGTCCGGCAGCAGCTTGAACAGCCGCGCGGTGCCGGCTGTCACATTGAAAAAGCTGGTTGCCCGCTCGCCCTCGTTGATGAATGCTCGCCCAGGCTCTGCTTTCGAGACCACGGCAACGGCAGCCAGCCGCTCCAAATCGCGATCGTCAATCGCGCTGCACACACTGTTCGGCCGTGCATCGCATGAGGCGCAAGGCTCGGCCCCGTGCAGGCGGCGAACGACTATCGGCCGACGAGGAAGCGGCAGCATCGATTCGTTCGTTCCAAGAATGCCTTTGGGCATTTCTGCCACAGGAACGCCCCCATGCTGGACAGTCGACCTTTATCACCCAAACGCGCGGCAGGCAAGGCATTGATCTGTCTCAAGTCGCGTGTCGTGGTGGATGGCCATGATGACCTGTCCGACCGATTGAAGGATCATGTCGATATTCCTCGTTGAAAACCTCACTCGCAATCAGATCCCCCTCGCCTACCCATTGGTTCGGGAGGTATTGCCGGCGCTCGAGCCGAGGCAGTGGACCCGTTTGGCACGCCGCCTGACCGATCCACACCGGGCTTCGCAGGCCGGCATCCTGGTCGTGCGCCGACGGGCACAGCCATTTCCCTGCGGCTTGGTCTGCTATCGCCGGGAGCACGATCTGATCCATCATGCCATGCTGACCGCGGAATATTTTATTGCCCTTGATGTGTTGGATCCACTCCCCGCCCTGAGTGCTTTGGTGGTCGAACTGGAGGGGATCGCGAACCGGCTTGGCTGTCGAGCGATCCGCTGCATTCTGCAAGGTTCGGCGCTGGACCTGGCACCGCCACTCCTGGCGGCCGGTCATCAACGGGGCGGAAGCTTGCTCCTGAAGGTCTTCGATCGCCAGACCGCACCGGCTGCTGTCAGCATCTTCGATGGCTGACTCGGCGGCGATACTGTCCGAACCGCAGGAGCCCGCTGCGGCACCTGCGGACCTCGGCAGGCGTTGGCTGCGCGGCCCGCGGGCGCTGCTGTGCCAGCTGGGACCCGGCCTGATCACCGGCGCCGCCGATGATGACCCGAGCGGGATCGCCACCTATTCCCAGGTGGGCGCCCAGTTCGGCTACGGCCTTGGCTGGAGCGTCGTCCTGACGCTGCCTTTGATGGTGGCGGTGCAGGAGATCAGCGCCCGCATCGGCCGGGTGACCGGCCATGGTCTCGGCGCCGCGCTGCGCGCCCACGCGCCACGGCCGCTGCTGCTGTTCCTGGTGGCACTGCTGATAATCGCGAATGTCATCAATCTCGGCGCCGATCTGGGTGCGATGGCGGAAACGACCCGATTGCTGGTCGGAGGCCCGGAGCAAGTGTACGCCATTGGGATCGCCATGTTCTGTGCCGGTTGCGAAATCTGGCTCTCCTACAAACATTATGTGACAGCCTTGAAATGGCTGACAGCATCCCTGCTCGCCTATGTCGCGCTCTTGTTCGTGCTGCACCTGCCATTGCGGCAGGTACTGGTTGGCGCGCTGCTGCCGCGCGTCGAGTTGAACAGGGACGCGCTGACGGCCCTGATCGCAGTGCTGGGAACCACCATCAGCCCGTATCTGTTCTTCTGGCAGGCATCGGATGAAGCCGAGGACGAGCAGAGCGAGCCGGATGTCACACCGCTCCGGGAACACCCGGCAGACGCACCAAAGCAGCTGACGCAGATCCGGTTCGATACCTGGGCAGGCATGACCTATTCCAACGGGGTTTCGCTCGCGATCATCGTCGGCACCGCGGCCACTCTGCAAGCGAAGGGCATCACCCGCATCGTCACCGCCGCCGACGCCGCTGCGGCCCTCGCTCCGGTCGCCGGCCCGTTCGCGCAACTCATCTTCGCCGCTGGGATCTTCGGCACCGGCCTGCTCGCAGTCCCGGTGCTGGCCGGCTCCGCCGCCTATGCCGTTGGCGAGGGACTGCACTGGACCGTGGGGCTCAGTCGGCGTGCTCTGGAAGCGCGCGCCTTCTATGGAACCCTCGCAGTGGCGACCATCGCCGGAGCCGGCATCGTATTCTCGCCGATCGCGCCCATGCAGGCCCTGTTCTGGTCCGCGGTGATCAACGGCGTGGTGGCAGTGCCGATGATCGCCGCGATGGTCGTGCTCGGCTCGCTGTCAAGCGTGATGGGCTCACTCACGTTGCCGCGTTCACTGCGCGTCATGGGCTGGCTCACTGCCCTGCTCATGGCGGCCAGCACTGTTGCAATGCTGATGGTCTAACTAGATTCTGAACGCGGGCAAGGGCATCTGGTGGTGCTCCGAACCCAAAGCGGCCATCAAGCGCTGGCGAGAAACCTCTCGAACTTCGCGCGATCCACGATCTGCAGAGTTCGGCGATCCCGAAACCTGAGAAACCCCAGCTGCTGCAGGCGACTAAAGGCCCGGCTAACAGCTTCCAGTGTCAGCCCTACGTAGTCCGCGATATCTGATCGACTCGTCGGGAGATGGATGTAATCGTCACCAGGATCACGAGACGCAGCGTGATTTTCGAGGAAGTGAAGAAACAGTCCAATCCTCACCCGCGCATCATTCCGGCCGAGTGCGATCGCGTGCCTCTGGGCCTCCCGCAACTCTTGGCAGACCTTGCACAGGAAGTGCAACTGCAGGTCTGGATCGCTGCGCAACAAGCGTTCGAGCGCGAGCAACGGCAGGCAATAGGCCGTCCTCGGGCACACCGAGCAGGCGAGGAGTTCGATCTTCCGCGTTTCCCCGTCGCACTATCCCGACCCGAATGGCAGAGTGCCGCGAACCGTTCGGTTTCACCCCGGAAGCGGAGGCGATTCTGTGCCATGACCGTGCCTTCGATCGATGAATCTCTCCGCGGTAGAATCGTCAACCGTATCGTAACCAAGCACTGAGCGAAGGAATACCTGCGTCCGCCTTTCCCGTGGGCGGGCAAGAATCTCCTCTGGCGCCCCCTGCTCAAGAACGTACCCCTTGTCGAAAAAGCAGACGCGATCGGAGATTTCGCGTGCGAACCGCATCTCGTGGGTCACCAGGATCATCGTCAGGTCATGCGCGTCGGCAAGGTTGCGGATCACGCCCTGCACCTCGCCCACCAGTTCGGGATCGAGCGCGGAGGTCGGTTCGTCGAACAGCAGCACGCGCGGGCGCATCGCGAGCGCACGGGCGATCGCCACGCGCTGTTGCTGGCCCCCGGAAAGCTGGCTTGGGAACGCATCCCGCTTATCGGCGAGGCCGACCATATTCAGCAGATCGAGCGCCCGTTCGATCGCCTCGCGCTTCGGCAGGCGCAGGACAGCGACCGGCGCTTCGATCAGGTTGCGCAGCACGTTCATATGGGGGAAGAGGTTGAAGCTCTGGAACACCATCCCGACACGGGAGCGAATCTGCCGCAAATGCCGTTCGCTGGCGCGGAAAGGGCCTGTCCCGTCGGGTTCGTGGTAGGCGAGTCCATCCACCTCCACCGTGCCGCCCTGCACCGGTTCCAGCGTCATCAGGATGCGCAGCACGGTCGATTTGCCGCAGCCGCTGGGACCGATCAGCGTGACCTTCTCACCCGGGGTGACCGCGAAATCGAACCGGTCCAGCACGGTAAGCGGGCCGAATCGCTTGGTGACGCGCGTGAAGCAGACGATGGGTGGCACGGCATCGGGCGCTGGGGCATCTGGGGGTGTCATCGCAGGGGGATCCCGGTCTTGGGCAACGCGGCCTCGATCCAGCGGATCGCGGCGGTACAGATCATGGTAAGCAGCAGGAAGATCAGGCCCACCATGGACAGCGGCACGAGGTAACGGAACGTGCGATCGCCGATCACATTGGCAAGGTTGAGCATGTCCACCACCGTTACCGTCGAAAGCACTGGCGTATCCTTCAGCATCGAAACGAGATAGTTGCCGAGTGCGGGCACGATCCGCGGGATCGCCTGCGGGATCACCACATCGCGATAGATCCGCCCACGGCTGAGATTGAGCGCCACCGATGCCTCCCACTGGGTGCGATGGATCGCGTCGAGGCCCGCGCGGTACACCTCCGAGGTATAGGCGCTGTATTGCACGCCGAGCGCGAGCGCGCCGGTGAGGAAGGCTGGCAGCACGATTCCGTAATCAGGCAGCACGAAATAAAGGAAATAGAGCTGCACGAGCAGCGGTGTGTCGCGGATGAACTCGATCACCACCGCCGTCGGCCAGACGATGATGCGCGATCGCGCCCGGCGAAGCAGCGCAAACACAAGGCCGAGCAGGAGTGCCACGATGAAGCCAAGCGCCGTGGCTTCCACCGTTATAACAAGTCCGATGCCGAGGATCGGCAGGATCGACAGCGCGAACGCGAGAGGACTGCTCAGATCCCAGTGGTATCCGTACATCATGCCTGCGCGGCGCGCGGAAACGCGGCTCCCCGGCGCAGCCACGCTTCCAGCCCGCGCATGGCGGCCATCAGCACCAATGCCATCGCAAAATAGCCAAGCAGCGTGAGCGTGTAGATTGGCGTGCTGGCAAGCGTGAGGTTGCGCAGGGCTTGCGCATGGTACGTCAGATCCCCGATGCTGATCATGGAGACCAGTGCCGTGTCCTTCAGATTCTGAACCGCGAGATTGCCGAGCGGCGGCATCATCTCCACAAGCGCCTGCGGCAGCACCACGTGCCACAGCGTATAACCGCGGGAGAGATTGAGCGCCACTGCTGCTTCGTGCTGGTTGCGCGGCACAGACACGATGGCGCCGCGCACCACTTCCGCCCCGTAGGCGCCGATGTTGAGCGCAAGCCCGACGATGCCGGTCTGCATCGGTGTCATCGACGGGCCGATCAGCGGCAGTGCATAGTAGAGCCAGAATAGCTGCACGAGCAGTGACGTGCCGCGGAAGATTTCGACATAGATGGCGGCAATCCACGAAGCGACTCGGCCGCCCGTGGCTCGGGCGATGCCGGCGGCGAAGGCGGCCACGGCGCCGAGCAGGGTGGAGGCGACGGCGATTTCCGCCGTCACCTTCGCGCCCACCAGCAGCGGCCCGATGTAGCCGATCCAGTGCATCGCATGGTCCTCCGCCGCTGCCTGTGCTATTTGCCCGCGCAGAGCTCGGCGGTGGTCTTTGTGCGCGCTGCGGCGATGCTGGTGGCACCAAGGCCATAGCCGGAAAGGATTTTCGCCCACACATCGGTCGCCTTGAACGCGGTCAGCGCCTTGTCGAAGGCGGCGACGAGGTCCGTATCTGCCTTGCGGAAGCTGAACCCGCCGTAGCTGCGCACCGATTTGCCATGAGCGAGCGGATCGGTGAACGGATTGGCAGCAGCCACCGCCTTGCTATGGGCGGCAAGCCGCGCCACCGTCAGCTCTGTCGCCGCATAGGCGTCCGCACGCCCGGTTTCGACAGTCGAAAGCGCATCGGCATTGGCGCCGATCAGCACGATCTGGCTGTCCGGAATGCCCATGCCATGCGCGAAATCGAGCTGATCCGCACCGCTGACGATCGCCATCTTCAGCTTCGGATTTTTCTTGATGTCCTCGTAGCTGTGAATGTTCGTCGGGTTGCCCGCCTTCACCAAAAGCCCTTCCCCATAGCTTGAATTCGGCACCGAGAAGGCAACCTGCTGGCAGCGCGCCGGCAGGATGTTCTGCTCCGCGGCGACGATGTCGAAGCGCCGCGCTTCCAGCCCAGGGATCAGCGAGCCGAACGGCGTGACAACCCATTCAACATCCTTGATGCCGAGAGTCGCCAGCACATGCTTTGCCACATCCGGCCCGATGCCGGCGGCGTTGCCGTTCGCATCCATGAAGCCGTACGGCACTTCATTCGCCGTGGCAGCACGGATGAAGCCGCGCTTCCTGATCGCCGACAGCGCCGATGCCGCCTGCGCACTGCCGGCGATGGAGGCGCCCACAAGCCCGAGCCCGAATGCCCCCAGCACCGTGCGCCTGTTCAGTTCTCCGTTCATCGGATCGTCTCTCCTCTGTTTGTTCGCGGCGATTGTGCGGGATCGCGCGCGGGCCGCGTCGTGGCGCGATCGATGCCTTCAGGAGCAACCGTTTCAACGGCGATCACGGCCAGGCAGTCTCCGGGCTTTACAAGACCGGGGACATGCCGTGCCGCCAGCATCCCATGGAGCACGGCGCGGCATTCGGCCGGCGCCGATCCGGTTCGCCCGATCGGATGGATGCGGGCGAGAATGTCACCACTGCGCACCGCTTGCCCGAGCGTCGCACATGGTTCCACCAACCCTTCGGTCTCGGCGATGTGGAAACAGTCCGACGAAGGCATGGCAAGCCAGCGCGTGGGCTGGGCAAGCGGCACCTCTTTCAGGATGTCGGCATGGCGCAGCAGGTTGCGCACGCC
>DATKQI010000326.1:0-5810 GCA_035532755.1 Acetobacteraceae bacterium
ACGCACGACCAGGTGGAGGCGATGACGCTGGCCGATCGCGTGGTGGTGATGAACGGCGGCATCATCGAGCAGGTGGGCCCGCCGCAGGAGTTGTACCACCGGCCGCGCACCCGCTTCGTGGCCGGCTTCATCGGCAGCCCGGCCATGAACTTCATCCCCTGTCGGCTGGTGAACGGCGGCGATTCGCTCAGCCTGCGCCTGTCCGACCAGATCACCCTGCCGGTGCCGGCCGACCGGAAGGCGCGCTTCGCCCCCTACAAGGACAAGGCGATGCTGCTGGGCTTGCGCCCCGAGCACCTGACCGAATTGCGGGAGCAAGGCAAGGAGAACGTGGTGCGGATGGACGTCGATCTGGACGTGACGGAGCCGATGGGCATGGAAACCCTGGTGCATTTCCACATCGACGGCACGCCGCTCTGCGGACGGGTGGACCCGAGCGCGCCGGCAGTGCCGGGAACGCGGATGCCGATGTCCGCCGACCTCAACCATCTGCATCTGATCGAGCCCGAGAGCGGCGTCATCGTCTGATGGGCGGGCTGAAAGGCCGGATCGCCTGGATCACCGGGGCCGGCAGCGGCATTGGCCGGGCGATCGCCCTCACATTCGCCGGTGCCGGCGCGCAGGTCGCGCTGACCGGCCGTACCGAAGCCAGCCTGCGTGAAACCGAGGCAATGATCCGGGCGGCGGGCGGCACCGTGCTGCTGGCTCCGGCCGACGTGACGGATGCCGCCGCCGTGCGGGCCGCACATGACAAGGTCGCGCAAGCCTGGGGCCACCCGGACATCCTGGTGAACAACGCCGGCAGCAACGTCGGCCGCCGCCATTGGAAGAACCTCGGCCCCGAAGGGGCGGCGGAGGTGATCGATGTGAACCTCAAGGCGCCGTTCCTGTGTTCCCTCGCCGTGCTGCCGGCGATGCGGGCGAAGGGCGGGGGCATGCTGATCCACATCGCCTCGCTGGCCGGCACCGCGATCCACGCGGTCTCCGGCCCCAGCTACACCGCCGCAAAGCACGGCGCCGTGGCGATGAGTGCGACGATCAACGCGGAAGAAGGTATCCACGGCATCCGCAGCGTGTGCATCTGCCCCGGCGAGGTCGCCACCCCCATCCTCGACAAGCGCCCGGCACCGCCCAGCGCGGAAGATCGCGCGCTGATGGTGCAGCCCGACGATATCGCCGCCGCCGCCCTGTTCTGCGCCACGCTGCCGCCACGGGCCTGCGTGACCGATCTCGTGATCGTGCCGACCGACAACCACGCCCACCGCGCGACCGCCCGCGCGATCGACCGCATGCCCGACCCCGCCTGAAGGAACAGAAGATGGATGGCCACCCCACCACGACCGTGCCGGTCGAGGTTCTGCGCGACCATATCGGACGCATCTTCACCGCTGCCGGCTGCGAGGCGGCCGAGAGCGCGCGCATCGCCCGCTACCTGGTATCGGCCAACCTCGCCGGGCATGACAGCCATGGCGTGATCCGCGTGCCCCGCTACGTGCAGTGGCTGCAGGAGGGCAAGGTGAAGGCCGGCCAGACCATCACGGTCGTGGTGGATGGGCCGAGCCACGCGGTGGTGGACGGCAACGGCGGCTTCGGCCAGACCATCGCGCCGCTCGCGGTCGATCTCGGCATCGCCAAGGCGAGGGCGGCCGGCATGGCCATCGTCGCGCTGCGCAATTCCGGCCATATCGGCCGGGTGGGGGATTGGGGCGAGCGCGCGGCCGAGGCCGGGCTGGTGTCGATCCATTTCGTCAACGTCGCGGCGGGCGAGATCGTGGCCCCGTTCGGCGGAGTGGACCGGCGCTTCGCCACCAATCCCTTCTGCATCGGCATTCCCCAGCCGGAGGGGCCGCCGCTGCTGCTCGATTTCGCCACCTCGCTCGTGGCTGAAGGCAAGGTGCTAGTCGCGTCCAACGGCGGCAAGAAGGTGCCGGATGGCGCGCTGATCGCGCCGGACGGGCAGCTATCGGCCGACCCCCGCACGCTCTACGGGCCGATCGAGGGTACCCATGTCCGCGATCCGGCGAAGGGGCAGGGCGCGCTGCGCACCTTCGGCGAACACAAGGGATCGGGCCTCGCCTTCATGTGCGAAATCCTCGCCGGCTGCCTCACCGGCGGCGGCACGGCAGGGCCTATTCCGGGCGGCAAGCGGGGGCGCATCACCAACGGCATGCTCTCGATCTACCTCGATCCGGCAAGTTTCGGCGCGGCGCATTTCGTGGCCGAGGCCCGCGCCTATGCGGACTACGTGAAATCGTCCCGGCACGTCGCTCCCGGCGGCGAGGTGCTGGTCCCGGGGGAGCCCGAAGCGCGCACCCGTGACGCCCGCACACGCAACGGCATTCCGCTGCAAGCCGACACCTGGGCCGCCATCCGCGCCACCGGGAAGGCGCTCGGGCTGGACGCGCCACCGGGCTGATTGCTGCCCCGCTGATTGCTGCCGTGGGCGCCCTGCGGCGCCGAAAGACCACGCTCCGCCCTGGCGCCAAGCCGGCGCGACCGCCGCCGCGAACACCAGCAAGGCCAGGGCCAGGGCGGTCCGCTCGCCGCGCGGGGGGGGCGCGGCAGGCAGCACGTGGAGAGATGTTTCTCCGAAAAGCGGCCCATCTTGTCAAATTCAAGAAATATGTGCTATCAATACGCCATATATGGGATGAAAATGTCTTATGGCCGACAAGACGGAGATGGACGCCATCGACCGGGCCATCCTGCGCCTCCTGGCGCGGGATGCCGGGCTGTCCCTCGCGGAGATCGCATCCGAAGTCGGGCTGACGCCGACGCCCTGCTGGAAGCGCATCCGCCGGCTGGAGCAGACCGGGGTGATCCGCGCCCGTGTCGCCGTGCTGGACCAGGCGGCCCTCGGCCTGCCGGTATCGGTGTTCGTGGCGCTGGAAACCACGGACCATTCGGCCGCCTGGCTGGAACGCTTCGCCGGGGTGGTGAACGGGATGCCGGAAATCGTCGATGCCTGGCGGATGAGCGGGGATGTGGACTACCTGCTGCACGTCGTCGTGGCGGACATTGCCGCGTATGACGATTTCTACCGCCGGCTGATCGGTGCCCTGCCGCTGCGCAACGTCACCAGCCGGTTCGCGATGGAGCGGATGAAGGCAGGCCCGCTGCCGATCTGATGCCAAGGTGCGTGCCGGGTTGGCGGGCGGCATGAGGATGCGGCGAAGGCTGGCCATCGGCAATCGATTCATGCGTTGATGGCCGCGCATGAAGCGGATGGCCCGATGAACGAATATGCTGCGCCTCCCGATGAAATCGCCCGCCTGAAGGACCGCATCCTCTCGAAGCTCACCTATCATGTGGGCAAGGCCGCCGACGTGGCGAGCGAGCGGGAGTGGTTCATCGCCACCGCGCTGGCCGTGCGTGACCAGGTGGTGGACGGCTGGATGGAGTCCCAGCACCGCTGCGCCATCGAGGGCCGCAAGCGCGTGTACTACCTGTCGATCGAGTTCCTGATCGGCCGGCTGCTGGGCGATGTGCTCGGCAATCTCGGCCTGCTCGAAACCACCCGCGCGGCACTCGGCCAGTTCGGGGTCGATCTGGACCGGCTGCGCGAATGCGAGCCGGACGCGGCCCTGGGCAATGGCGGCCTCGGCCGGCTCGCCGCGTGCTACATGGAGAGCATGGCGAGCCTCGGGGTCACCGCCATCGGCTACGGCATCCGCTACGACCATGGGCTGTTCCGCCAGGTGATCCATGATGGCTGCCAGCACGAGGTGCCGGAGGAATGGCTGTCCTTCGGCAACCCGTGGGAGTTCGAGCGGTCGGAAGCAGCCTACGAGATCGGCTTCGGCGGCGCGGTCGCCGCCACCCACGATGCCGCCGGGCGGATGCACTACACCTGGAACCCGGCGGAGATCGTCTCCGCCGCCGGTTTCGACACGCCGATCGTCGGCGCCGGCGGCCGCCACGTCAACACGCTGCGCCTGTGGTCCGCCCGCGCCGCCGCGCCGTTGCGGCTGGACGAGTTCAACCGCGGCGATCATGTCGGCGCCCTGAGCGAACGCGTCCGGATCGAGGCAATATCCCGCGTGCTCTACCCCGGTGACGAATCTGCCCCGGGGCGGGAGCTGCGCCTGCGCCAGGAATACTTCTTCGCCTCCGCATCCCTGCAGGACCTGTTGCACCGCCACCTGCGCGAACACGGCGACGTGCGATCGCTGCCCGACAAGGTGGCGATCCAGTTGAACGACACGCATCCGGCCATCGGCATAGCGGAGATGATGCGCCTGCTGGTCGATCGGCACGGCCTGGAATGGGACGAAGCGTGGCGGGTCGTCGTCGCCGTCTTCTCCTACACCAACCACACCCTGCTGCCGGAGGCGCTGGAGATGTGGCCGGTGCCGCTGCTGGAACGGCTGCTGCCCCGCCACATGCAGATCATCTACCTGATCAACGCGCGCCACCTGGACCATGCACATGCCTGCGGCGAGGCGGATGATGGGGTGCTGTCGGCGCTGTCCCTGATCGACGAGCACCACGGGCGGCGCGTGCGGATGGGCCATCTCGCCTTCATCGGTTCCCACCGGGTCAACGGCGTCTCCGAGATCCATACGGAACTGCTGCGTGGATCGGTCTTTCGCGACCTCAATCGCGTCTATGGCGGCCGGATCGTGAACAAAACGAACGGCATCACCTTCCGCCGCTGGCTGCACCACGCCAACCCCGGCCTCACCCGCCTGTTGACGGATACCATCGGCGAGCGGTTCCTGCGCGATCCGCAGGCACTCGCCGATCTCGCCCCCCATGCCGGCGATGCCGGCTTCCAGGCGGCATTCGCGGCAGCGCGGCGGACGCACAAGCAGGCGCTCGCCCGGCTCGTCGCCACCGAGCTCGACCTGTCGATCGACCCCGCCGTGCTGTTCGATGTGCAGGTGAAGCGCCTGCACGAGTACAAGCGTCAGCTTCTCAACATCCTGCAAACGGTCGCGCTCTACAACGCCATCCGCGCGCAGCCGATGCGCGAATGGCTGCCGCGGGTGAAGATCTTCGCCGGCAAGGCCGCGCCCGGCTACGAACGGGCCAAGCTGATCATCCGTCTCGCGCACGATGTCGCACAGGTCATCAACAACGACCCGACGGTGCGTGGCCTGCTGAAGGTGGCCTTCCTGCCGAACTACAACGTCAGCCTCGCCGAACGCATCATCCCCGCGGCCGACCTGTCGGAGCAGATCTCCACCGCCGGAATGGAGGCATCGGGCACCGGCAACATGAAGCTCGCGCTGAACGGCGCACTGACCATCGGCACGCTCGACGGCGCCAACCTCGAAATCCGCGACCGTGTCGGCGCCGACAACATCATCCTCTTCGGCCTCAACGCGAAGGAGGTGGAGGCGCGCCGCCAGGGCAGCCTCGATGCGCGTCCCACCGTCGCCGCATCGGATGCCCTGTCGGAAGTGCTGGATGCCGTCGCCTCCGGCGTGTTCTCGCCAGGTGACGCGGATCGCTACCAGAACCTGGTCTCCACCCTGCTCGACCATGACCGTTTCATGGTGACCGCGGATTTCGACGCCTACCTGGAAGCCCAGCGCGCAATCGATGCGCTCTGGCGCGATCCGGCGGCATGGTGGCGGGCGAGCGTGCTCAACACCGCCAGGATCGGCTGGTTCTCCTCGGACCGGTCGATCCGGGAGTATGCCGAAGGGATCTGGCATGTGCCGACCATGGAACATCCGATGCGCTGAACCGGTTCACAGCCGCACGGCCGGCAGCAAGACCGCGCCGTTCGCAGCAGAAGGAGGATAAAGCCCCATGCCCGCAATGCCTGTGATCGGTGCCCCCCTTGCGCGAACCGCCATGGC